>NZ_JAXBMD010000003.1:0-345302 GCF_033963825.1 Cognatiyoonia sp. IB215446 | reverse complement strand
CAGCGATGTGGTTGGCAACAAACCTGTGTTTTTTAGGCCCGGCACTGTGGAGCTGTCTTTTGATGAATCCTGGCTCATGCGGGCGATTATGGCGGCTGCCGAGGATGATCGGGACAGCCTGGCATTCCTGATCCGCTCTCGCATACCGAAAATCCACCAGCGCCATATCAGTTTCCTGATCAACGGAATTTCCCAGCAGTTTTCTCGGGCTTAGAATGGTTCTAAAAGTTCTTGCCTGCGTAAAAAAGCAGGTTATATAAGGCGTCAAGCGAGCCAGCCTGACGCCAGCCAGCAAAAAAATTGCACCCGGAGTAATACGATGACCCAGACGGCGATGGCGCTGAATTCTGACGCGAAAGCAGCAATTGCAGAGGCTTTGAACCAGTCAGTGGCGGAAACCGCCGTAACAACAATGCTGGCGCAGAACTTTCATTGGAACGTCAAAGGCATGTCGTTTGGTCCGCTGCACGATCTTTTTCAGAAAATCTATGAGGATCATTTTGTCGCCCAGGACGATCTGGCGGAGCGTATTCGTGCGATAGACATGCACGCAGAAGGCACTTTGGCCGGGATGATCAAGCGGTCCAAGATTGCAGAACATGATGGGCATGCGACCGACAAGGACATGATTAAGATCATGCAGGACGCGCAGGAAACTCTGGCAGCGACGCTTGCAGGTTGTGGTGAACTCGCAGCTAAATATGGCGACACGCTGACCGAAGATCTGTGCATCGCGCGCGGCCAGACGCACGAAAAGTTTGCCTGGTTCCTGCGATCGCATCTGGCATAACAGCGACTGCAAACCCACTCTGGCCAGGGGCGGGCCTTACGGCCTGCCTCTTATTTTGCGTGCTACTAAGGAGGCCTACCCTCGTCCCTCAATCGTGATGCTAAAACTGCGTTGTGCTCTTGGCGGTGAGGGATGAGATAGTGCGGCAGGACTTTACGACCGGATCATCCAGTTCCACTTCTTCCATGCGCCTTGGAACGACGTTTAGAACGTGGTTCTTGCGTTCAAAACTCCGTCCTTGTAGGTGGGCAAGAGCGCAGTCTCCTGCTGCCCCTACCGGCCAGAGATCATGCTCAGTATGCTAAAGGATTGCAGGCGGGTCACAACCCGATATGGAAGATGCCCAAAGGTCTTCCTCTCAGCAATCGTTCCAGCAGCAACCGTGATTTGATGGCTATGTGTCCACACACGAAGGAAAGCGTGTTTCTTTTTGAAGGCGCGAAATCAGTTCTTCGTCCGCCTTATAGATGATGACTTCATCCGCGTTCATTGCGGCAATATCGGGTCGTTCATCCAAAACCTTGAAGACATTTTTTGTGTATGGCTCGAGGCCTCGCTGCCCTAACTCGGCAAACAGAGCCATGAGCATGTCAACGTCCGCTTGGTAATCCATTGTTAATCGATAAGGGCGGACAAGCTCGGATGGTAAATCAACGATGTTCAGCTTGAAATGGCTTGGATTTGTTTCAAAGTACCAATTCATATACTCCGACATGGGTGCTGCGCCCAAAACGCGGATGACTTTGCGCATTGCCTGCACATTGATGATGTGAACGCCGGTTCCAACGGCCTCTTCCTTTGCCCGCGTGAAGTCTGCACCAGTACGCAGATGACTTTCAATCAACAGATCAGCAATCTCTGGTGACGTCACCGGATTGTCTGCCGTCACCCTGACAATGATGTCGATACCTTCCTGGTCTGCTGCGTCGAGGTAGCGTAACATGACGTCCTCAGGATCGCCGCGCAGACAACCGACGCGTCCCGAAAGTGTATGGGTAATCAGCGGATCATCTTGTTCAACTGTGGATGTTGCTAGGATGACCCGCTGCGCGCGCGAGATACGCAAGCAGTTTTCAAGGCAACGATCGAGGGCTGGCACACCGTCAATCTCAATTTTGGGTTTAAACTTCAGACGCGTCGACTTCATGCGGCAGGCAACGACGACGGATATGTTAGCGTCCCTAAAGTCCTTGCGTTGGACACCACGGCCGGCCGTTATGTCTTCTGCCAGAACACGAGCTCTAGCTTGTTCATGACGAATATCGGCCAAAGAGAGTACAGGCGCAGCTTGCCTTCGAAAAACGACCTCCTCCGCAGCAACCAACGTGCCTGCTGACATATCGACAGCTAATGCTGGTTGCTGGATGGACTCCGCGAGGTACCGTTGCTCAGATGCTGAGATAAACACAGGTGCAAAAGCCGCTGCCGTCTTTTCCAGATGGCCCACCATCTCTACCACTTCAGACATCTCTAATGCAGAGTATGCGTCATACTTGGTGTTTGAGCGCGCGATACAAACGTGCTTTTCGATCAGCGCGCAACCCATCGCAGTAGCGACTGCGGGTACGATGCGCGCGTAAGGATCCGCAGCCGACACATGATCTGCAAATCCCATCCGGTACTCCGGAAATGCTGCGCGAACAACGGCCAGTTTGTTCAGCATCGTGTCTTCGACAGCTGTTGGATAGCCCTGAAATCCTACTTGCAACGTGATATTCTCAGGTCGCAAACCTGATGCGGCAACCCTGTCCAGACAAGTCTCTATCTGTTCGATTGATAGTCCCGAAACATTCAGGATCATGCGCAAAGTCTCTGGCTTAGCAGCGCGGATAGATGCCAGTACCTCAGTATTCTCGACCATGGATGGCTGAAATTTAATGCCGGTCACTCTGTCGCGACTTGCTGCAAGAACGTCACCACAATGAGCATCTGCCATTTCTAGCCACACATCTAAGGGTTGGGCAGCCGCGATAAGACTACACCAGGCCTCGGTGGAAATTTGCAGTTCTTGATAAATTGGATATGCAAAGAAATCCTTGGTCGCCAGTTTGTCAGCAGCGATGGCATGAAACTTGATGCCTTTTGTCCCACTGTAGACCAAGTCATGGGCATGTTTTATTAGTCGTTCAAGTTGGAGTGGGGAACCACCGTGAAAGCTGGCCGTCTCAAGTATGAGATCGGGTGTTTGCATGATGATGCCTCCAGTCTTCGTTCGCTGCCAAGTTAATGTGTTGCGCATCGCAATCCTTCATACAATGAAAGCTGCTCAACGACCGGCCACCTTGGCAAACTCGGCGTTTAACGCCATTCTTCCAACATAGAATGTTATTGTGCTTAGCCGTGGTCAACCGGAAGGATGCAAGCGACGAGATGACCGTTGATACTCCGATCAAACCGACGCAACTTATTGATGTTTCGCCAGGTCAGGCATGGAACGAGTCGACAAAAGTGGCCGAAACGTCCAAGCATGCGGCGTTAACTCGTGGCGGATTAGCAACGACCGATCAAGATCAACCCAAACCACCAGGGACCGGACGGCAGCCTCGCAACAGGTCGCACGCTCGCCTTAGATGGATGGGGTTGGTCAGATTCCTACTCTTCGTCGTGGTACCGACAGGGTTGGTTAGTCACTACTTCTACAATATCGCAACGCCACAATACGTGGTCGAAACTCAGTTTGCAGTGCGTGGTTCAAACGCCCCATCTCTGAGCCTGCTTGGTCTTTCGGCATTGCCGGGGGCGAGTGGTCAGGCGGCCGACTCCTATATCTTGCAAAGCTATATCCGCTCCCAGCAGGTCGCTCGCGACATCCTTAACATGCAAGACTATGACGTGAGGCTAGCGTTTTCGCGTCCCTTTATCGATACGCTCAATAGGATCGAACCGGACCTTCCCTTCATAGACCTTGAAAGCTACTGGCAGCGTCGAACTAAGGTCGAATACAACACCATTTCGGGTAACACGACGGTTCAGGTCTTTGCCTTCACACCGCAAGACGCATTAGACATCTCCAACGCGATCGTTAGGCAATCAGAGCATCTGGTCAATAGTCTCTCAGATGAGTCCCGCCAGCAACTGATCAGTACGGCAGAAGAGGAAGTGCAACGCACCGAGCAACGGTTGAGAGAAGCCCGCCTGGAAATGCAGCGTTTTCAGAACGAGACCCAATCAATAAACGCAGAATCTCTAGTACAGGTCGAGGTCGGCATCGTTGCCACGCTTGAAGCGAGATTGACGGAACTTCTGACAGAGCGACGCACCCTCCCAGCCACGATACCCGAGAATTCTCCTCTGTTGCTGGTATTGGATCGGCAGATCAGAGCGACCGAAGAGCAGATCGCAGCACAGAGACTGCGAATCGGATCCGGTAGCAACGAAAACAGCGATGAGGGCAATATCGCAAACGTGGCCAATATATTCATTGAACTCTCTACAAATCAGGAATTTGCCAGCGAAGCTTACGCTGTAGCTCTTGAATCACTCGAAGCTGCCAAGGCAGATGCACGGCAACAAGAGCGTTACTTGGCAAGCTACATTCCCCCGGAACTGCCAGATGCCTCTAGGCATCCAAAACCGCTGCTCTACACAATTATTGCTGGATTGTGGATTTTCTTCAGCTGGTTGGTCATCACCTTCCTGTGGCGCACTATCCGCGATCACATTGCCTGATCGGGTTGCTACTTATCATGGCAGAGCTCAAACTCCAAAGCGCGGATGCGAACCTGATTAGAGATCTTCAGGATCGCCAGTCTTTCTGGCCAGCATTCGTCGAAACACTAAGGGTCACCAAAGCGATGGTGCAGCGCGAGGCAATCACGCGCTATGGAAGTTCCCGGCTTGGCTACTTGTTGGCCTTTGTCGAGCCAACACTTTATTTTCTGGCGTTCATTCTTTTGCGTACCTTCATCAGGGATAAGGTGCCGTTCGGTGAAAGCGCGGTTCTCTTTCTCATTTCGGGTTTCATCACGGTGCGTGTCTTCATAATGGTTTCGCGCCGCATCATGTTCTCAATCACTGCGAACCGGACATTGATGGTTTTTCCTTCTGTCACGCCGTTGACCGCGATGACGGCGCGCGCGGCAATCGAGACATTCACTATGAGTACGATCCTGGTAGTCTTTTACTTTTTCATAATCATTGGAAGCGAAAGCACGCGGATCAACGACCTAGTAGAGATCACGTTCGCTGCGCTGGCCCTATTTGTGCTGACCATTGGAGTTGGGTTTTTGAATGCGGTCATCGTGTCATTGTTCCCAAGTTACCGCATGATCTACTCGATCATGAGCCTGCCGCTGTTGAT
Source organism: Cognatiyoonia sp. IB215446 (assembly GCF_033963825.1). Taxonomy (NCBI): domain Bacteria; kingdom Pseudomonadati; phylum Pseudomonadota; class Alphaproteobacteria; order Rhodobacterales; family Paracoccaceae; genus Cognatiyoonia; species Cognatiyoonia sp. IB215446. Next base: position 340,212 of record NZ_JAXBMD010000003.1, on the reverse strand, counting down.
CACCTCTGGTGTCTTCTATGTGCCCGCCCTCTTGCCAATCGAACTTGCAAACATCATCGCGTGGAATCCTGTTTTGCATTGCGTCGAGTGGTTCAGGGTGGCGATATATATTGACTATGTCGCCACACTCGACAAATCATATCCCGTTCAACTGGGACTTATCTGTGGTGGGATCGGTATTATCTTCAGTCGCGCCTTCCGTGTCCGCATTCTAGACTGATCCATGATCGTATTTGACAAACTGACAAAGCGTTATCCACTTCAGGGTGGAGGTCACGTCACCATACTTGAAGAGTTTTCTGGGATCGTGCCGGAAGGGGTGAATATTGGGATTCTTGGCCGGAACGGCGCTGGAAAGTCAACGATGATGCGGTTGATCGCCGGGAGTGAGCAGCCGACCTCCGGGAGCATCTATCGCGATGGCCGGATCTCTTGGCCGCTTGGCTTCTCTGGGGGGCTACATCCGGCTCTGACCGGTCGGCAAAACATGCGCTTCATCGCCGATCTGTACGATCAAGATCTAGGCGACATCGTCACATTTGTAGAAGACTTTGCGGAAATTGGGCGGTTTATTGATCAACCCGTCGGCAGCTATTCGTCAGGTATGCGCGCGCGACTGTCTTTCGGGATTTCTATGGCGCTAGAGTTTGACTACTATCTGATTGATGAAGTCATCGGTGTTGGGGACGCTTCGTTCCGGCAAAAATGTGATGATGTTCTCACGCTCAGGCGACAGACAACGTCGATATTTCTTGTATCTCATTCTGCTCGGCTTTTGCGACAGTTCTGCGATATTGGTGGGGTCATCCAAAACGGGAAGCTCACCTTTTACGAAACATTGGAGGAAGCGATCGAGGTGCACGCCTTCAATCAGAAAGTTGTTGCAATAGATGCATGATGCGCGCCGGCAACGTCAAACAGAGCTTGTGCTTGGTACTGCTCAATTGGGTATGGCCTATGGCGTGACCAACAAGACCGGTAAACTGGGTCAAGCAGACGCCGTGGACCTGCTTGCACTTGCGCGCAAACAAGGCATCCAATCAGTCGACACTGCGCGGGCCTATGGGACAAGTGAAGATGTGATTGGCTGCTACCAAAGTGCGGTCGAGCTGGATGAAAGGTTCCAGGTACTCACAAAACTAGACCCGGGCATAAGCAAAAAAACTACCGCCATCGAAGTTGCAAAAGCGACCCAACTGTCACTGGATCAATCACGTAAGGCCTTGGGGGCCAAACGCCTCTCATGCGTCATGCTACACCGACCGGACCAGATTCTTGGTAAAACAAATATCGTGCGCGATGTATTGCAAGAGCAGCAGCGTGAAGGTCGCATTGGCAAGATCGGTGTTTCTGTATCGGAACCATCTGAACTCTTAGCTGTTTTACGTCTTCCCGAAATTCAGCATGTCCAGTTCCCATTCAACTTTCTTGACCACCGCTTTGAAAACCCAAGCATTACGGCGCTGATTCATGAAAGGAAAGACGTCACCGTTCACGTGCGCTCAGTTTTCCTTCAAGGTCTTTTGGTAGCGCGGCGAGAGAATGTACGATACGAACGTTTGGGAACAGAAGGGATTGTTTTACGAGAATTTCTAGAGACGCTTGAGGGCCTCTTTGAGAAGATCAGTGCAGTTGAGATCGCGCTGAATTACGTAAGGTGCATGGACTGGATTGATGGGATCGTTGTCGGCACTGCCTCTCGATCAGAACTTATGCAGATAGCTGCGGCACATGCTGCACCGGTCAACGAGCAGATGGTTCTTACTATTCGAGCGCATCGACCGAAGCTAAGTGCGCATGTTCTAAATCCAGCAAATTGGCCAAGAGATTGGACATAACAACCGCTCAACAGGAACGATCGTTTGGGTCGGGTAAGACCGTTGTTCTGACAGGAGCAGCAGGATTACTAGGATCTGCAATGTCGAAACACCTGATCTCAATGGGCTATCACGTCGTGGGTGTTGGTCGCGATCAGGACAAACTTGACGCGCTTAAGCTTAGCTTGCCGAATGACAAACAGTCGTTTTTCCATCCTGCTGGCAATATCGATATTCGTGCATCAGAAAGTGTTGCTCATCTTTTGGGGAGACTGAGCATCAAGCGCCTGAGCGGGTTGATCAATAACGCGGCAATTGGCAAAACCGGGTCCTTTCGCATGTCCCGAAAGGATGACTTTGTGTTTTCCTTGGATATGCACGTGGCAAGCCTCGCGGACGTCACCCACCAGTGCTTGCCATATCTTGAGGCAAACGCCGCACTTGGCCATGAAACAGCAATCGTCAACATATCATCCATGTATGGCACGGTCAGTCCAGACCCGCGCATCTACGGATCAGAGGCTACACGCAACCCTCCGGCCTACGGTGCGAGCAAGGCGGCAGTTAACCAATTGACGCGCTACCTAGCATGCGAACTTGGGCCTTTAGGTATCAGAACAAACGCGCTTGCCCCCGGTCCTTTCCCAGCAGCAACAAACTCTAAAGAATTTGTGGAAATACTTGCGGCCAGGGTCCCCCTCGGCCGGGTTGGGAGGCCAGAGGAAGTCGCAAGAGCTGTTCACTTTCTTCTTTCGCCGGACAGCAGCTTTATCAATGGGGCAACCTTACCCGTCGATGGGGGGTGGACAGCGTGGTAAGCCGGGGCTTTTGAAGCGTCCGCTACCGGAGTGTGGCCACCTTAGCCGCAAGGGCGGCAACGACTTCTGAGCGGTGCCCGTAATGCCGCTCGGTATGGTGAAGAATATTAGGTTGCCAAAGGTCAGATTGCGTCTTTTTGTCAACGCGCCATGCCTCGCTGATGCCGGGAATGACGTCGAACGACCAGATGTTCGGGGCCCCCACTGCTGCGGCAAGATCGCGTTGCGTGACAGGTGGGACGATGTTGGCATCGGCCTTGCACATAATTGCGCCTAGCAAGGCAAGGTCATCTCTGAAATTCTCTTTCTTTGGGCGCAAAATGCGCACCCCGTATCTCTCTTCAATCTCTGATCGCTCCGCATCAGAGGAATTTGGATGTGTATCAAGGAAACGCACACCGCGGTTGCGCAAGATTGGCCCAAGCTCCGCGATTTGTAGAAAAGCATCTGATGGGCGGTTTGGGCTGAAATAGCTACCCCGCCACGAAATCGTAACGAGCGGTCCTTCACCCTCGAGGCCAGCTAGCACTTCTTCGGCGCGACTCTGCGCATCAGGGGTAAGGTCCAGCCGGGCGTACTGGGGTTTTACACCTGACAAAATGTTAGGTAAAACCTTGTGAAGGACAACATCATCCGCAAAGAGCACCTGATCAAACCGCTCAATGGTGTTAGCCCGGATGTAGATGCCAAGCCGCCGCGCCATTTCAACCGATCCCGCCTGAAGCCTCGGCAGATTGATCTGCGATATCTGATCCGCCCTCAGTTTCGATCCAGCGATTGGGTTTTCGATGAATTCGCCTTCAGGGAAATTCTGCACAAAGGTATTGCGCATTCGCGCATCCCCCAAGAAACCTATGGTCGCACCCTCTTGCGACAAATGCCTCCCGACAACTTGCAGTGTTCTTAGCTCATCGCCAGGACCGCCTCGGGGCAAAAGCAACACCCGCTGACCTTTGAGCGCCATACCGTTCCATGGCGAAACCTCTGACGGCAGAAGCTGATGTAAACCAGACACCAAACGCCTGAAGGCTGCGTGAGCATCTGACACCTGGCCAGCGGCGGCGCACAGTCTAAAGTGGTGCCAATTGCTCCTTAAATCGTCCCTTAAACTATTTGCGCGCCGCTCTTTGCAGGCCTTGCCTACATACTCTTGTGCTTTTTTGTACTGCTTCTTGTGCTCGGCCAGCCGAGCGTGAAGCTCCAGTACCCTATGATCCTTGGCTGAAATCAGGGAAGCACGCGCTGCATAATTTTCGGCGTCTGCTTTTGCCGCCAGCTTCAGCGCCAGCTCCGCTGCAGCCAGAACAAAATTCAGTCGTGAAGGATCAATTGCCAAAGCCCTTTCCAACTCTGTTTTCGCCGAACCATAGTTTTCCGTGTGCTGATAAAGCCTGAGACGAACCTGCGCGATCCGCAGTCGATCAGCCTTACTTGCTTCGGCATAGTCCAGCAACCGCGCCACCTCGGCATACCTTTGCCGGGATATCATGTGATTGGCGGCGTTGATTTTTGCAGTTGCTGAAGTGGCAGCATGGCGCGAAAGTACGTCACCAATCAAATCGTCGGCGGAAGCGGCACTAGCAAGCAAGGTTAGCCGCGCGACAAGAACGGTAGAGGCTTCATCGATCTCAAACCCTGCAAAAGCTGCTTTCAGTGCCCCCATCAGGTCACCTTCCTCCGCCAACAGATAGCTCAGCAACAGCAAAGCTCGTGTAGACCTTACGAACTGAGGATGCTGCAGATAGCGAATTCCAGCTTTGCTACCGCCGGTCATGCGCATAGCCTGCGCCCATTTCAACAAGACTTCCGCATTGTTAGAGCCACGCTCAACAAGCTCGGTAAGATGAACGTGTGCTTGGTCAAACTCACCTGCAAGGACATAGAGCCCGGCGAACACTGCCTGAGCACTTGGTGACAGGTGGGGATTCCGATCATGACATTTCTGCAGATAGGCAAGTGCGTCTGATCGCGAACTAGTGAGCAGAAGCAGCCTTGTGACATGCACGCAAACGTGCGGTCGGTATTTGACCTCGTCTGATAGTTGCCGATACCATTCAAGCGCTTCGCCAACATGACCTGTCGTATGGAGACAGGAAATGATGATACCCTGTTGCGCATCCTCAAATGATCGACAGTCTCGCAGCACTCTCAACCCATCGTCGGTCGCGCCCGCGGAAAGGTAAAGTCGCGCGCAGATAATCGATGAGTGGGTATCTGACTTTGGCGACGCGTGTTCGATCTTTCTGGCAAGTGCGATGGCTGCGGCACGGTCACTAGTCATGCCAACAATAAACTGAAAACCACGCTCAATCCCCAACTGCGCGATCTGCCGCGCGGCGACACGCGACAGAGGCGCAAGCAAACCCGTGCGTCCTAACCGAAAAAACCATCTGACGCTCGCTTGTGCGAGCACCTCGCGCAACCGCGTTCGCCAATGTCTAACTGGGGCATTTGGTGGGAGTGCGATAGCAGTCTGCCCGTGCTCTACCTCAAGGTGCTGCAAATATGGCGGTGCCAAATCTCCTGCGTTGTCAGAGATGAAACCGGACTGATGCAAGCGGCTCATCAGTCGTTGAATGACGGCGAAGCTCCGCACGCTCGTCCCTTTGGATTTCAATGCAAGACGCTCAAACAACAACTGTAAATCCACCGCCAGCGATGAATCATGTTCTCGCGCCTTTGAGACCGCAAGAAGGGTCAACTTGTCCTCCGCATTACCGATTGCCCGGTTGATTTCACGAAGCAAGATGCGATGTTGCCTAAACTCCCCCGCTTCGTGTGATACAAAATCTGCAAGGCTGATCGCGCGGCGCATCTTCAAATCATGGAGACCTGTTGCCGAAAATTGCTTCAGCATCGCCATGCCTTCGGCGGTAAAGCTGGATGGTATGGTTAGTTGACCATCAGTTTTGATAACTGCGGCGCGGTAACCACAATGATGAAGATATGCAGCAGTCGGGGCATCATGCGTAATAGTGATGCAGGAAGAAAGCGACACAGTATCAAGAAACGCACGCGTTGCTTCCCCGCTATCTATGGCGAAAAAATGCTCGATCCGTTGGATCGGAACACCGGGGAAACGCAACTCTATCAGTGGTTTCGTATGCGTCCAGTCAGGTGGTGTCGCACAAGTCACATCCAGATAGATGATTTTGTCTACTCTTTCATCCAATCCCGTCATGTTGCGAACGGGATAGCCAAACCAAAGGGTGATGTCCGCGAGGCTTGGGGGTTCTTCAATCAGTTCATCATCTGTTTCCCCTGTGAACTTCTGGACGCGGAACGCTAGCAGTGCTTGATAGTCAGCCATCAGACCCAACGGTGACTTCAAGATCAACCGAACCCGACGTTCCAACGCCGGTCGCTTCGCTACGACGGATCTCATCTGATGGCCATCCAGAAAGACAAACCTGGCATTCGGAATGCGCGCCACTGCTGACAATGCACCAGGCGGAAACGAACTATCGGCTTTTGCTCTGACAAAGATCATCCGGTCCTTACCCCAGACCCGGATTAATACATCTTTGACTACAGCAGTGGCGCCAAACACGACCTTGATCGTCTGACCATCGAAAAGGGCATCCGATGAAGCAGTGAAGGATACAAACTTGTTGGCCTGTAGCTTTCGAACAAGTCTACTGTATCGAAGGCGGCGCATCAGATGCATCGACCCATTCATCAAAGTGATCTCATCAATCGATCCACGAAACCCATCACATGCAAACCGTCGGCTGCCGATGCTTTAGCATTACCAGCTTTTGACTTTCTTCAACTGACGATCTGACGAGCGACGCGGACGGCGCAACAAGCTAACTGAACCATCAGTACTCTCTGGACTTGAACAACCGCGCTTGCGTGAAAAGCTTATGTTTTCGGGAACCTTCCCAACAAGTCGACTGGCGACTGCGAGCGTCGCCATCTGCCGATCCGAAGATGAATAAAAGTTGCCGGGCAGAAGTGAGCGATTCAAAAGAGCAAAACGCAATCCATCGGCCAGCCGCTGATCGACATGGCTATTGTGATCCCAGAAGCGGTCCATATCGTCCTGATGTTTGATGTCAAAGCATAGGCTTCGTCGGGAATAAATCGCTTCCCCCGCCGCGCCCAGCTTCACGCCATGTTGTAATGCCAACAGACCAGAGGTGCTGTTGATCGTCACCATACCGCAACTGGCTTTCGTCAGCGGACCAAGTTGACCATCGTCGATTATGATGAAGCGGTCAGCGATGCCATTCTCTTTTGCCAACCGGAGCAATCTGCGGCGGTCAGCAAAGTGTCCACGATCAAACGGGTGTACCTTGATCACAAGTACATGGTCTTTTGGGGCACATCTGGCAAAAGACTTCAGCGCCGTTTCAGCGATCCGTCGATTGTCCCATCCGCGCGCCGCCGCGACCAGTTGCATGTCATCATCGACTTGAAGCGGTAGAATGTAGAAACGCTTTGCCAGATGAGTCTTAAGACGATGCTCCAGAACCGCATTCTTCTTGCTGTGGAAGAGCTTTCGCATCCAGTTTCGTTGCCATAGGAAGAACTCCCGCACCAACGCCCTTTGTCGATGATACAGATGGCGTTTGAAAACGCTGGCACCGATGGCGCGAAAGACATAGTGGAAAGTCGACAGGAGAACCAAGACGGCGAACCTGCTCTGTGATCCACGCAGTCGTGTTTTTGGTTTCGGCTCTTGCAATAGTTGTTGGTCGGTCAGGTCCCTGATCGGCGAGGATCGATTGTTTCCCATCCATTCAGCTGTCACATAACCTGGACGGATGTATCCTTCTTCTAGCGCCAGTACCGGGATACCAAGTTCTTCTGCCACCATAATAGCAACGCGGTGCTGAAAACGCTCTGACCCCATCAGCAAAACTCTATCAATTCTACGCGTGCGATACAGATCGTGCATAAACGCGGAAAAACGTTCCGCTTCTTCAGTATAGCATACCTTTTCATCGGCAGAGGAGAGGAGGTATTCCGGCAATGTCAAACAGACCTGTACCGTCATGTGCCCATCGTCGCGCAAAGCTCTTGCAACATCCCGAAAGAAGGGCCCGACTGGACCCTGAAGAAGTAAGACCGACATCTTACCGGGTGTGATCAATCGTGTGATGATCCTAACTCCGGTCTAGGTCACGAAAATCCGTTTGGCGGTAGCACACAGAAACTGACATGTTCGGCACCAACACGTTCATGACACAGCCAAGTCGTTGACGGTTGTGATGACTTTTTGAGTCTCTTCTGCGGTCATTGTCGGAAACATCGGCAGGGATATCGCTTGGGCGTAGTGCGCTTCGGCAGCAGGAAACTGGCCAGATGAAAAACCAAGGCCGCGATAATAAGGAAGTTGGTGGACAGGGATGTAGTGGACATTGACGCCGATACCTGCAGCCCTTAGCCCCATAAAGGCGGCACGTCGATCTATATCTCCCAGACCATCTGGCCAATGAACCGTATAAAGATGCCTTGCGGAAACAACGTCGTGGCGACCGGATGGGCGCCCAAGCCCCGTCTCCGAAAAAGCTTCTTCATACAGCGCTGCAATCTCGTTTCTTCGAACAACATAACTGTCCAGCCGCCCCATTTGAGATGTCCCCAGCGCAGCTTGGATATCAGTCATGCGATAATTGAAGCCGAGTTCAATCATTTCATAGTACCAAGGGTCGTCAGCCTGCGCGGCAAGTCGGTCGGGCGAGCGCGTAATTCCATGGGATCGCAGAAGGGCGCATCGCTCCAAAACATCCGTCGAAGCCGACGTGATGATCCCCCCTTCGCCTGTTGTAATCAGTTTAACAGGATGAAAGGAAAAAACGGTCGCGTCGCTATGGCGACAACAGCCAACTTTGTCGGCACCGTAGCTTCCACCGATGGCATGGCTAGCATCCTCGACGACACGAAAGCCAAACTCCTGCGCCAGATCGCCAATCTGAGCCATATCGCAAGACAGCCCGGAAAAGTGAACAGGAACGACAAGATCAGGTAAACTTCCTTGTAGCGCAGCAGCCTCCAGCTTTTCTCGCAAAGCAGGGATACTGATGTTGCGGTCGCTAATATCGATATCGACAAAATCAACATCTGCGCCACAATAAAGGGCGGCATTTGCTGTTGCCGCAAAAGTGTTGGGTACTGTCCAAACCAGGCTGCCCGGACCAATATCGAGCGCCCTGTAAGCGACATGCAGCGCCGCCGTCGCGCTGGTCACAGCAATCGCGCCTGCAGCACCGCAGTATCTACTCACTGTGTCTTCGAACCGTGGGATGGCAGGGCCCTGTGTGACAAAATCCGATCTCAGGGTTTCAACGACCACCTCAATATCGGCTTCAGTGATATCCTGACGTCCGTATGGGATCATTCTGCGGCAAACTCTTTCTCGACGCCAAACGGACGAAAACTAGCATTTTCGGCAGCAAGTTGGTTATACTTTCGCACTTCCTCGACCGACAAAAAGTAGTTGTTGTCATTTGAGCGATACTCGAACTGCGGTTCGACCCGCTTACCTACGCTACCCAACGCGTTAACGGAAAAATCCGTTTCCCTGTCCCAATACTTGATCGTGGGCTCTATCACGAAATGATCTGCAAACTCCAAGGTCAGATGGCTGTCATCACGTGGGCACATCACCTCATGCAGTTTCTCCCCGGGCCGTATGCCGACGAAATCTAGCTCGCAGTTGGGCAACATGGCCTTTGCCAGGTCGGTAAGATAGACTGACGGTATCTTAGGAACGAAGATCTCCCCCCCATGCATCCGCGCGAAATTCTCAAAGACGAAGTCCACACCTTGCTGCAAGGTAATCCAGAAACGCGTCATGTCTTTGTGGGTGATTGGTAGCTTTTTCGCACCTTGATCGATCAAGCTCTGAAAGAAGGGAACGACCGATCCATTTGATCCCACGACGTTGCCATAACGAACGACCGAGAACCGCGGACCCTGCGAGCCCGTCATGTTGTTTGCTGCGACAAAGCATTTATCCGACGCGAGCTTTGACGAACCATAAAGGTTGATCGGGTTGGCAGCCTTGTCGGTTGAAAGCGCTATCACTTTCTCGACGTCACACTTGATTGCGGCGCGAATGACCATCTCTGCGCCTTGAACATTTGTTTTAAGGCACTCAAACGGGTTATATTCCGCCAATGGCACATGCTTCATCGCTGCTGCATGAATGACAAGATCTACACCTGACATCGCGAGGGTCAGCCGGTCGTAGTCCCTGACATCACCAATGAAGAAGCGCAGCCGATCCTCATTTGGAAATCGCTGTTGCAGATTGTAGTGCTTTTGTTCGTCGCGCGAAAAGATAGCAATGCGTCGAGCCTGCGTGCGATTGATAAGCGACTCAATATAGCGAACACCAAACGAACCGGTCCCCCCGGTAATGAGGATTGACTTCCCATCGAACAGGCGGTCGACATCTTGAAGTGGTGTCTCGCGCCCGAAGTCTGTACTGCTGTTCATGAGTGTTTCGCTTCAATCCTGCTTAGGTGAGTTTCTAGATCGCTAGACTGTTTCAGTGATGTGTTAGTGACACTCGGGCGTGTTAGCCTGTTCCAGTGACATTAAAAATAGCAATCATGGCAACCAGTGAAAAAGGTGTCGATCTGTTGCTCTAAGTGGTGGTGCTTCAAACAAAGACGCTCTCCATCGTTTGATGCGGCCGCAAAATCTGTAGTTCGCTCTTGAGGAGCGCAAAGAACTGCGGCGTTCTCTTCTTTTGGCTGAAGAAACACGGTTGATTTCAGCTTTTAGTTTATCACTGGCTAACATATTTTTGCCTTATCACACCAGCGAGGCAATGCCGCAATAGTATGATTGCTGGAAGGCAATCAATAGTGGGCGTTTTTTCGCCAGCCAGCTGAATATTGTCGGAGCAATTGCGCAGGTTTTTTTTCTACTGGTTGACCGAGCACCACTTGACTTGCCAAAGGGCCGCGATGCACGCCTTGCTGACCAGAACTTCGCCCAAATGAAAGTTGGTGCCTTGCGCTGTGTCCTGCATCGGCAGCATCACAAGCCCGGTGCGGTTTTCGAGGACGTCAATCGCGTCGAGTTCCGCGACTAACCCTTCCGCAAAAGCCTTGAGCCGGTCCGCATCAGCCCTGGCCAACGCGCTCAGCAGCGTTTCGTGGGGATAGGCGTCGAGCGATTGCGGATTGGGCATGGTCTAATCCTCTGATCTGGGAATAGTGAATTTGACGCGCGCGGCGGACCAGATGACCTGGCTGAAGGAAATAGGCGTGTCATCGGGCAGCGTATCAACGGCCCGTACGACAATGACCGGCATATCGGGATGCTGGCGCAGTTGCTGTGCCTCATCCGCGCGGGCGGGCCGGGCGTGGATGTGGGGCTGAGCCTGACCGCCATTTCTGCATCCAGTCGCTTGGACTCTTTTTCGGCGGCGCCCTTGCCCCGCTTGCCGGGCGCTGGACGGATCAGTTTGGCAGGCGGGTGGTGATGACAGTCGGCTCACTCGAGGCGGGAATAGTACTGATTTTGCCGTTCTTTTTAATGAGCCCCTACGGATTGTTCGTCGCGATGCTGCTGGCTGAGGCCGCCGCCATGTGCGTACTTTACAACGTCGCTTTTGCCGCTGTCGCGGGCTGGACTTGACGGTTCCCACCCAGCGCTCCATCTCGATCATCACGCTTTTGGTGGCATCGCATCGACCATCTTCTGACCACTGACCTTGTGGTTCTACACCCGCTTCGGGTGGGAGGTGTCATGGGTCATCCTTGGCATCGCGACGCTTATGATCTCTGTCCCCTTGCACCACTGCGGGCTGCGCAGCCCATTGCGCGACCTTGACGCGCCCAAACGGACCGCAAGCATTGACTGGCCAGAGCTGCAGGGCAAGGCGCGTAAGTGCGGCATGTTGTGGATGGTCGTGTCGTTTCTGTTTTCCGGCTGCCTGATCGGCGCGGTCATGACGCTGTGGGTGACGAATGTGCAGGATCTGGGGCATAGTGCTGCACTGGCGGCGATCGCGGGCGCTGTCATCGGCCCGTTCAAGACCGTGGGTCGGTTTCTCGAGATGGTCCTGAGCCGCAACATGTATCCGATGGTCATCTACATCCTGGCAATAGAGCTGATGCTGGCAGGGTTTGTCACGCTGCTGGTCGTAGGCTTCACCATACCGGGCATCATGCTGGCCGCCACCCTTTATGGCATGGGCGACGGGATCAAAACGATTGCACGTGGTACGCTGCCGCTCACGCCATTCGGACAGCGCGGCTATGGCGCGCGACTTGGCTGGATTTCGTTTCCGTCGATGGCGTAAATGCCTCTGCCCTCTTGGTCTTTGCATGGCTCACCGAGGCTTTTGGCGGCTGGTGGAGCTTTTTCGCCATGAACCTTTGCCTGTCTGTTGCAATTGTCACCTATGCCCTGATCCCGGACCCAAGGAGATTATCTCATGACCCCGCTGAAAATCGGAGCCTGCTTGACAGCCCATGAAATTGCCGATCACCGCGACTGGCTGTTCGGGGCGGACCGCGACATCGAGATACAGGAATTCTTCAGCCATGCGGCGCTGACCACCGAATTTGAGGATCGCATCGCGGCAACAAAGGCCGCACTTGACGGTCATCAGGGCCGTGTCGGGATGCATGGGCCCTTTGAAGGGCTGGATATGGACAACAAGGACCCGGAATTGCGCAGCCTGATCACCGCGCGCTTTCTCAAGTCGCTTGAGGCCGCTGACCGCATCGGCGCCCGGCAGATGGTGATGCATTCGCCCTACAACCTTTGGTACGAGAACAACCTGCACAATTACCCCGGTTATGCCGATGGGGTGCTTGAACGGATCCATGCGGTCATGGTGCCGGTGGTGAAAAAGGCCGAAGGGCTTGGCGTGACGCTAGTGATCGAGAATATCTTTGATGTGAAGCGCGGCGGCGCGAGATGATCGACAGCTTCGGATCAGACGCCATCGCAGTCTCTATCGATACCGGTCACGCGCATCTGGCGCGCCGCATGTCGGGTGCGCCGCCGGTAGACTACTTCGTGCGCGATGCCGGGGATCAACTGCGGCATGTGCATCTGCAAGACCTTGACGGCCATGCCGACCGGCACTGGGCACCGGGTGACGGGGAAATCCACTGGCGCGCGGTGTTTGAGGCGCTGGCCGATTGCCAAAGCGCGCCGCATCTGGTGCTGGAGCTGCGCAGCAAATCAGACATCCCGCGCGGTTTTGCCTATCTGGAGGGCCTTGGTGTGGCCTGCTGATCATTACGATCGCTGGAAGCTTAGCTACCTGACATCTCTGTTCTTTTTTCCGGCGTAGCCGCTATAAGCAGAATTGGCGGCCACGATTGCCGACCGACATCAAGCCAGAGAGGGGTTCAACGCATGGCACTGATCAATACCAGTGAACGTTACGGGTCGTTTACCAAGATATTTCACTGGCTGATCGTGGTGATGTTCGCCTGGCAGTATTTCAGCGGCAATGTCATGACCGGGATGGAGCGGGGCGATATCGTCGCGGGGCTCAACCAGAACAACTACTACAACTGGCACAAATCCATCGGTCTTGTGGCGCTAGCCATCGCGATTTTGCGGCTGTTGAATCGCCAGGTCGGCCAGTTGCCCGGTTGGGCACCGACGCTCACAACGGGCGAAAAGACATTCATCCACCGCGCCGAGCAGCTTCTCTATCTCGCGATGTTCGTCATGCCGATCAGCGGGTATTTTTATGTTATGGCAGGAGGCTTTGGGGTGCACCTTTTTGAGGTCTGGCGGATGCCGAACCCGATTGGCAAAGTCGAAAGCATCGCTTTCGTCGCCAAGTGGATACATATCATTTCAGGCTATGTGCTGGCGGCGGCGGTGCTGGGCCATCTGTTCGTGGTATTCCGCCATCAGTTCTTCATGAAGGACGGATTGCTGCGGCGGATGCTGCCGCAGCGCAAATCCTAGTAGCGGATCCGGTGGCAGAGCGTGGTGGGGTCGTTGAGGATGTCGCCGTAATCCGCAGTTAGCTTGTCAAACACAGTTTCGCCCGAGATCAGGGCGTCAAGGCAGGGATCGGTCAGCAGCGACAGTGCTTTGCCAAGACGGCGACGATAAGTCCAACGGGCGGCGTGATTGGCTGGAATGCGGCCCACCTGCGAACTGATGAGTTGCAGCCTGCGTTGATGGAATCGCCCACCAAGGGGTGTTTCGACGCTTTGGGTCCCGTACCAGCTGGCCTCGACAATTTTGGCCTCGATCCCAGCCATGTCGATGGCTGTGGCAAGGCCAGCACTGCTGGCTGAGGCGTGTACAACGATGTCCGCGCCCTCTTCGACTTCCCCCGGCAAAGCGAATGCGCAGCCCAGCGCCTCGGCTAAATCTCGTTTTGCCGGATCAATGTCGGCCAGTGTCACCTCGGTTCCGACAATCCGCGCGGCGAGATACCCCACCAAGGCTCCAACGACCCCGCAGCCGATGACCACAACCCGGTCACCAATGCTGATTCCCGCATCCCAAGTGATATTCAGGGCCGTTTCCATGTTTGCGGCAAGGACAGCACGTGCGGCGGGCACGTCAGTCGGCACGGGCACGGTCGCTTCGTCGGGGATCGCAAAGCGGGTCTGGTGCGGGAACAGGGCAAATACCGTTTCTCCGGCTCTTGGCCCAGTCTCAGTCTCTCCGACGGCGGCGTAGCCATATTTCACTGGAAAGGTGAACGCGCCCTCCTGAAACGGGGCGCGCATGGTGTCGTGCTCGCTGACGGGCACCTGCCCGCGATAGACAAGCCGCTCCGTACCGCGACTGATTCCGGAAAACAGTGTGCGGACCGTAACATGATCGGGTTGGAGGTCAGGGACAACATCCCTGACCTCCACCTGCTCCGGCCCCGTGATCCAAAGGGCTTGCGCCTGCCTCACAACAAATGGCCTGATTTCAGGGCCTTGACTGCCAGATAGTTCTGGTTGTGCACGTTCTGCCCGACGCGCAGCGGCACCTGCTCGGTAATGGTGATGCCGTTCGACGCAAACACACCGACTTTCGCGGGGTTATTCGTCAGCAAGCGGACATTGTGAAAGCCAAGGGTGCGTAACATGCTGGCGCCTACCCGGAAGTCTCGTTCATCATCCTCAAACCCCAGCCGGTGGTTCGCCTCAACCGTGTCAAAGCCCTGCGATTGCAGATCGTAGACCCGCATCTTGTTGGCCAGCCCGATCCCGCGTCCTTCCTGGTTGAGATACAGCAGCACGCCTGACCCTTCAGCGCCCATCTGCGCCAGGGCCACCTGCAATTGCGGGCCGCAATCGCATTTCAAGCTGCCAAGGACATCGCCTGTGAAACAGGCCGAATGCAGGCGCGAAAGGACGGGTTGCGACCGGTCGGGATATCCGATTTCAATCGCGTAATGCTCGGCCCGACCGTTGGGGTCGCGAAAGACATGAAGCTGGGTCGTATCATGCGCCTCAAGCGGCAGAGACGCCGCGGCGACCGGTGCCAGCGCTGGCGCATGGGCCAGATGTTGCAGAGCGACATATGCCTCCAATGGGATCAGTGACAGATCGTGCATTGGGTCACCACCTGCATCAAACAGCAAGGCGGCGGGGAGCAGTTCACCCATTTTGACCAGCTGGACCGCCAGTCGCGGAACAGTATCGTCACCCTGCCGCACAACATGTAGCGGGCCAAGAAGCGCGCCGGGTTTGTCGAATTGCGTGTCGGCCAATCGCGTGTACCAATCAAGCTCCGCGTTTTCAGGCGGCCTGATCCGCACGGGCTGTTCGGCGATGTTTGACGCTGCCGCTGCGGTCATCACGGTTGCGGCGCGGCGCGGCGTGATCACTAGTTCCGGCGTGCCAAAGCGCGCCATCAAAGCGTCGAACCGTGCGGGGTCCAGCGTCTCAATCGCGACGGCCACATATTGCTTTTCGGCATGGCGCAGGAGGCACGGCAGACCCATCCGAAGGTCCCCAGTGGCGCGGGCGACCAGTTCACGGGGTGTGGGTGCAAGTGCGTTTGCGGCTGTTTGGTTAAGCAATGGTCTTGTCCTTTTCAGTCGGCTTCAGGCACCAATCGCGGCCAGATGGCCACGGGCATGCACTTGCGCTTGCGGTTTCAGTTCGCAGTCAAACACGATGTCTGACCCGAGGTTGTAGGCTTGCATCTTGGGTCTGCGCGCGGCGGCGAGTGTGCCGACGGGCGAAGTGGTGAGCGATTGCGGCCCAGACCCGATCAATAGGGGGGCGACGGAGATATGCAGACGGTCGAGCAAATCAGCCTCAAGAAACTGGGCAATCGTGATCCCGCCACCTTCGATCAGGATACGCTTGAAACCGCGTTCCGTGAGGGCAGCGAGGATCGACTTGGGGCAAATCCAGTCGGCCCGGTCGAGTGTGATGACTTCGACACCTTCAGGGCGCTCCTTGTCCACGGCCTGAATGATGATCCGGCGTACCGACGCATCCTGCAGAAGCTTCGCATCGTTCGGAAGCCTCCCATCAGGGTCGATAACCACACGCGCGGGGCTTTCACCATCGGCGAGCCGCACCGTCAGGCGCGGGTCGTCATGGAGCGCTGTCTTCACGCCAATCACTACCGTGTCGGCGATGGCACGCAACCGGTGCAAATGCGCCAACCCATCAGGGCCAGAGACATCCTGCGCATCTCCGGTCTCTGTCGCGACGCGGCCATCAAGCGATTGGCCGATCTGCGCAAAGACAATCGGTGTGTCACAAGGGGCAGTCAAAGCGCCGTAAAGGGCGCTTGCCTGCATCTCTGCTTGGGTCCAGTTGCTCGCCGCGAGTGTCAATTTTCCCGATTTCACAGCACGTATCCTTTTCCAGACTCGTTTGGTTACGTCTACCTGCTGCATTTTATTCTCCCTTTTTTCAGGAAAGTTCTGACACTGACCGTCTCAATGCGGTTTTTGCGGGATCGCAAGCAAGTCCGTATGCCCAATGACGGCATGTGACCGCGCAAGGTCTGCACGACGTTTGGTTACCCAGTCTGGTGCCTGATGACTTCCGCATTCCTGTGCCGCTTCCGCGATACCTGCGATCAGCTGGGCATGCAAATCTGCCTCTGCCGCACCAAGTTGCCAGGGGCTGTCGGCCAACGTCACATCAAAGCCATGTGCGCGCAGGATTTGCGCAGCAAGTTGCCCCGATTGCGGGCCCATCGCCGGGCCAATCCCCTTATCAGTTTGCTGATGTTGATTGAAAGCGTGCGTGATCGTGGCATCGACATCAAGCGCTGGTGACCAGCGCATAGCACCGTCATAGTTCAGTGCCGCGTAAAACGGGATCATCGCCTCTTGCAGGCGCGCGGCAAGCCGGGTCATCCATTCCGTCGGCATCAGATCAAGCAGAGCCGAAGCTGTCACCAGACTGACCTCGTCAAGCGGCAGATCATCGATGTCGCGCAGGTTCATCGTGACACATTCCGATGCCGGATGCCGCGCATGCGCGATATCCAGAAGCGCTGCATCGCCATCAACGAACCGCCAGGTGGCGCGGACATCGCCAAAGGCGCGGGCGGTTGACCCGGTGCCGCTGCCCAGATCCAGCACAACAGCATCCTGCCCTGCGAACGCCGCCGCGCGCGCAAGTAAAGCGTCGTCGCGTGCCGCCAAATCGACAGGTTCCCGCAAGGCCAGCCAGTCAGCCGAAAACCCCATCCTAAATATCCGCCTCGTACCAGCCACGGGCAATGTGGCTTTCCTCAAGCGAGACCTTGATCCGGCGCACGCGTCCGCCGCCGCCCAAGCCGGTGTTCAGCACAGCCTCGCGCAATTGCTGCCAGATATGGTGGCAAAGGAATTCAGTTGTGGTGATCTTGCCTTTGAACTCCGGGATCTCATCCAGATTGGCGTATTTCAACGGGGCGAGGGCCGCTGACAAAGCCTCTGTCGCGAGGCCAATATCCACCACAAGCCCATTTTCATCGAGGTCTTCGGTAAAAAACGCAGCATCCACCACGAAAGTGGCCCCATGCATGCCCTGCGCCGGACCAAAGACAGGCGATGGCAGGGAATGGGCGATCATCATGTGATCGCGGACTTCAACGGCAAACATGGGCCACTCCAACATTTTGATTTGAATTGAACATAGTACGATCTCTTTCCTTCTGTAATTTGCGCGCCATCATTGCACCGACGGCGGATGCGCGTTGATCGGAGATGTTTTCCAAGGGGCCTGATCATGGCGCAGCAAGCCAACTTTTCCTGCATCAGCTGGAACATTCACCGCTGTCGCGGCAATGATGGACGTTTTGATCCGGCCCGGACCCTGCAGGTGCTGGTGGATGAGGTCTGGCAGGACGGCGTTGATGCCCTGATCCTGCAAGAGGCAGACGAGGAATGCCCGCCCCATGCGGGGCTTTTGGATATTGCGAGTGTCGAGGCTGCGACGGGGCTGCGCTACGCCCATGGCGCGGTTGAACAGCGCTGGGCCCCTCGCAGTCATGGTTTTCTCGGTGTGATCATGTTCTTGCGCCCTGATATCGCGGTGCGAAGGATGTCGCTCGTCGATTTGCCCGGTCATTGCCATCGCGGCGCTGTTGTCGCTGATCTGACGCGCGGGCCGAAGCAATTCCGGCTGATCGGCACGCATTTGTCCTTGTGGCAGGGGCTGCGGCTGGCACAGTTGCGCACGATCAGCCAGCATGTCTTCCGGCAAGCGCCACTGCCTGCGATACTTGTCGGCGATTTGAACGAATGGCGTCCATGGGGCGGTCTGGCCCTCTCGCCGCGCCTGTTGGGAAATGCGTTCAAAGGACCAGCCAAGCCAACCTTCCCGATCTCGCGCCCAGTTCTGCCGCTTGACCGCGTGCTTGCCACCGATCCGGCGAAGGTTAAGACGACGTGCGTTCTTGACGGGCCAGGCATTCGCATCACCTCGGACCATCGCCCGCTTTTGGCGGAAGTCGCATTGCCGGGTTGAACCAAGCCGCATCACACGCCTCCGTCCCGGGCGGGCGTCCAACGGTGCAGCCAGACGGGGCTCAGTGGGGTGCCGTCGCTGCCGCGCAAGCTGACGCGGATTTCGGCGGATTGCAGGTCGCCGGGTGAGAACAGGAACGTCATGCGTGTGGCGCTCTGACCCGGCAAAGCAAATGTGCTCTCTCCGGTGATCTCGGCTCCGTCGTTGGTGGAGGCCACAAGCATCGTATCATCAGCAGGCGCAGCCACGTCGATGACATAGCGCCGAAACCCGGGGCGATTGTGTTCGCGCCCGCTGCGCGCTTGCAAGATCGTAGGCAGGTGACCCAGATCCGGCTGATCGCGTGTCCATGTCAAGCGGTAGTCAAAGCGATACTCTTGTCCCGCCATCAAAGCATTCTGCGGACGCCAGAAGGCCACGATGTTGTCCATGAACTCATCCCCCGTGGGCAGTTCCACAAGCATCACGGCCCCCGCACCCCAATCACCTTGCGGTGTGACCTTGGCAGAGGGGCGGTCATGATAACGGGCCTCGGTATCCTGAAAATCCTCGTAACGCCGCGCCGTCTGGTAGAGGCCAAAGGATTTGGGCGACACATCCCCGAAGGCCGAAGTCTCAACGTTGCGCGGGTTGGCGATGGGCCGCCAAAGATGTTCGCCCGCACCATTCCGGATCACCAGCACATCGCTGTCATGCACGCGCGGGCGGAAATCGTCGGACACAGCCGATAGCATCGGACCCTTCAGGTACATCGATGTAAGCGGCGCAATCCCGATATCTGCAATATCCACGCGCGGGAAAATCGTCGTGGAGATCGCCATCTCCGTATTCCGGCCGGGATAAAGCGTCATGTCCAGATGCCCGGTCAGTGAGGGGCTGTCGATCACGCCTTCGACCCGCACCGCGTCGCCCTCTGCTGCATGCATACGAAGATGCACGAAACGCGGGAATTCCTCAGCCTCTGGTCCGCCGGTGCCAACCGCAACCGTGCGGGCGGAAAGGCCGTACACCATCGCTTCGCCAATCGCGCGAAAATAGCTCGCGCCCTGCATCACCAGCACCTCGTCCATGCGGTCAGGTGCATTCAGCGGATAACGCAGGCGCATCCCCGTAAACCCGGCACCGGGGCTGGTTTCGGGGATGTCGTCGAAATAGCGCGGCTCGTAGCTGAAAACCTGCGGGCTGAATGCAATCTCTTGCAGCCCATCGGGTGTCATGCGGTCCACTTTGACCGGGTCGGGAAAGTAAAGACCGGGCGGGAGCAGGTCGACCGCAAACCGATCGCCATGCGGCAGACCGGCAGTCACACCCTCAATCGGGCGGATGCCGCGGAAGGCGTCGTAATCGAGATCGGCGAAAGGTGCCGAAAGCGGGGTGGTGTTGGGCACATAAGGCTCGTCACGCAACGCGCGCGCCGCCTTTAGCAAGGACAGATCGGGGGCGTCCTGCGCCATCACCCGACTTGCTCCAAACGCAATGAATGCGGCAGTGCTTTTGAGAAATGTGCGACGTTTCATGACACTATCCGATCCAGCGATGGTACAAGAACTGGCGCGCTCATCAGCGGCAAATAGACCAATGCCAGCCATGGTGCACCAGCGATACCGCTTGTCAGTGCAAAGGTGAAAATGAGCAAGCCAACGCCACATTCGACCAAACCGGACGGGATGTGCAAACCGGATTGCCGCCCCGACTTCCATCCGCAATCCCGGCCCATCAGGATCGCACAGACGGCCATGGCGTGACGCAACAGGATCAAGGGTGCGATCAGCGCAGAGACGACGAGTTCCGCCAGAGATGCGCGCAAGATCACCCCGCGCCGCGCCCAGGTCCGGGCTTTTGGCAAGAGGTCGATCAGCGCGCAGATCTTTGGAGCCAGCAAGGTCGCCGCCACCAACAGAACCGGTGCAAAACCAGAAACCGAGATCACACCCGCGCTGAGGAAAGCGACGAGGATCAGCCAGATCGGCCCCGCGACATAGCTGAAAATCCCGGTGACAAAGTGAAACCGGCTGAGCCAGTGCAAGCCCGGTTGGCCCAAGAGGCGCAAATGCTGAAGATTACCCTGACACCAGCGCCGGTCGCGGCGGAAGTACTCGCCAAGCGTTTGAGGAGCGTCTTCGGCGCTACCCTGAATGTCAGGGGCGACTTCAATGTCCCAGCCAGCGCGACGCATCCAGGCTGCTTCGACAAAATCATGGCTGAGGATTGCACCACCCAGCGGCGCACCGCCGGGGAGTCGCGGCAAAGGGACAGCCTCATGGAAAGCCGCCACCCGAATGATCGCGTTGTGCCCCCAATAATTCCCAGTATCCCCTGACCAGGCCGCAAAACCGCGTCCGAAATTGCGTGACAAAAGGTGGGACGCGATCCGCTGATGCCTGCCAAAGCGGGTGCGACCGGGGATCAGCGCGATCCCGGCCTGCAGAAGCCCAAGGCTGGGCCTTTGCTCCATCCGCCAGATCATCTCTTTGATGCTGCTTGCAGTCATGCGGCTGTCGGCATCCTTGACGACCATGTAAGCGAAGCGATCCCCATGCGTATTCATCCAGTCAGCGATGTTGCCGGGTTTCTTGTCTGTGTTCACCTGCCTGCGCCGATAGGTGACAAGCCCCGCATCAATGAGGGGCTGCAGCGCCTCCTCTTCCATCCGGATGCGTTCGTCACCGCGCGTATCAGAGAGGACAAAGATCTCCGTTTGGTGAGTAAGAATAGCCTTTGACAAAGCCCGGCCAAAACCTTGCAGATAAGCAGCAACCGGCGCTGGTGCCTCACCGCAAAGTGTGATCAGGATCGCCGTCTTCCCTTGGGGTTGCCACGCTTCGGGTGCTGCGACCGCGCGTTTGGTGGGCACAAAAAGACCCAAGATCGCGGTCGCGGCACCGCCCGAAATCCAGATCGCATTGACCAACGTCAGAACGGATATCAGCAAAGCCGCCACATTCCAGTGATCAACCGAGAGGACGAAGGCCGCGAAAACCGCCAGCGCGATTGCGAGGTTCAGCCCGACAAACGCAAACCGTGGCGAAATACGCAGACGGCGCGAAGCAAACGGTGCTTTAGTGATGTGTTCGACAACCGACACGTTCAAATCCTCTGATCACTCTGTCATTTGCCGGTGCGCCTGAAAGCCTCGCACCGACCGTTAATCACGCAGCTTTGGAAGGCCTCACGCGCCCTTGCCGACCGGTGGCCACATCCGCGTGAACACGCCATCCTTGCGCACAAGGCCATGGAAACATGCCGCCCCGATATGCATCACGACCAGTGCCGTGATCGCGTAAGCTCCGTAGAAATGGACCATCTTCGCCGCCTCAGCCAAAGCTTCCGAGCGCGGCACCAATGTCGGCATCCCCAGCGCATCCAAAGCCTCGATCGGAAAACCACCCGCCCTCACGCGGATGTAGCCTGCCAGCGGCATGACCAAGAGCAACGCATAAAGCCCGAAATGCGCTATGCGCGCCGCGAATTCCTGCATCGAGTCAAGTTCTACTGGAGCCAGGTTCGGCGGGTTCCGCCACCTGTTAAAGAGGCGCACAAAGATCAGGATCAGCAAGAGAACACCGATGTTCTTGTGGCTGATGAACATGGTGTTCTGGACCGGGCGGCTCCACCCGTCCTGTACCATCAGAAAGCCCACAACGATCATGCCAAGGATCAGAACGGCCATGATCCAATGGATCAAACGGGACGTTCCACTGTACTTTTTTGTTGTCGTGGTCATGATTTGCGCTCCTTTTCTTTCCAGCGTCGAGAATAATACGCGGGGGCCATGCGTATTATTCTCGAACACGGACAAAAAAGAGCACGCTATGAAAACGATACGCTCATATTCTGCGAAGGACGCGGGCCTTGCCGGGGAGGTCCATGGCTTCTCATCACCACTTGGCGCCTTCTTCGTGGCCGCTCTTTCGGGCGGCGTGGTGTTGCTGCTGGTCAGTATCCTGATGATTGGGAGCGCGACATCTGCGGTGGTCATTGGCCTCGCCACCTATCTCATGGCGACCGTCCTTGTCGCCCGCAGCCTCGCGGCCGACTTCCCCCATGCGGCACTGGGCCTTTGTAACATCGCTACGCTCGGCCGGTTGGTGATCGTGGGCATCCTTTTAACCGCCTTGCTGCATGGGTTGGCACCAACATGGGCCACCTTTGGCCTGGCCGTGATCGCCTTGTGCCTTGACGGCGTGGATGGCTGGCTTGCACGCAAACAGGGGCTCGTTTCGGATTTCGGTGCCAGATTTGATGTAGAGGTTGATGCGGCGTTTGCACTTGTCCTGGCGATCTTTGCGGCGGTGAACGGTGCGGCGGGGATGTATGTCATGCTCTTGGGTCTGCCTTACTATGTGTTTGGCGCGGCGCGGTTGGCTTGGCCATGGCTGGGTCATGCATTGCCCGACAGCTTCGCGCGGAAAGTGGTCTGTGTCTTTCAGATCGCCGCCCTGATCGCGCTGCAGGTGCCGTTTCTGGCGGATGGACGGCTTGATCTGGTGATCTTGGCTGTTACCGTGGCACTGTTTTGGTCCTTCGGACGCGACATCCTTTGGCTGTGGCGTCACGCACGATGAAGCAGTTGTGGCAACATATGCCGTTGCGGGCCATCTTTCTGGCCGCCCTTTCAGCGGCGATCCTGCATCTGGTGCTGATCCAGCCCAATCACCCCGGTGCCATGGCTTGGGACGCTCTACTGCTTATCCCGCTGGAACTGCCAGCGATTGTCCTTGCGCTGATTGCAATCGGCGCAGGTTCGCTTGGGGTCATTGTCCGGATTGCCGTGGTGACCAGCCTGACTGTGATCGCAACACTGAAATTCGCAGATTTCGTGATGTTCACGAGCCTCAGCCGCGGGTTCAATCCTGTCGCTGACCTGCCCCTTGTCTCATCGCTTTACGATCTGATTGTCGGATCATTCGGACGGCTCGCGGCGCATGCAGCCCTTGTGGGCTTTGTCATCGCGGTCACGGCTCTTGTCGCGGCCTTGTGGTGGGCCTGCCGATTCTGGTCGACGCTCAAGCGCCCCACATTCGTCGCGTCACTGGCCGGGTTCTTGGCGGTCTTGGCCACGGGATTTGTCATCGCGGATGTTGGGCAAAAGATGGGGCGGTGGGCGCTGCCTTACAAACTGCCAGCCACAGCCTTCACCGCGCGGGTTGGGGTTGAGCGGGTTGAGACCGCGCAAAAGACCCTGGCTGACTTGCGCAGCTTCCGCCGCGCCGCGCAAGAGGATCCCTTTGCCGACCAGTCGAACCTTTTCGATCTGGTCGACCGCGATGTCATCGTTGTGTTTGTCGAAAGCTATGGCCGCACCAGCATCGACACGCCGTTCTACGCCGATCTCCATCGTGAGACGCTCCAAGCAGCAGAGGCAGAATTAGAGGGCCTCGGTCTTTCCATGGCCTCGACACTTCTCGAAGCGCCAACGCGGGGCGGGCAAAGCTGGTTGTCACATGCGACATTCGCCAATGGTCTCTGGGTCGACAACCAGACTGCCTATGGCGCAGTGCTCAGCAGCGGGCGGCAGACGCTGTACCATCTGGCTGCACAGGCGGCTTTTCACACCGCTGCCGTGATGCCCCAGATCACCCTGGATTGGCCCGAGGCGCAGTTCATGGGGTTTGATACGATCCTGGCTGCTGAGGATCTGGGCTATGAGGGTCTGGCGCTGAATTGGGTGACGATGCCCGACCAGTTCACCTTTGCCGCGATGGACCGGCTTTTGCCGCAAGAGGCTGATGGGAAACATCTTTTCACGCAAATCGCCCTGGGTTCGTCGCACGCGCCCTGGGTCCCCATTCCGGAACTGATGGACTGGGATGCGCTGGGCGATGGGACGGTCTTCAACGACTTGGTGGAGACCAGCGACCCGCCAAATGTCGTCTGGAAAGACCGTGACAGGGTCCGCGCGCAATACCGATCAGCGGTCGATTATGCCCTGCAGGTCGTGTTCGCCTATGCCGCCCTGCATGCTGAAGACCCGCCCTTGCTGATCGTCATTGGCGATCATCAGGCGGCCGGATTTATCGCTTTGGACGAGCGTCCCCATGTCCCAATGCATGTCATCGGTCCACAACACTTGGTAAATGCTTTGTCTGATAAGGACTTCATTGCTGGCTTAATCCCGCGGGATCAGGCACATATCCGCTCTATGGCTGAAATGCGGGCGCATTTGTTGCAATCGCTGACTTCAGCCCAGCTTGCAGAGGCAGGAAAATGAACCAGATTGCCATGCCCATTCCGCCGATCTTCTGGCGGGTTGGGCAATTTGCACTGACCGCCGCACTGATCGTCCTGCTTTGGACGGCAGCTGATGGTGCTGCGATTGCGCGTACGCTTGGCGGGGCCCATCCCGGCTGGGTGGCGGCAGCTGTGATCACGCTGGTTTTGCAAACTATCCTGTCGGCCTGGCGGTGGAAGGTGACTGCAGGCGCGCTGGGCCAGACGCTGACACTTAGCAAGGCGGTGCGGGAATACTTCCTGTCGCAAGCTGTCAACCAATCCCTGCCGGGCGGTTGTGTCGGCGATGCGGCACGAGCGGTGCGTGCGCGGGCCGAGGTGGGTCTTGCGGTGTCAGGTCTTGCGGTGGGGCTGGAACGGCTTGCCGGGCAGATCATCATGTTCACCGGTCTCACCTGCGCCTTCACGATCACCTATTTCACGGCGGGCGGGCTTGATTGGCCGCCGCGCTATGCGGGGCCGATTGGTCTGGCTATCGGCATCACGGCACTTGTCTTCGTTGCCATTGCCGCGTTGCGCCGTCCGATCCGCGCCATCAAGCCTGCCGTCGCGCAATGGATCGATATGGGCCTGCGCGCACTGGCGTCACGCGACGTTTTGCCTGCCCAAGTCACCCTCGGGATCATGATCGCGACCTGCAATCTGGCCGCGTTTGGCTTTTGCGCATGGGCGGTAGGTGAGCATCTGCAATTGGGCGTGCTGTTGGCGGTTGTTCCGCTCATCTTGTTCACGATGCTGATCCCCTTGACCGTCAGCGGCTGGGGTGCGCGCGAAACAGGTGCTGCGGTTCTGTTGCCTATCGCCGGGGTGCCTGTGGCCGAGGCCGTGGCGGCCAGCGTACTCTTTGGTCTGGCGCTGCTTTTGGCGGTGGCACCGGGCTTCTTGATCATGGTGCGAAAATGACAAAGGGCCGTGTCGCCTTTGCCGTGCCCGGTGATCTGACGACGCTCACCGGTGGCTACATCTATGACCGGCGCGTGATGCAGGAACTGCGCGATCTGGGCTGGCAGGTCGATCACATCGCGCTGCCCGGCGGCTTTCCCGACCCTTCGACGGATGAGATGGCCGAGGCCCTGCGCCTTTTACGCGACCTGCCACCGGATTGCCCGGTGATTGTCGACGGGCTGGCCCTTGGCGCGCTGACACCAGCGGGTGTCCGCGACATCAGAGCGCCAGTTATCGCACTGGTGCACCATCCTTTAGCCAAGGAAAGTGGGCTGTCGCCCGAACGGCAAAAGGCGCTTTTTGACAGTGAACGCGCAAATTTGTCCGGTGTTGCCCACGTCCTCGTTCCCAGCCCGCATACAGCAGAGATCCTGACGACCAAGTACGGCGTTCCGGAGGATCGTATCGCGATTGCCAAGCCCGGCATTGACCAGCCCAAAGGACAGAGCCAACCGGTGACACCGCCGCTTATCCTGTCAGTCGGCATCCAATTGCCGCGCAAGGGGCATGACGTGCTGTTGCGCGCGCTCGGCCAAATCACTGATCTTGACTGGCGGGCAATCATCGTTGGTGCCGCGCTAGACGCTGACTTCTCGGATCATCTGCGCACCTTGCTGCAGTCCGAAAATCTAGCGGACCGCGTCACCCTCGCTGGACAAGTCGCGCAAGAGCCGCTTGCCGCGCTCTACCAGCAGGCCAGCATCTTCGCCCTCGCCACCCGGTATGAGGGCTATGGCATCGTCTTTGACGAAGCACTTGTACACGGCCTGCCGATTGTGACATGCGACGCCGGAGCCGTCGCGGATACGGTGCCAAAAGGTGCCGGGCGTCTTGTGCCACCCGATCAGCCTGACGCATTTGCCGCTGCCTTGCGCGGACTTCTGACCGACGAAAAGGCTCGGGCGGCCTGTGCCGCAACATCAGCGATGATCGGCAAGACCCGCCCGGGCTGGCGCGACACGGCAGTGATTTTTGCGAACGTATTAAAGCAGCACTTTTCAGAACCAAGGCAGGTGAAGGCATGACCCAAACCGTTTCCCGCCCCGCGCAGAGCCAGACAATCGCGCTCTCCCGCTCTTTCGATGTCTATTACCGCGATGCCGAACGCACCCAGCGGATGGACCGGCTGAATGCGCAATTCGTGCAACCAGGCAGCCTGGCATTCGACATCGGTGCTCATATCGGCGACCGCGCAGGCAGTTTCCTGCGGCTTGGCGCATCAGTTGTGGTGGTTGAGCCGCAGCCACGGGCCTTTCGCGCCCTGCGCCTGCTTTATGGCAGAACGGACGAGGTGACCCTGGAATGCGCAGCGGTCGGGGCGGCACCGGGCACGCTTGACCTATTTGTCAATTCCGACAACCCGACCATCACCACCGCTTCACCCGATCTGATCGAAGCCGCGCGCGGCTCCGCCCAGTGGCACGGGCAGGTGTGGGACAGGAAAATCAACGTGCCTGTTACGACGCTTGATCAACTCATCGCGCGCCATGGCGTTCCCGACTTCGTAAAAATCGATGTCGAAGGGTTCGAAGCGGATGTCCTGGAGGGGCTGACGATGCCCTTGCCCACCCTGTCCTTCGAGTTTACGACCATCCAGCGAGACGTTGCCTCAAGGTGCATTGATCGGCTGAATGCGCTGGGCGATTACATGTTCAACTTCAGCTTAGGTGAGGAACATGCACTGATTTATGACGATTGGATTGGCGCAGATACGCTCCATTGCGATCTGATGCGCCTGCCTGCAAGGGCCAATTCCGGCGATATCTTCGTGCGCCGCAAATACTGATGCGTGGCGAAGGCGACAGCAACTGCATTTGCAAGTCGGGTGGCATCGCATAGTCTCGGCTGGGATGAGACGATACGGCAAAAACTCGACACGCGTCATGCAGGGCACGGCCCTTCTGGGCTTTGCGCTGGTTATCGCATGCGTTGCGTTTGTGCTGTTCCCAAGGGTCTTCGCCTTTCACGTTCAGCGCAGTCAGGATGATGGCGCCGCCACACTTCGCCTTGTGTCGGAGGCGATGGACCAAAGCGTCGCACGCTTCTCGCCGCTGCCTTCCTTGATCGCAAGCGATCCCAGCGTGATCGCCCTGCTGGAAGAGAATGCGCCTTCTGGCGTTGTGCCCTTCATGAACGAGAAGCTGCGCAATCTGCAAAGCCAGCTTGGCACCGATGAGATTTACATCATGGACGCGGATGGATTGACCATTGCGGCGAGCAACTATCGCGAGCCGACGTCTTTCGTTGGCCGAAATTTCGTATTTCGCCCATACTTCGAAGACGCAATGTCCGGGCAGGTCGCCATGTTCCACGCGCTTGGGATCACCACGCGCGAGCGTGGGTTCTATTTCGCAGCGCCAGTGCTGGACGGGATTGAGATTCTCGGTGTGCTGGTAGTAAAGGTGCAGGTCAACGCCATTGAAGCAACTTGGGCTGACGCGCCCTTTGAGATCATCGTCGCCGATCCGCTGGGTGTGGCGTTTCTTTCGAGCAGGCCCGCTTACAAGATGCGTGCGCTTGCGCCGCTTTCAGGACCCTTGTTGCAAGAGATTGCGCGAACCCAGCAATTCCCGGTCGAAGCGGTGACACCAATCCCGTTTTCTGCGGATGTTTTGGGTGAAGGGGCCGTGCAGGTCACGCTTGGCGATGACCAAGATGCCTTGGAGTTTCTCTCACAAAGCCAACCGCTGAACCTGCCGGGCTGGCATGCCATTGTGCTTAGCCCGCTGGAGCCTGTTCGCGCGCAAACAGTCCAGACCATTGTCCTGCTTTGCTTGGCCATCGCTGTTGTGGCGCTCAGCGCATTGATCCTGATCCAACGGCGGCTGCGCGCCAATGAGCGCAGGCGCGCAGAACAGACCCAGCGCGACACGTTGGAGGCGCTGGTGCGCGATCGCACGGCCGCCCTTGGTGCCGCGAACCAAAGTCTGGAGCGTGAGATCGAAGAGCGCCGCACGACCGAAGACATCCTGCGCCGGACCCAAAAGGACCTTGTACAGGCCGGCAAGCTTGCAGCACTCGGGCAAATGTCTGCAGCACTGTCACATGAGATCAACCAGCCGCTGGCTGCAGTCAAATCCTATGCGGACAATGCCGCGGCCTATCTGCAACGGGGGCGATTGGAGGAGGTCGGAACGAATGTGGCGCGGATTTCGGATATGACGGACCGGGTGGCGTCCATCTCAAAGCATCTGCGCAACTTTGCCCGGCAACCGGGTGAGACGTTGAGTGCCGTGCCTGTTCTGGACGTCATCGAAGACGCGATTGCGGTGATCGAACCGCGCGCCAGACAGGCTGGCGCGACTATTCGTTTTGATCCACCTGATCGCCAACTTGCCGTGATGGCCGGGCGATTGCGGCTGCAGCAGGTTGTCGTCAATATCGTCAGCAACGCCATTGATGCGACGGAAGAGGCGGCGAGACGGGACGTGATCGTGACCGTTGAAGAGGGGTCCACACATGTCGCGCTCAACATTCGCGATCATGGCACGGGTCTGGATACCGCGAATATGGAGCAGGTTTTTGACGCCTTTTACACGACTAAGCCACCCGGTGCGGGGCTGGGCCTCGGGCTCTCGATTTCGTATAATATTGTCGAGGATTTTGGTGGGAAACTGAGTGCGGTGAACCATCCTGACGGCGGTGCGCTATTCACGATCACTCTCAACCGCGCCGAGATGGTCGCGATGATCGCTGAGTGACCGTGATGGATGTGATCTTTGTCGATGATGAGGAACATCTGCGGCTTGCTGCGGCGCAAAGCTTTGATCTTGATGGTCTGACCTGTACCTGCTTTCCCGGCGCGGATGCGGCGCTAGGTGCGCTTTCACCTGATTATGCCGGTGTTGTGGTGACCGATATCCGCATGCCCGGTAAGGATGGCCTCGCGTTGTTAAAGGCGGTTCGTGAGATGGATGCAGAACTGCCGGTGATCCTGGTCACCGGGCATGGCGATGTCGAACTCGCCGTCGCCGCGATGAAGGATGGTGCCTACGATTTCATAGAAAAACCCTGGGCCGCCGAGCGGCTTTTGACATCCGTCCGGCACGGCCTTGATCACCGGCGGCTTGCGCTGGAGAACCGCGCGCTGAAAGGGCAGATTACATCCGGCGATACGATCCATACGCGCCTGCCGGGCCGCAGCGCGGCGATGCGAGACTTGCGCACGCGCTTGGCCGAAATCGCCCATACGCAGACCGATATCCTGATCACCGGCGATACCGGTACGGGCAAGGAAGTGGCGGCGCGCGCCTTGCACGCCGCCAGTGACCGCGCCGCCCACCCCTTTGTGCATGTCAATTGCGCGGGACTGCCCGAAACGCTGATTGAGAGCGAGCTTTTCGGGTATGAGGCCGGGGCCTATCCTGGCGCGATGCGGGCGCGTATCGGACGGGTTGAACATGCCCATCGCGGCACGCTTTGTCTTGATGAGATCGACGATCTGCCTTTGGGCTTGCAGGCAAAGCTGCTCAATGTCCTCGACAACCGCCATGTCACGCGGCTTGGCGCGAATGAACCCATTCCACTGGATCTGCGCGTCATCACGATCTCCAAGACCCCGCTTGAGACTGCGGTCGCCGCAGGCCGGTTCAGGCCCGATCTGCTTTATCGGCTGAACCCCGTCACCCTCCATATGCCCAGCCTCTCGGAAAGGCGTGAAGACATTCCGGCACTTCTTGCGCATTTCCTGAACCAGGCTGCAACGCGCCATGACAGGCCCATTCCGCATATCGCACCTGAACGGCAAATCGACGTTGCCGGGCGGGCTTGGCCGGGCAATGTGCGCGAGTTGCGCAATTTCGCCGAGCGCCTCGTGCTGGGGATTGGTGAAAGCGACGCCGAGAATGACGTTGGCAATCTGGCGTCAAAGCTGGCGGACTACGAACGCGGGCTGATCGCCTCGGCCATTGCGGCGCATGGTGGCCGGCTGAAAGAGACCTATGAGGCGCTCGGCGTGTCGCGAAAAACGCTTTATGACAAGATGAAGCGCCACGGATTGTCCCGTCCCTTCGGCTCTGACGCCGGTGATGTGTAGAATTCTACACATCCTGTGCGTCCAGAATCACCGTCTTCACCCATTCTTCGACAAAAACCGTTCTCAGCCGATCAGAAAACCGTGCGGCCTCTTGCCCCCGCCGATTGCAGACCCATTATGACGCGCGTCCGACCCATTGGTACGGGCACAACAGTAAAGTCCATTTGGGAGGACACCATGAAATCATTTGTCAGTGCAGCCGTCGCTGTGACGGTCTGCGGCTCTATCGCCTTTGCGGACGGTCACGTGGACCGGACAGGTTGGCCGGAAAGCTTTACCGTTGGTACGGCATCACAGGGCGGCACCTACTTTGCCTATGGCTCTGGCTGGGCCAATCTTGTGGCCGAAGAGCTTGGCCTGACCGGCGGTGGCGAGGTCACAGGCGGCCCAATGCAGAACATGGCGCTGGTCCACACCGGCGAGGCGCAGTTTGGCATGACAACAATGGGACCGGCAGCGGAGTCGCTGCAAGGGACCAACCCGATTGCGCCCGGTCTGCAGATGACCAATGCTTGCGCGATGTTCCCGATGTATCAGACACCGTTTTCGGTTACCGCGCTGTCGTCATCGGGCATCACATCCATCGCGGATATCCCCGATGGTGCGCGGATCGGCTTTGGCCCTGCCGGGTCCACATCTGACACTTATTTCCCACGCATGATGGAAGAGCTTGGCGTGAATTTTGAGCGTCGTAACGGTGGCTGGTCTGATCTTGGCGGCCAGCTTCAGGACGGCCTGCTTGACGTCATCGCCTTTGCCGCCGGTGTTCCAGTGCCTGCGGTCAGCCAGCTTGAAGTGCAAACGGATGTGAACATCATCGAGTTCACGGAAGACGAACAGGCACAGATCCTCGCCGCTTTCCCGGTGGCAGATTTCTCCATTGCGTCAGACACTTACACAACGCTTGAGGCTGATGCACGCTCAGTTTCCATGTGGAACTTTGCGATTGCGAACTGTGACTTGCCCGCGAGCTTTGTCAAAGCAGCCGTTGAGGTTGTGATGTCCGACAATGAGCGGATGGTGAACATCCACCGTGCAGCACGTTCCACACTGCCCGAGAACTGGGACAAGAACGGCGTGCTCATGTGGCATCCCGGTGCAGCTGAATGGTTCACCGAGAATGCAGGTGCGGACATCCCCGCCGACATGATCTTCGGCGGTTAATCTGCCTTATGCCCCGGCGCCAGCACTTGGCGGCGGGGCTAACTTTGCCACGCCCGGCGCGAGAATGATCGGGCGGCGCTTTCAGGGAGGAAAAGCGATGACGGAGGTCAGCCGCACCAACGATACCGTGCTTGCCGAAGGTATCGACGACGAGCCGGTTGAGAGCAACCGCCGTGTGTTCGCGGGGCGAACGCAGATTGCGATTGCGACAGTGGCCACGCTTTATGCGCTTTTTCATATGGCTGCACTGAACGGCGTATCGATTTCCGCACTGACCGGGATCGACATTCCTTTCCTGCCGCAATTTCCGTTGGAAACCTGGAATTTCCGCATCATCCACATTGCAGGCGCCCTGATACTGGGCTTTCTCCTGTTCTCCTCACGTAGCTTTCTCAGCGAAGGCGAGGGTGGCGCTGGCAAGATATTCTCCGGCATTGCAGCACTTCTGGCGGCCAGCGCCGCGCTGAGTATCGTCACGGCCATCGGTTTCGCCAATGAAATCGGATCAGGCGAATTGCCCCAAATGGGCGGGCTGACAACCTGGCCTGCTTTTCAGGGGACCGAGATTTACACAACCGAAATCCGCTGGTTCGGCGTCCCGCTTCTGATCGCGACCTTAGGTGCGATCGTTCTGGGCTGGGTCGAGCGGCGCGAACGGGGCCGTATTGCGGCGTCTGATCTCGTTCTGTCGTTCGCCGCTAGTGCAGTCGCCATCTACCTTGTGGCGATCTATGGGACGGCCGCGCGCAACTCTGTCGGTACGCCTTTCGTGCCAGTTGGAGTGGCCTTCGCCGCGACGGCTGGTAGCGCCATGATCCTCGAACTGACCCGGCGTGTCGCCGGGCTGGCATTGGTGATCATCACGGGCGTCTTTCTGGCCTACACCTTCACCGCGCATCTGTTGCCGGGCATCCTGGCGGTGCAGAACCCCTATAGCTGGCAACGTTTCTTCGGCCATGTCTATTCGGATGCGGGCATCCTGGGGCCAACAACGGCAGTTTCATCGACCTACATCATCCTTTTCATCATCTTTGCGGCTTTCTTGCAGGCCTCGAAGGTTGGTGATTATTTTGTCAACTTCGCCTTTGCTGCAGCGGGCCGCGCACGCGGTGGGCCGGCAAAGGTCGCGATCTTTGCGTCCGGCTTGATGGGCATGATCAACGGGACATCGGCGGGCAACGTGGTCGCCACAGGCTCTTTGACGATCCCGCTTATGAAGAAGGTCGGTTATGACAAGCGGACGTCCGGCGCGATTGAGGCGGCGGCGTCGACAGGCGGGCAGATCATGCCGCCGATCATGGGCGCGGGCGCCTTTATCATGGCCGAGATCACCGGCATCCCCTATCAGGAGATTGCCATTGCCGCGATCATTCCGGCGATCCTCTACTTCGCCTCAATCTACTTCATGGTCGATTTTGAGGCCGCCAAGCTGGGTATGCGTGGCATGCGCGAAGATGAGCTGCCGAACTTCAAGCGGCTCCTCGCACAGGTTTACCTGTTCATTCCGATCATCATCCTGATCGTTGCTTTGTTTGTGGGTTATTCGGTGATCCGAGCGGGCACGCTTGCGACCGTGGCAGCGGCAGTGGTCAGTTGGCTGACGCCTCACCGGATGGGGATCAGATCGATCCTAAAGGCGTTTGAGTTGGCCGGTGTCATGTCGATCCAGATCATCGCGGTCTGTGCCTGTGCGGGCATCATCGTGGGCGTAATCAGCCTCACGGGTGTGGGCGCGCGGTTCTCATCCGTTCTCCTTGACCTCGCGGCGGCGTCACAGCTTCTCGCACTTGTCTTCGCAATGTGTATCGCGATCCTGTTGGGGATGGGGATGCCGACGACGGCGGCCTATGCGGTTGCCGCCTCGGTCGTCGCTCCGGGCCTTGTCCAACTGGGTATCCCGCAACTGACGGCGCATTTCTTTGTCTTCTATTTCGCGGTTGTCTCGGCCATCACGCCGCCTGTGGCCTTGGCGAGTTATGCTGCTGCGGGCATCAGTGGGGCAAACCCGATGGGAACGTCCGTCGCCTCATTTAAGATCGGAATCGCCGCGTTCATCGTGCCGTTCATGTTCTTCTACAACTCTGCCATCCTGATGGACGGCACCACATTCGAAATCATCCGCGCTGGCGTCACAGCAACATTTGGGGTTTTCCTCTTGAGTGCAGGTGTGCAGGGCTGGTTCCTTGGTGCGCGTTCGGTTTGGTATTTGCGGGTCGCGCTGTTTGCGGCGGCGCTTTTCATGATCGAAGGCGGCCTGATCAGCGACCTTGTCGGCCTCGGAACGGCGGCTGCGGTCTTTGCGATCCAGAAGATGTTCCGCCCGAACGCTGAAGGCGTCGCGGTGCCGGTGCGCGGGGCGGATTGAGGCAACAACTTCGGCGCGTGCAGCCCAATGGGCGGGCATTGGCTCATTGATTGATCATCGGGCATCGGCATGAACCGAATTATTTGACTTTGTTCACGGCCATGCAATGATTGAAGGGTATTTGATCAATATGGGGGCCGTGAATTGGGGTCCTTTTGGAAACGCATTGTTGGACCACAGGCCTCCGGTTTGCCGGGGCCGGAATGGTCAGCCGCAACCCCAGAGGAATGGTGGCGGCTTAGGTTGTCGACAGATATCGACACAGCGATATTGCGGTTCCCTGACGAAGGCGCAGGCGACGCAGATGCCCTTCGGGTGCTGCATGCCAGCAAGGCGCGAGCAACGCTCGCCATGCTATTCGATACAGGTTCCGACGAAACGGTCGACAATGATGCGTTCGATCAAAGGCCTGACCCGACACTCTCGGCGATAGCAGCACTCGACGAAAAATTGACTAAGGCGCTGGAGGATAGAGACCGGAGCGGCGACTACATTGACAAACTGCGTGATGATAACAAGGCGTTGAGAACACGCGCGGATGAACGGCGCGACGGTAAAATACTTCTGTCGTTCATCGCGCTTTATGATGATCTGCGGAGCATGCGCGAGCAGTCCGAAGTCAACGATGCACCATCCGACGCACTTCTGGCGCTGGAGCGGCAAACGCTTAGCATCCTGCGGCGTCATGGTGCACAACCGTTTGAACCAGAGCCCGGCGCACCCTTTGATGGCCAGGATGTGCAAGCGATTGATCGCATCGTCACGCAAGAGCCTGCCGCAGACCTTACGGTGGCAAAGGTGCACAAGGCAGGTTTCGCGCATATGGGACGCACACTCAGACAAGCCTCAGTCACTGTTTATGGCTACGAGAAGCCAGTCGAACCGAAGCCGCAGTAAGTCTTCCGAAACAGGAGCAAAACGATGACGCATGACTCAGATATTCCCGTATATGGAATTGATTTGGGCACCACGAACAGCTGCATCGCTATGCTTTCGCCGGGGCGGGGTGAGCCACAGGTCATTGATATCGGATCAGAAAAAATTCTGCCATCGGTGGTGTATTTCAAGGCACCGGAGACCGTGGTGATTGGTAGGATTGCGAAAAACCATGCTGTCGCAGAACCAGACCTTGTCTGTTCTCACATCAAACGGAAGATGGCACTTGAGTCCTCGACGGAGCGGGTTTCGACGTATCATGGCACGGATTACGCGCCCGAGGATATCTCGGCATTGATCTTGCGCAAGCTGGTCGATACCGCTCTAGAAGAGGACGGTCATGAGCCAGGGCAGCGTGCCCGGGTGGTCGTCACGGTTCCCGCCTATTTTGGCACAATCGGCAAGAATGCGACAAAACAGGCCGGTGTTCTCGCGAACCTCGACGTGCTTTACGTCGCACCTGAACCGGTTGCCGCCGCGCTAGCCTATATAGACGGGCGGATGACCGACAATACGTCGACTTTCCTTGTTTATGATCTTGGCGGTGGCACGTTTGATGTAGCGGTGGTGACCGTCGATGGCCAGCGCGCAGAGGTGAAGAAAGCCGATGGTGAGCGGGTTCTGGGCGGTATCAACTGGGATGAGGCAATAGTCGACTGGGCTCGTCAGGAGATTGCGGCGGCGGGCCATGAATTACCAGAAGATGATCCACACCTAAACCAGGACCTCGCGCTCAAAGCCGAGGCGGCAAAGATCGACCTTTCTACCGAAGGGATGGATTCCGTGATGATTACGCTAGACCATGCGGGGCAAACGCATCAGGTCGAACTGACGCGGGACACTTTTGAGAAAACAACCTCTCACCTGCTTGAGACAACAATCGAAAAGACAAAGTCGGTGATCGATGGGGCGAAGTCGGCGGGGGTCGAACAGATTGATCGGGTTGTCTGCGTCGGCGGATCGACCCGCATGCTGGCCGTTAAAGAGGCATTGATGAAAGCAACCGGTCTTCAGGTTGTGATCTTCCAACCTGATCAGGCAATTGCAAAGGGTGCGGCTATCCTTGCCAATCTGATCGAGACACAGAAATTCAATGTTGACATGACCGGCGACACGGATGTCGGCGACAGCGAAGGCCGATTGGTCACCATGCTGACGCCAAAGGGGCTTGGTATTCTTGCCTATAACCCCGCCAAAGACCGCGATGTTGTTGAGTATCTTGTTCCCAAAGAGACAGAGCTGCCTGCCTCTGTCACCAAGATATATGGCACGGATGAAGAGAACCAAACCACAATCCACGTCAAGGTCTATGAAGAACGCGGCGAGCCGTCCCAGGAGGCGTCAGAAAACACACTGTTGCACGAAACTGCAATTACGCTGCCCGGCGGTTTGCGCAAAGGCGCACCGATCCATGTTACCTATTCGGTCGACGATGCAGGGATCCTACACGTGTTCTTGAAGGAACCCGATAGCGGCCAAAACTGGGAGGTTTCGCTCGACAAGTTGGATCAGGCCACTGACGACGACATCTTGCGGCTGAAACCAGCGCGCGAAGCTGTGATCTGAGCTGGTGTCTGTTCCTTTTGAACCTCCGGAGATTGCCAGAAACGTCGCCGCGGCGCTGGAGACTGTGGCTGAAAAGGTCGGCCGTGCAGACACCATGCGCCATGTCTGCGACTTTCTTGGGTGTCCTGCGGATGCGCCTTACGATGACTGGGTTGAGCGGTTCAATAAGCGACGCAAAGACGTTCGGAACGCCCGTGAGGGCACTGCAGACGAGGAAGAAAAGCTGGTGCAGTTGCTTGGACCATTCTTCAAACCTAACAAGGCGCGCTGGCGTGGCCTTTTGAACAAGATGGCGCAGCTTGATCTGCAGGGCGATGTGGAATCCTTTGCTCGCCGTGCTCCAAAGCCTCAGCAGATCGCCCGCCGCGCGACCGATGACGCGGCATTCGTGACCGAGATGATTGGTACTCCTGATGCGGATGCTGTAATCCGTGCGCTCTATCGCGAATGCGGTCTTGTCGTGCCGGAGAAACCGGAAACGGCCAAACCACCGCCCGAGAAGTTGTCGGAAGAGGCGCAATCGATTGTCGAGATGTACCAACAGAGTTTGCGCGACAAGGCCCGACAGGAAACGTGGCAAATGCAGGATCCTGATGAGCGCGCGCGTGAAGAGGCAGCGGAGGAAAGACGGCGCTTTCGCGAAATGCTGGAGGCACAATTGCACGAGCGTGAAACACTAAATCGGGAGCAGCACCGCGAACGCTATGATCCCCTGCGCGACATCCAACAAAACCAGAGGTTTGAACCGCCAAGACACCAGATCCCTGAAACGCCGCAGCATCAGCGTATGCCTGAAACGCAAGACCAGACGCAACCTTCCGACCCCGCGCAACCTGAAGACGAGGGCCTGATCCCAAAGCTGATCGACAAGATCGGTGGCTGGCTCGACCAAAAAGTCGATGACACCCTCAATCCTGTCGATGTGTCCGGTCAGTGGCATGCCCCCAATGGCGGTATCTTTGAGTTCCAGCAGTTCGGTCCGGTGGTGTCCGCCCACGGATTTGGCGGAAACTTGCGATACCAGGCGCGTGGGCGCATCTCGGGTTCAAACTTAACAATGCAGGGCGAGGTGAATGGCATCCCTGTTCAGGTCCAGATTATGGTCAGCCCGGACAGGCGACGCATGACCGGTCAGATCCGCAGCGCTTATGGTGACGTGGAAGGTGTAGACCTGCGACGTTGACGCAACAGGTTATGTGACATTTTCCATAACTGGTCGCAACCGCATCAACTGATCATTGGTTACGTCACGGTAGCGGTCGATTTTCATCTCCCAAGTCTTGCCACTTTTCAGGTCCGTAACAAAGACATGGACAATGCCCGCCCCGTCAAGCGAAAGTCGGTACTTCAACGGCGACATATCAGGAAGTGGCGCCGGCAAGCGGAACACGCCGCCGTTCAGCATAAGATTTTCTCTGACGACCGCAGACGGTTCTTGCCGTTCCTCTACCACTTCGACCAGGACCGATGACTGGTTATCCTTGATCGTATAAAACGTCTCTTCCACCTCTGTCGGCAGTTCGGTGTTACGTCCTATGAGGTATTGGACATGCTTTTCGTTGGTGTCGCGATCTTCCAGCACGACCCCGATTGCCTTTGCATTAACCTGCGTGACCAGCCGCCCGCTGCCCGAAGGCACAGCACCGGGGGCGGCGGCGCCCACCGATTGCACACCAGAGGCGACCATCTGTGCATAAAGGGCAGCACCCTTTGCGATGGCAAAGTCTGGTTCATGGCGCTTGAACTCGCAGCCGGTAAGCTCGGGCATTGCTTTCAGTCGCCGCATGATAGCGGGCATGTAGGTTGATCCACCCACCAGCACAACTGTCTGTGGTGCATGCACACCTTTTCCTGCCGCCGCTTGCAGTACCGCCTCTGTCCGAGAGATTGTTTCCTCCAAAAGATGGTCCGTCAGCATTTCAAAGGTGTCGCGGGTCAAATCGGGGGAAATACTCTTGCCACCGTGATGGAAAGCGACGGTTGTGTCATCAATTTCGGTGAGTGCCATCTTGGCCGTTTCAGCAGCCTCGAGCAGGCGGTACTTTTGCGACAGATCATCAAGATTAGGTGCGGCGCCAGGATGCGCATCTTCGAATTGCTGAACAATCCACCGCGCGATTGCGAGATCCCAGTCATGCCCGCCCAAAAGCCTGTCACCATCCGTAGCAATGGTGCGGAACGTGTTTTCACCGATTTCAACAACCGTAGCATCAAAAGTACCACCACCCAGATCATAGACGAGCGCGGTTTGCGGTGCCTGCGCGCGGGCGTCGCCATATGCAATGGCGGCTGCGACAGGCTCATGGACAAGATCAAGTACTTCGACCCCGGCTAGTTTTGCCGCGTTGCGCGTATTATTCTTTCCCA
The DNA here is from genome assembly GCF_033963825.1 of Cognatiyoonia sp. IB215446. Classification (NCBI taxonomy): domain Bacteria; kingdom Pseudomonadati; phylum Pseudomonadota; class Alphaproteobacteria; order Rhodobacterales; family Paracoccaceae; genus Cognatiyoonia; species Cognatiyoonia sp. IB215446. The sequence goes on along the minus strand of NZ_JAXBMD010000003.1, from coordinate 301,093 downwards.
TCGATGTAAAATACGCGGGCACCGTGATAACGACCTTGACCTGAGTAGACGGAGAATGCCTTTCGCGTTCGAGGGCATCGTTCACCAGTTTGCGGATCACCAATGCGGAGATTTCTTCGGGGAGATAGCTTTCACCGCCAATCGCAATCCTGGCCGCTTGATCTGTGCTCTCCATGCCAATCCGACGCTTAACATGTTGGGCAACCGCATCTGGCAGCGCTACGGCCAGATTGCGCGCAGCTACACCCACCACCGGTTTGTCACCTTGCCGAAACGCAACCACAGACGGGGTTGTTGATCCGTTTTCCTGATTGGGAACGATCCTTGCACCGTTGGCGTCGGCGATTGCGATGGCACTATTCGTCGTTCCGAGGTCTATTCCAAAGACCGCTGCATCCGTCATTTCCTGCATGATCGCTCCCGGCCCTAATTGCTGAAAAGCTCAACAAACGATGGCACATCTTGGCGGATTCCACCACATTCACTTGCTGGAATTCCCGAAAGCAGCGATAATTGAAACAGATGGCTGCACCCCGAGGGCTATTACGATGGCATGTGATGTCGATGGAGGCGGTGGCGACCTGGGGTTTGACGGTGCAGATATCGCGGTCGTCGGACCGGATGAGGGCGCTGGCCTCGATCTTGTCCAAGACCCGGCGAATGATCTGAACGGTTTGTTCGAATTGTTGCTAGCGCTTGCAGTGATGGACGACGACAGCCTTAAGCCGCGCAAAACCGAGGATGAATTCACCAAGACATCGCAGGTGTCTGAAGACTTGTCGGAATTGCAGATCACCGAAATGCGCCAGGAAGCGATCGATGTCATCCATGAAAACGAGGTGCTGAGCGCTGAGGCGACGCGCACTGCCGAAGCTCTGGTTTCGATCTTTCCCAACGGGCTGTTCGAGCGGCCAATCACAAAGCAGATCGTGGACATGGCGATGGGATTGGCACAGGCAGCCGAGAACCCCGCCACGGCCCCCTTTGTGCAGGATGCGACCGAGAGCTTGGCAAAAGGTGAGGGGCTGAACATCGCTGCGATGACGCAGGAAATTGAGACGTTGATGCATCACGCCGATCTGATCGGGGGGCTGACAGCCGGTGCGCAGATCGACATTCACGGTGCGGATTTGTTGGAACGCGAAGCTGGGCTTGATGCCGCCGATGGCCTGTCGGCGCGGGTTGATGCGTTGCTCGAAAGGGTTGGTGTTGAGGGTGAAGATCTGAGCGTATCGCAGGCCCTTGAAGGCGCGCTGCAGCAGGTCGCGCCGCAATACCGCTCATTGCCAGAGTTGACCGAGGCGATCGAAGAGGCACCCACCTGGGAAAAGGCGGAGCTTATGGCGGAACGCGCGACTGTGATGGCGGCGGCGCGTGATCAGCTTGTCGATGATACCTTTGGTCGGCTGGATGACGCGGCAGATGCGATTATGGCGGCGGGCCCAGATGCCGTCGTCGAAGCGATGGCTTTGCGGCAAGAAGCGATTGACGCGGCCCTTGGCGTGACACTGGGTCAGGAGGCGACCAAGATCATTGGCGCCGAAGTGCGTGCGCTTGCACTCAATCCCGATGCCAGCCCGGGCGAAATGCGTGCTGCAATGCTGCGCGAAGCCGGCATCGCTCCCGAAGTGGCTGAGAACCTGTCGCCCGCTCAGGTCGCGGCCCAATATGCGAAACATGTGGTCGATGGGCTGGCGAAGTTCGATGAATATGCGGGGCAGTATCTCGAACTGGGTGCAGATGCCTTGGTTCTTGCCTTAGGCGGCCCCTTGAAACTCGCGCTGGCCAAGGCGGTGGACTACGTCGTGGGCGAGATCGCCACGGCAGGTTTGCAGGGCGCAGCCCTGGGCCTGATGGGGCTTTTTGACGAGCTAGAGGCGCAGGATGCGTTCTACCTCGCCACCGCAGGGCTGCTGATCGGCATGGCTGTTGTCGGTGGGCGCGGTATGCTCGATGATTTCCGTTCCATCATGAAACAGATGGGCGATATCGTCGAAAATATCAGCGATGCGGCGAAGGGGCTGCGTCCTGTAACCGCTGGTGCTGGCGGTTTCGACATTGATGTGCCCGATAACCGCCCGCTCGCCAGCGTCAGCCACGACAATACGAGCGGGGTCAAACCAGAGGATCTATCGCCGCCGAAGGTGCACCCGGACTCGCAACAATCCGTTGCGCCGCGGCCACGAACAAAACCTCTGACACCGACAGAGAAGCGGCTGGCCTCTGAGCTGGCAGAGTCGCCACTGGTCAAGGAATTATCGGATAAAATGGGCGAGTTGGGCGTGCGGCTTGAGGACCTTGAAATCAACCGCAAGGAACTGACCGATATCCTAAAAGAGGGTGGCCCTGATGCCGAAGCCAAAGCCATCGCCTATCTCGACTCGAAAATTGACGAGGTCCCGCTGCAATGGGTCAACCGCGCGCCGGTTGACCGCCCGCTTGATGACCTCGTCGAAACGATCAGCGATGCCGAACTGGACATGAACCGAAAGTCAACGGAAGCGGTACAGCGGACAAGCCCTGGCTCACCAAAAGTGGAGGCGGACCGGAGTACGCTGCGCACGAACTTGAAAAATGCTGGTATTCAAGTGGGTAAAGACCAGGAAGCACATCATCTGATCCCGCACAGCCTGCGCGACCACGAAATCCTCAACAAACTGCGCAGCCTTGAGGGTGGCTGGGACCACAACAATCCAAGGAACGGCATCGCACTCGACAAAGACCACCATGGCCGTTTTCCGGGCCACACGAACTATAACTGGTATGTGGAATCGCGGCTGGAGATCATGGAGATCGAATTCCGCAATGGTCGCATTGCTGAGGCCGATCTTCAAAGCAAGATGGACGAATTGCTTGCTGAACTGCGTGACAAGGTTACGCCAGATCAGCTTACCCCCGACGGACGCCCGCCCGGCCTCCGCTAAACCCAAGCCACCATATTCAGGCAAAGGAGTATTTTGATGAAAGCCTATTGCGAAACCTGCCTTCACTACCGCGCGGCGCGCAATCTCAGCGATGCGGTCGATATGCCCTACAGCAGGGAATTGGCGCGCGAGATTGAGAGATCCTACGACAATCAGGCGCAGCGAGAGGTGCGTGATGCGCGTGACCGGAACCGCCAAATGCAGGCGGGCAAGCAAACCTGGTCACGCAGACCCTTGGCCAGTGAATATTGCGGTCTGCGCGAGGCGCAGGACATCTACTATATGTGTGATTCAAAGAACGCGGGTAACAGATGCAATGATCATCAAGAGGCGGGGCAAGGCGCACGGGGCGGCCCCTGCCAGACCTGCGCGCATAACGCGCCACCCACCGGGCAGGATTATGACAATCAGGCGCTGCTTGACGCGATTGATCCGTCGCAAAACATGATTAACCGGGTGTGGGACAATGGCGCCCCGGCCAGTCAGGTTACCAGCAACATGGAGGCCATCGTAGGCTCAAACCAGCAACGCCGCGCGTTGGAGATGTCGTTGGCAAATCGGAGCGGTGGAGTCCTGCCCGATCCGCCGCGCTACTATGCACATTGCCAGCATTATTCCCGTCCGGGCGCTTTTGTTCTCGGCCACATGCGCAATCCTGATGGCAACTGTCCGGCCTATAGCGGTGGCGGTTTTCAGGACGACGCCTATCAACAAGTTCTACCGCCAGAGCCGGTCGGTGGCGGTCATGTCCCGCAACCGCGCCGACCCAAATCTGAGACCTTTCGTAAACTTGGCCGTGAGCTTTACAAGGAGTGGCTGAAAAAATGAGCGCCGAGGATCGACTAAAAGTATTTTGTATCGATTGTCGCCACCGGCGCCCTCCCGCCTTCCAGTATGTCGGCGGTGATACCGAGAATTTCGAGATTATTGACGAGGATGACAAATTTGCGGATTGGCAGGCCAAAAAGCTGTTTCCTGCCGAACAATCCCGCGAACAAACAGGGGAACCCTTTCCTGCAATCCCGCAATATTATGAATGGTGCGAGGCATGGAGCGCCAAGACGACTGCAAATGCGCATCCGGATTACAACGGTCGACGTCATCCGGTTTTCGAGATTTGCGCCGTTCGTAACAGAGAACACGATTGTTCCTTTTATGATCCCTTGCCGGGGCGGGAGCATCTTTCATGACACTTGATCGCGAATTCAAGATTAGCGTCAAGGGTGAGGTACATCTTGGCACCGAGTTGCATCTTGATGACCGCCCGCCGGAGATTAGGCAGCGGTATCGTAACAGCGCCGCAATCAACGCACCCGAGACGCCGTCGGCAACTGCGGGACATGGGATGTTGCCCGGTGAGATCAGCGAAGAACACGACTGGAACTATGCGCTTGAAAAGACGGACAAAAAGGTCTCGATCATCGATAACGGCCTCAAGCTGCAATATGCGCTTTTTGGGGGGCCGGGATCGGGCAAGACCAATACGCTTGTCTACCTATTGCGCCAGATCCTTCGTCATGAAACGCGTCATGGACCGGGCGGTAAGGATCGGCCTGACCATCGCTTCGGCGGTGTGATCCTCGACCCCAAGGGTGATCTGGCCAAGATTGCGCCACGCGTTTTCGCCGAAGTCGGTCGCGAGGATGACCTTATCATTATCAACCGCGAGGCGTTGCAGGAGAAAGGCGGCGTCAACCTTTTGCATTGCGGGTTATCACCCACTGAGATCGGGAAGATACTGGTGCTCAGCGCCCTGAGTGCCGGGTTGGGAGCGCGCGAGCCTTACTGGTTTCAGCAGATGTCGCTGACATTCGGGGCAATCCTTGATCTGATGCAACAACTCGACGATGAGCCGCCAACACTGGCGCGGATGATTGATCTGGCCGTCGGGACCGAGATCAAAGGCGGGCAGAGTGTCCCCAAGCTCGAGAAGATCCTCAAACACGCGCAAGTCAACAGCAATCAGAAAACAGCGCAAACAGCACAGGACCTGCTTTTGCGGATCGACCAACTGCGCAGCCACAGCGCTGGTGATCCAAAAAATCGGGCCACGTTGGAGCAGTTCATGCGGCAAGCTTATGACGTCTTTCGGGAATCCGGCAATGCCTGTTACAGCGCAGAGACGCGGCTGGGTGCCACACCGCTTTATGATCAGATCATCGATGACGGTAAGTTTGTACTGGTTAGCCCCGGTTCGGACGAATTGACGCTGACGCGTATACTGCCGGCGCTTGTAAAGCTTATCGTTCAGCGGACGGTGCTTGGCAGGGAAGATCGCTTCAATTCCTACGAGTTAATGAACAATAAGAGACCCGTGCTTTTCATGGCCGATGAGTATCATATGATCGCAACCCAATTGAAAGACGAGCCTGTCGGGGATGCTGAGTACTTCTCAATGGCGCGGCATTTCGGGGGGCTGTGCATCGTTGCTACGCAATCCATTCAACAACTCAAATCATCTGGACTTGGGGATACTTGGGAGTCCGTTCTTGCGGTACTGGCGGCCATCATCTCGATGAAAACAATAGACAAGAGCACGCCCGAGGAAATGCAGGCGCGTGCCGGGACAAAAAGCGTTCTGCGTGAAGTTCAAAATGTCGGTGGCGGTGACGGAATGAATGTAAGCGCCGCGCGTCAGCGGGTGGATGTGCCGCGTTTGCCCAAGGATGCATTCGCATTGCTGAAAAAGGGCGACGCCGTTCTTCTGGGTACGACCACTGGCCACGATGATCCCACGGAAGTGAAATTCGCCAAGGTACCTTACGCCTGGGACCCTCTTTGACTAACGTGAAATAAACGCCCCGGTCGTGAAGATTGATGCCGCCAGCTATGCGGTTGCAAATTCGCGCAACGACGCGCTGTCTTTGGCGCCACCAAAGAACACGTCGTAAAGCACCGGCGCCGCGACCAACGTCAGGATCGAGGCGAAGGCGAGGCCACCCATGATTGTCACCGCCATCGAGACAAAGAAAGCATCGCCGAGCAGGGGGATCATTCCCATGATCGTCGTTGCCGCCGCGAGCAGGACAGGTCGCAAACGCGAGGTGGATGCGGTGACAATCGCCTCGCGCAAGGCGGTGCCTTCGCGGCGGACGATGTCGATCTCTTCCACAAGCACGATGCCGTTCTTGATCAACATGCCTGACAGGCTGAGCAGGCCGAGGAGCGCTGTGAATGTGAAGGGCAACCCCGCGCCCAAAAGCCCGATGGCGGCCCCGTTGACCGACATCGGAACCAACAGCCAAATGATCAGGGGTTGGCGGACGGCATTGAAAAGAAGCACCGTGATCAGCACCATGATCAGAATAGTGACCGGCAATTGTGCACCTAAACTGGCATTGGCGTCGGCAGAGGATTCAAACTCTCCACCCCATTCCATCTTGTAACCAACAGGCAGCGGCATCGCCTCAATCACGCTGCGGACTTCCGCATGGACCTGTGCCGCCGTCATATCTGGCGGGATGCTGGCGCCCACGGTGATCGTTGGCACGCGGTCGAGGCGCCGGATGACGGTGTTCTGAGGTTCCAACGCGAAGCCATCGACAATCTGTTCAATCGGCAGAAGCGATGATCCGTCCTGCGTGCCAAGGACCTGATCCATGATGCCCGCGTCAGAATCTGGCGCGACGCGCACAACGATAGGAATGGCGCGGTCGCCTTCACGATAAGTGCCGACGGTCACACCATCGGTGGCAAAAAGGATCATATCGGCCACGTCATCGCGCGATATCCCCGCCGCCTGACCGCGTTCGGTGACATAGCGCGGACGCAGCACAAGCTCTTGCTCGCGCCAGTCGATCCTTGGCGCAAGGATGTTGGCTGAGGCCTCCGTCATCAACGCGATGGCCTGATCGGACAGGTCGCGCAGCACCTCCGGGTCCCGACCAGAGAACCGCACCTCAATCGGGCTGCCGCCGCCGGGGCCAAAGACCAGCCGTTCGGTGCGGAACTCACCTTCGGGCAGGTTCTGGGCGGCAAAGGCCTCCAATTCGGCCTGCAATGGCGGGATTTGTTCGAGACCTTCGGTGCGGATGATCAGATGACCGTAGGCGGGGTTCGGCGGCTCCGCCCCATAGGTCAACAGAAACCGGGTGGCCCCTTGTCCGACAAATGTCGAGACGGCGACGACATCGTCGTGTTCGGCCAGATATGCCTCCACGATCTCCATCTGGTCTGCGGTGGCGGAAATGGGCGTGCCTTGCTGCATGGTGTAATGCACGAAGAAAAGCGGGGTGTTGGAATTGGGGAAGAACTGCTGTTTCACCATCCCGAAACCGACGTAACAGGCGGCAGTCACACCAATCAGCGCGGCGAGGACCAGCCATCGAATGTGCAGCGCGCCGCGCAACATCGCCGCGTATCCCCGAAAGACAAGACCGCCATAAGGATCGCCGGCGCTCTCGCCGCCCTGCTTGAAGACGTAATGCCCGAGGAGCGGCGTTGCGGTGACTGCGAGCACCCATGAGAGCAGGAGCGAAATGCCAATGACAGCAAACAGCGAGAACATGAACTCACCCGTCGAATCCGGGCTGAGGCCAATGCCAGCAAAAGCCATTATGCCAACGATTGTTGCGCCCAGAAGCGGGATTTGCGTCTTGCCTGCCGCCTCATCCGCCGCATCGCGCGAGGATTTGCCGCGCGCCATGGCGATCTGCATGCCTTCCGCTACCACAATCGCATTATCGACCAGCATGCCCATCGCGATGATCAGCGCGCCGAGCGAGATGCGCTCCATTTCAATCGAGAAGATCGCCATGAAAAGCAGCGTCCCGACGACCGTCAGCAATAGCGTCGCGCCAACGACCAAGGCAGCGCGCGGTCCCATGAAAAGTGCCAGAACCAGAACGACAATGCCGACCGACATGGCGAGGTTGATCAGAAATCCGGTCGAGGATTCATCGACCACCACGTGTTGCTGATAGATCGGGTGCAGCTCCACACCATAGGGGATTTCGGTGGCAAGGGCGGCCAGATGCGCGTCAACGCGGTTGCCGACATCGACGATGTTTTCATTGCTGGCGCCCGAGACGCCGAGGGTAAAGGCGGGCTGCCCGTTGAAACGGATGATCTGTGCGGGGTTATCCTGACGCCCGCGGCTCACCTCCGAAATGTCGATGAGGTTCAGCAACTCGCCACCAATCCCAACGGTGAGTGCCGCAATCTCGCTGACGGAATCAGAGCCTTCGGCAGGCTGGATCTGGGTGCGGGTTTCACCGGCATTGACTGACCCCGCTGGCGTGATCGAATTGGACGTGGCGAGCGCTTGGCCGATGATTTGCGGGTCGATCCCAAGCTGCGCGCTGAGCGCTAGATCGGGTTCAACAAAGATCGCCTCTTCCGGAAGTCCGGCGATATCCACATCCGCCACGCCGTCAACGGTCAGGATTTCGCGCCGCAGGAACGTGGCGAGTTGGTGCCGCTCGGCATCCGTGAAACCTTCGGATGTCACCGCAAAGAAAATGCCATAGACATCGCCAAACCCGTCATCAACAACAGGCGTCGTTGCCTCACTTGGCAACTCCCCCCGGACGTTTTGCAAGCGCTCGCGCAACTCCGTCCAAATCTCAGGAAGATCGTCACCGTTGATCGTATCCTCAACCAGCACATCAATGCGTGAAACGCCGGGCCGGTTGACGGATCTGATCTCGCTCACCTCGGCCATACGCTGAATGGCGGCCTCAAGCGGTTCGGTCACCTCCGTGGCCACCTGCTGGGCAGATGCACCGGGATATTGTGTGATGACAACGGCCTGTTTGATCGTGAAGGCCGGGTCTTCAAGACGTCCAAGGGCACTAAAGCCCCAGATGCCACCGAAAAGGCAGATCAGCATGATGATCCAGGTAAAGATCGGGCGGTCGATGGATGCGCGTGCGATATTCATGATGGGCCCGCCTAGTTCGCGTAACCGGCGAAGCGGCGCACGCTGTCGCCGTCCGCCAGAACCTGCGCCCCGGTGCGCACAATCTCGGTGCCCGGCTCAAGCCCTGATGTGACCATGAACTGGCCGTCGCGGGTGGCTGTCACCTCTACAGCCACCTCGTTTACTGTGCCTCTTTCGTCGTCGGTGGGGATAAATTGCAGGACGCTGGTTGTACCATCATTGCCAATCCGGATCGCGGTCGCTGGCACCAAAAGACGGGGCACCCCTTCGTTCAAAGTCGCAAGCACCACAACTGAACTGCCCGGCAGCACATTGATGCCGTCAGGCCGCTCCATGCCCAGCGTGAGGCGGAATGTCTGTCCGATGGATGATGCCTCCGCATTGAATTCCCGGATTTCCAACGGATAGGTTTCATCGCTGGTTGGAAAGCGCGCGAAAAGCGAGACGGCGGCGTCCTGACCGGCCCGTTGGAACAAAACCTCGGGCACGTCGATATCGATGCGGAGCTCTGACATGTCATGCAGCCGGACGACTGGTGTGCCTGCATTTGTGGTCGTGAAATTTGCAACGTTCCGGCTGGCCACGAGCGCGTCAAAAGGTGCTGTCAGGGTGGCATTTTCCAGTGAATATTCGGCGTTTCGCAGATCAACACGCGCCAGGGCCAGCTGTGTTTCAGCGTCCTGTTTTGAGACTTCGGAAGCTGAATCCCCCAGGTTGTTGAGGCGGGTGAGTAACCGCTCCGCCTGTTCGACCTGCAACACGGCTTGTTGCTGTTGCAGCTCAAAGGGTTCGGTGTCGAGCTTGGCGATCAGGCCGCCCTGAGTTGTCACCTCGCCCTCGGTCGCGGGAAATTCGACAATCTGACCCGAGACCTGGAAGGCCAGATCAACCGTCTGCCGCGCCACAACCTGCCCAAAGAATTGCCGGGTGATCCCGTTGGTGTTGCTCCCCACAACCATGAGCTTGGCGGGGCGCACGATGTCCTCTTGTGCCATGAGTGGGGTGCTAAATGGCAGGGCGGCGACGGCAAGCATTGTGAGAAAGCGAAACATGACCGATCCTTGATGTCTTTTGCATTTCACAAGCACGCTGGTGCCAATGCTTGGATCAACGGCGCAAGACAATGGCCACGGTGCTTTCATGGTCAGTCTTGCAGCATCCGTTGGCGTCCGTCACGCACAAAAGTTAAGCAGGGACGAGGGCTATCCCAGCTGGTCTTAACGCCCCATGATCCGCTTGCGCCGCTCCTGCATCCGTTCGTTGGCTTTGACGGTGCCGTCGTGGAAGGACCCGAACCACTTGTCCCACGGGATCTCAAGACTGCCATAGTTACACTCAAAATACCGGTGATGCATCTGATGATGGAATGTGCCTAGCGCCAGCCGGTTCTTGTCGTTGATCAGAAGCCCCTGAAAGCCGGTATGCGTCGTGATCGCCGTCAGAAAATAGTATTGCAGGTGGAAGAGGATGTGCAGCGGATGCGCCCCCACCATGAGGTGCACAAAAACCGATCCGAGGAAGATGAACTGCTCAACCGGGTGCATCGACATGCCGGACCAGGGACCTACATTGATGTTGCGGTGGTGCAGCGAATGGACGTGTTTGTAGAGAAACGGAAAGTGCAGCGCGCGGTGGATCACGTAGAAATAGAAGCTCTCCCAGATCGGGATCAGCAGGAAGATGGCGACGAACCAGACCGGATTGGCCTCAAACGTGATCAGCCGCACATGGCCGTTTGCAAGCGCCCATAGCATGATCACTTCGAAAGCGGTCCAGATCAGAACGCCGGTGCCCAAGGTCCAGAACATGTTGTCACGCACCTGCCCGCCAAGCGTGAATTGCTTGCCGTTTATCATCAGCGGGCGCGGGTCGAACTTCAGCTTCTGGCCCTGCGCGGAATAGGTGTAAAACCACAGATGCAATGATCCGGCGACCAAAAGGGTCAGGACGATGTTGCGTGCATAAATCTGCGCGATCCAACCGAGCTCAAAGCTTTGCATCACCTCAAGAGGCGGCAGGAACCAAAGGTAGCAAAGAACGGCTATCCCAAGGATGATCAGCTTTTCGGTGATCAGAAACCAGGAATTCCAGACCCATTTGGCCATCTCGACTGGGTTCAGCGGCCAGATGAAAAAGGGCGACGTTTTCAGCGGCACCTCTGGCAGGTGGTTCCATCCTTTGAGTTGCTCTTGAGACATCGCGCCATGCTCCCCTGTGATGGGCAGAGATTGACACATCCTCTTTCCTGCAACAAACAGAATGAAATGATGAATTACATCGGAAAAACAGCTTTACAATGTCAGTTTCCCTGAAAGCCATGCGTTATTTCAACCTCGCCGTCGCGCGGGGCAGCATTGCCGAGGCCGCGGATGAGTTGAATATCGCGGCATCCGCCGTGTCCGCTGCAATTGGGCAGGTTGAGGACGCATTCGGGCTGACGCTGATCACGCGGCAGCGGTCGCGTGGGATCACAGCGAACGCGAACGGTCGACTGATCGCGCAGAAATTCGCGCGTCTGTTGGAGGAGTATCAGTCGATCCTCGCTGATGGGGCAGAACTGAAGGGGTCGCTGAGTGGCGCTTTGCGGGTTGGCTACTACGCACCGGTCGCACCGGCCTTTCTGCCGCGCATCTTCTCTCAGTTCCTTCCTGCTGATAGCGACGCAGTGCTGCATTTGCAGGAATGTAACAACGATACCGCGCAGGATGGTCTGCTGAAGGGCGATTTCGACGTCATCCTGTTTGTCGCCGAAGGCGCGCAGGCTGCGATTGACTTCGACGTGCTGATCAAGGCGCCGCCCTATTGCCTGCTCCACGCTAGCCATCGCTTGGCAGAACGGACCTCCGTCAGCCTTGCGGAAATTGCGCAAGAAAGACTGGTTGTACTGGATCGTCCCGTTGTCGCCGCCTACTACCAGCGTCTGTTCGAGAGCTTCGCGCCCGACATCACCATTGCCGCATTCGCAAATTCTACCGAGATGGTGCGCAGCCTTGTGGGTGCGGGCCATGGCTGTGCGGTGTTGAACATGCAGCCTCTGACCGCAATTTCTTATGGCGGTGAGGGCCTGATCGCCGTGCCGATTTCCGATCCGCTTCCGCCGCTAACACTCGCTATCGCCTATGATCGCACGCGGCCACGACGCATTGTCCAGCATTTCGTCGATTCTTGTCGTGCGCAATTTGCGGAAGATGGGCCGCATCAGTGCGTTGTACCGGGGCAAAGTGCAACAGCCTGAATAGTATGTCAGTCGATGACTTTTTCGTTGGTCGGCTTGCGCCACCCGGAATTTCGTAGGACCACTCCGCCAACTCAAATGTAGGGGTACGATGCGGGCGGCAGATGTAATTGCAAAACGGCTTTATGACGAAGGCTGCCGCTGGGCGTTTGGCCTGCCGGGTGGTGAGGTTCTGACGCTGCTGGATGCGCTGCAAAAGGTCGGCATTCAGTTCGTGCTTTGCCGGCACGAGAATGCCGCCGGGTTCATGGCCGAAGGCACCTATCACCGCACTGGTGCCCCGGCGATACTGTTGGCGACGGTTGGGCCGGGCGCACTCAATGGAATCAACGTGGTCGAAAATGCCCGGCAGGACCGGGTGCCGATGATGGTGCTGACGGGCTGTGTGGACCCCGAGACGGCACAGGTCTACACCCACCAAGTGCTTGATCAGGGGCGCGTTTTCGAGGGCATCACAAAGGCGAGCTTTACCCTGAACACAGGTGCGGCGCATGTGATCATCGACAAGGCCATCGGGATCGCGACAGAAGGACGGCCGGGTCCGGTCCATATTGATGTCCCCATCGCGGTGGCTGAAGCCGAGGCCACGGGTGAAGGCGTGTTGCGACCCAAAGCGCTGCCCATGGCGCCCGCAGGTGATGCGCTGTATGCCGCGCGGGACGCACTGGCGCTGGCAAAGCGCCCCCTGATAATTGCGGGCGTTGACGCCTTGTCGGATCGCGGGGCCGAGGCAGTGTCAGCCGCCGCCGAACGCCTGGGCGCGCCGGTCATCACCACCTACAAGGCCAAGGGGCTTCTGCCAGAGGATCACCCGCTAGCGCTTGGTGGAGCGGGCCTCTCGCCCAAGGCCGATGACGTCCTGCTGCCCTTTGTGAAACAGGCCGATGTGATCCTCGCCATTGGATATGATCCGATTGAAATGCGGATCGGCTGGCTGACCCCATGGGATCCGACAAGTCAGACGGTGATCGACATCACCGCCGAGGCCAATCACCACTACATGCATCAGGCGACCCATAATTTCGTGGGCGATTGCGCGGCCTCGGTCTCGGCCATTTTGCCCGAAACAGCTGGTGAAGGCTGGCCCGAAGCCGAGGTGACGGCGGTCAAGGCAGTGCTCGCCGAGGCCTTCCCATCCGGCGATGTATGGGGGCCCGCACAAGCAATCTCGGTCTGTCAGGAGGTTCTGCCGCCCGGCACATTGGCCACGGCAGATAGTGGTGCCCATCGCATCTTGCTCAGCCAGATGTGGACCTGCGGCTTTCCCCGCGCGCTGACGCAATCATCGGGGTTTTGCACGATGGGATGCGCTGTGCCTCTCGCCATGGGCGCGCAACTGGTCGAACGCGACCGCACAATTGTGTCGTTCAGCGGTGATGCCGGATTTCTGATGGTCGTCGGTGAACTCGCCACGGCGGCAGAGCAGAAACTGCGCACGATATTTGTTGTTTTCGTCGATGCCTCTCTTGCACTGATCGAGCTCAAGCAACGTGGCCGTCAGATGACCAATGTGGGCGTCGACTTTGCGCCAACGGATATGGCCGCGTTGGGCCGTGCCTTCGGCGGCGCTGGATTTACCGCCCGGTCGGCGGATGAACTCCGCGACGCTCTCGCACACGCGCAAGAGATGGAAACGTTCAGTGTGATCGCGGTGGAGATTGATCGGAAGGCCTATGATGGCACATTCTGACGGCCCCGACGATGAAACAACACCCGGTGCGCTGAGCGGAGTCATTGTGCTAGACCTATCGCGTATCTTGGCCGGACCGACGGCCACCCAATTGATGGGGGATCTTAGCGCCACGGTCATCAAGATCGAGAACCCTAAAACCGGTGGCGATGACACGCGCACATGGGGGCCGCCTTATGTCGAAACCAAGGACGGTGAAAGCGACCTGAGCGCCTATTTTATTGCGGCCAACCGCAACAAACACTCCGTCGCCGCCGATCTTTCAACCCCTGAAGGACAGGCGCTGGTCAAAAGCATTGCCGCTGAGGCGCATATCGTTGTCGAGAATTACAAACCCGGCGGGCTCGCCAAATACGGCCTCGACTATCCTGCCTTGCGCGAGATTAATCCGGGCCTTGTCTATTGCTCAATCTCCGGCTTCGGTCAGACCGGTCCTAATCGAGACCGGCCCGGTTATGACCTGATGGCGCAGGGTTTTGGCGGCATGATGTCGCTGACCGGTGACCCCAATGGCCCGCCGATGAAGGTGGGCGTGGGCATCGCCGATGTCATGTGCGGCATGTATGCCGCCGTCGGTATTCTGGCTGCTTTGCGTCACAGCGAGGCGACGGGCGAAGGACAGCACATCGATTTGGCCCTTGTGGATAGTCAAATGGCCTGGCTGATCAATGAAGGCACGAATTATCTGGTCTCAGGCCAATCTCCGGTCAGGCGGGGCAATGGCCACCCCAATATCGTGCCTTACAGCGTGTTTGCATGCACTGACGGGCATATCATTCTGGCTGTAGGTAATGACACGCAGTTTCGGGATTTTTGCGCCGCGATTGGCCGCAATGACCTTGGGCAAGATGCGCGTTTTGCCACAAATCCGCTGCGTATCACGCATCGGGAGGCTATCGAGACGGCCATTTCTGAAACATTTGCGACCATGACACGGGACGAAATCCTCGTTTTGTTACAAAAGGCTGGTGTGCCCTGCGGCCCTATCAACGGCGTCGCAGAGGCGCTGACCAGCGATCAAGCTGTCGCGCGCAATGCTGTCGTGGAGATTCCTGAGCAAAGTACCGCCGCCGGTGTCGTCAAGCTGCTCGGAAATCCGCTGAAACTGTCAAAAACGCCCGTTGTTTACGCAAAATCACCGCCGCGCTTTGGCCAGGACACGGAAAAGCTCGCGGAGCTTCTGGGCCGCAAGCCGCGTTGACCTCATCACGATAGGTTCAGAATTGATCACAACTTTGATGCACCCCACCTCGCGGATCGGCACATCGTATAGGTGTTTTCATGTCCGCGAGAGGCGGGCGTAGCAGAAAGATACCAGTTCATGCTTACAGATACCTGCACTTGTGAGACAAGCCTAAATGACCAAGCCGCCATCGCCGCGTGGAATGGCGTTATTCATGGTGTCCTGTCGCATGGACAAGCCACTGGCGACCATCTGACCCGCCTGATCACGCTTGCGCCCGACTTTGCCATGGGCCACGCAATGAAAGGCCTGGCCTGCCTGATGCTTGGGCGGCGCGAGCTTGTGGCCGCTGCGGCAGGTGCGAACGAAGAGGCAAAGCGCGCTCTAGCACTTGGTGGCGCCACCGAACGCGAAAAGCTGTGGTGCATGGCGCTGGAGGACTGGCTGCAGGGATCGCCGACACGTGCTGTCAGCCGCATGGAAGCCGCGCTTGATCTGAACCCAGCCGATACGATCAGCATGAAACTGTCGCATGGCATTCGCTTCATGCTGGGTGACAATCACGGCATGCTGCAATCGATTGAACGGGTGATCCCCGCACACGGACCCGATCATCCGCTTTATGGCTATGCGTTGGGCTGTCATGCCTTCGCGCTAGAGGAGCGGGGCTACTACGCCCGTGCTGAACATGTCGGTCTGCACGGTCTGGAATTTGCGGCCGATGATGCATGGGGCCTGCATGCTGTGGCACATGTTTACGATATGACGCACCTGACGGCGCAGGGCATCGCGATTATCGATGACAATGCGGATGCCTGGAACCACTGCAACAATTTCCGTTTCCATGTCTGGTGGCACAAGGCGTTGCTGCACCTCGATCAGGGTGACATTGAGACGGTTCTGCATCTTTATGACACCAAGGTGCGCGACGAGAAGACGGATGATTACCGCGATTTTTCGAATGCGAGTTCGCTTCTGATGCGGCTTGAGCTGGAAGGGATCGATATCGGTGATCGATGGATCGAATTGGCGGAGCTGGCTGAAACACGGGCCGATGATGGCTGCCTGACCTTTGCTGACATGCACTACATGCTGGCGCTGATTGGGGATGACCGCCCCGATGCGACCGCACGGATGAACGCGAATGTGGCCAAACATGCTGCGGGCGATGATGACATGGCGGCGGTGATGACCTCACCCGGTATCGCCACATCGGAAGGGCTCACCGCGTTTGGTGCGGCTGATTACCAGCGCGCCTTTGCGCATCTGAAAGCTGCACAACCGCATTTTCAGAAGATGGGCGGCAGCCATGCGCAGCGCGATGTCTTTGAACGCCTGACGATCGAGGCTGGTTTGCGGGCCGGACGTCTGACCGAAACGGGCGCGTTGCTGCAAGCGCGGACAAAGCAGCGCGATGGCCATGAAGACGCATTTGCAGCGCTCCGGATGGCAGAGATTTCAAAGCTGCAATCGCTTTCCGTATCCTCTACAGCAGCCGAGTAAACGATGGCCCTTGCAGAGTCGCCTATGGCTTTGGCACAAACCAAAAGCTTGCCACCGCTCCGGGCGGGAGTGGGTGCACGTGATGTGCGGCTCGACTTCTTTCGGGGGATCGCGATGTTCATCATCCTGATCGCCCATATCCCTAGCAACTGGCTCACCCTTTGGATCCCCGCGCGGTTCGGGTTTTCTGACGCCACCGAGATGTTTGTGTTCTGCTCAGGCATGGCCAGCGCGATTGCCTTTGGCAAAGTCTTTCGCGAACAGGGCCACATGATGGGCAGCGTGCGCGTCGCGTTTCGGGTCTGGCAGGTCTATTGGGCGCATATCGGGCTTTTCTTCGCGGTGGCGGCGGCAATGGTGGTTCTGAACAACCTCGTTCCCGATGGGCGTGATTATGTCGGTCAGCTGAACCTTTATCCGTTTTTCAACAGGCCGCAGGAAAACCTTGTTGGGTTGCTCACACTGACTTACGTGCCCAACTACTTCGATGTTCTGCCGATGTATCTAGTGATCCTGGCGATGATGCCGTTTGTCATCGCCCTTGTCGGTTTCAATCGGTGGGTTGCTGCGGCGGTGCTGATCGCCATCTGGCTTTCCGCATCGGTGTTTGACCTGAACTTCCCTGCGGAGCCGTGGTCAGAGCGGCAATGGTTCTTTAACCCGCTTGGCTGGCAGCTTGTGTTCTTCACCGGATTTGCCCTGATGGCGGGCTGGATCCCCGCGCCGCCGGTCGATTGGCGCCTCTTTGTGGTCGCCGTACTGATCGTCCTTGTCTCGGTCCCCTTCGCCTATTTCCGGGTCTATAATGAGGTCGAGTGGTTCCTCGAATGGCGGCGTGAGTGGCGGTTCCTCTTCACGAAGACCGACTTCGGCATCCTGCGCTACGTTCACTTCCTGTCGCTGGCCTACATCGCCTGGTGCCTTGTCGGACCTAAAGGTGTGCGAATCTTGCCAAGCGAAACGGGCGGCATCTTCGCCCGGATTTGGCAGGTGATCCTGAACACCATTTTGAAGGTCGGTCAGCAGTCGCTTGTTGTGTTTGTCTCGTCGATGTTCCTAGCCCGCCTTTTGGGCGCGCTCTTCGATCAGGTGGGGCGGAGCCATTTCTCAATGGCGTGGGTGAACACCCTTGGCGCTCTGATCATCATCGCGCTGGCCTACGGCGTAGGCTGGATCAAGTCGCAGCCCTGGAAGCAAAGGAAGTCTGCCCATGCTGCGCCGTGAATTTGTCGCAAGTCTTGCGGCACTGGTTGCGTCGGATGCCTTCGCACAAACAGCGCAGGCCCCGGCAGAGCCGGGGCTGCAGGTTGGTGCGGGTACGCCATTTACCCCGGATTTCGTGACCCAACGCGCCCGCGCCTTGAGCCAAAGCGCATATGAGGCACCGCGCCGCATTCCCGAAGCCTGGACCAATATCAGCTACGACGACTATCAGGCGATCTGGTTTGATGGCCGCAATGCGCTTTGGCAGGGCGATGCCGCAACACCGCTGCGGATGGATGTCTTCGCGCCGGGGCTTTACTTCCCGACGCCCATTGCGATTTCTGTCGTCGATGACGGCATGGCAATGCCCCTGCGCTTTGACATGGGCGTGTTCGACAAGACCGATAAATTCCCCGATCTGCCGATTGATGATAGCCTTGGATATTCCGGCCTGCGGCTGCGTGCTGAGTTGGAAAGGGCTGGCATCTATCAGGAATTCACCGTTTTCCAGGGCGCCAGCTATTTCCGCGCCATTGGCACCGGCGATATCTATGGCGCGTCTGCGCGCGGTCTGGCGGTGGATACGGCCTCACCCGCAGGCGAGGAGTTTCCGGAATTTCGCGAATTTTGGCTGGAGAAGCCCGCGCCCGGTGAGGACACATTCGTGCTGCATGCGTTGCTGGACAGCCCCAGCTGCACGGGTGCTTACCGTTTCGCGATCACTCCTGGCGCGCCGCTGATTATGGATGTCGATGCCCATGTCTTCGCCCGGCGGGACATCGACAATATCGGGATCGCGCCGCTGACCTCGATGTTTCAATATGATCAGACCAACCGCCATCGGTTCACCGATTTCCGCCCTGCGGTCCACGATTCCGATGGTCTGCAGATCATCAATGGCGCGGGTGAGACGATCTGGCGTCCGCTGGCCAACCCCAAAGAGCTTCAGATCAGCGCCTTTCTAGACAACAATCCCAAAGGTTTCGGCCTCATGCAGCGGGCGCGGAATTACAGCGATTTTGCCGATCTTGAGGCGCTTTATCACCGCCGCCCCGGTGTGTGGATTGAGCCAAAAGAGGGTTGGGGGCGCGGCTCTGTTGCGCTGATCGAGATACCAACGCCGTCCGAGATATTTGATAATATCGTCTGTTACTGGCGACCGTCGGGCGGCGTCGCGCGCGGGAGTGAGAACCGGTTCTCCTACCGGCTGACCTGGGGGGAGGCGCCCGGCTATGGGCGAGGGTTGACCGTTCTGAACACCATGATCGGAAGCGCCTTTGACAACAACGGCATGATCGTTCTGATCGACTTTGAGGCTGGACCTGACGTGCCCGACGATCTGAACGAGATTGACATCATCACGCAATCGAGCGCTGGCGAAGTGTCTGGCGGCGTGTTGCAACGCAACCCTGAAACGGGCGGGCCGCGACTGGCCTTCAAGTTCTATCCGGGCGACGCAACACTGATCGAGTTTCGGGCGCAATTGCAGTTGGCGGACGCGCCACTCAGCGAAGTCTGGCTCTACCGGTGGACCGCATGACCCGCTACGCCGCTTCCTTCATGCCGGACCGCGCGCCGCTCCACATGCCCGCGCAGACCTTCGCGCAGGTCGTGGGACAGCGCGCGTTGCAAAAATCCACCGGCGTGGTCGGGCTGATCTGGCGGCTTGCGGCCTTTATTCCAACAATCGTACTGACCGTGTTGGTGTGCGTCTCGATCAACAATTACCTGGGCCGCGATGGCGTGATGATGCTGGAAGGTGTCGTGCTCGCCCTCGTGGCGCTGACCTTTGTCTGGCTGACATTTTCGGTCAACACGGCCTGTCTTGGCATCATCCGTGTCGCGCTCAACCGCAGCGGTTACGATATGGCTTCCGCAGACCTACCACCCGCAAATATCGCCCTTTTGGTGCCGATCTATCATGAAGAGCCGTGGGCCGTTTTCGGCAACGCCTCCGCAATGCTCAAGGAACTCACCGAAAACGCGGATGACAATCGCTACACCTTGTACATCCTAAGCGACACCCGCGATCCCCGCATCGCGGCGCTGGAAGAGCGCGCATTTGCCGTGCTGCAGCTTGAAAGGCACCCCCGCGTCGCCGTGCATTATCGTCGCCGTCTTGAGAACACGGACAAGAAGATCGGCAACCTCTACGACTGGATCGAAAACTGGGGAGCCGCGCATGAGGCGATGATCGTGCTGGACGCCGACAGCCTCATGAGCGGTCCGGCTATCCAGCAATTGGCGCGTGCGCTCGCCGGCGATCCCGATGCAGGGCTGATCCAAAGCCGCCCGATGCTGATCGGTGCGCAGACGCTTTTTGGTCGCGTCCAACAATTCTCAAACTCGGTCTATGGATGGCTTCTGGCCGAGGGGCTGGCAAGCTGGTCCCAG
The DNA here is from genome assembly GCF_033963825.1 of Cognatiyoonia sp. IB215446. Classification (NCBI taxonomy): domain Bacteria; kingdom Pseudomonadati; phylum Pseudomonadota; class Alphaproteobacteria; order Rhodobacterales; family Paracoccaceae; genus Cognatiyoonia; species Cognatiyoonia sp. IB215446. The sequence goes on along the minus strand of NZ_JAXBMD010000003.1, from coordinate 281,080 downwards.
CATGAGGGCAATTATTGGGGCCATAACGCGATTATCCGCACGAAAGCCTTTGCCGAAAGTGCGCGGTTGCCAAACCTCAAAGGGTGGCGCGGGCGCGAACAGCTGATCCTCAGCCACGACTTTGTCGAGGCGGGCATGTTGCGGCGGGCAGGCTGGACGGTGCGGCTTTTACCGCAGGTCGACGGCAGTTTTGAAGAAACACCGCAAACCCTGATTGATTACATCCTGCGCGATCAACGTTGGTGTCACGGCAACATGCAGCACCTGCGTCTTCTGGCGACGCGCGGCTTCCACATGATCTCGCGCATTCATCTTCTGCAAGGCGCGATGGCCTTTCTGATGTCACCGGTCTGGCTGGCGGTGGTGATCCTCTGGTCTTTCCTGAGCGTGGGCCGCGAGGCGCCCGCCAGCTATTTCTCGATGGCCAATCCACTTTTGCCGGTCTGGCCAGAACAAGAGCTCAACATCGCTTGGGTCTATCTGTTCTTTGTGTACGGAATGCTCTTGTTTCCAAAGCTTTTCGGCGCGCTGCTTTTCGGGTTCAAACGTGCGACGCGCGCAGCCTATAGCTCAACAGCAATGTATGTCGGGTCCATCCTTGTCGAGCTGGTCCTGTCAGTCCTCTACGCGCCGATCATGATGGTGCAGCACACGATTGCGACATTATCGGCGCTTCTGGGGCGTAACATGTCCTGGTTGCCGCAAAACCGGGGGCAAGGCAGCTATGGCTGGTTAGCGACACTCAAGTTTCATTGGGTTGAAACGGTGCTGGGGCTGACATTGATGGGCGGGATTATCTTTGCAGATGTCTCGGTCCTGATCCTGCCGATTGCGGTCAGCCTCGCATTTGCGGTGCCTTTATCACGGCTGAGCGCGTGGCCTGTGGCAAATGTCGGGCCTCGCGTCCTGCGCCTTGACACACCGCATAGTCTCGACGAGCCCTTGATCGTCCGTTCCGCCCGCAACGAACGGGCATGGATGAAATCAGTCCTGAGTGCCGGTGACGCGATCGCGGCGGAATAGCCGGATGATCACGACAAGCGCCAGGGCAAAGACCGGCACTGCAAAGGCGCGATAGGTGATCTGCATGTTGAAACCGACATAGGCGATGTAGGATCCGTTAAAGAGCAAGAGGCTCTCCTCAATACTCGCCCCGGCAAACCCGCCTGCTGTATTGACCGCGAGCTGAGCCAAGAAAAGAACTGTGGTCGCGGCAACAAAGCCAACAGCGCCAAAGCGCAATGGCAAAATTGCACCAAGGACAAGCGCGGCAATTGTCATTGCGATCACGAGGGTCATGTCAGCGCTCCGCCACTACTCAGGTTGCAGACCGTCAAACCAGTCGACGACCAGTTCCGGCCAGGCGCCCGGGATCGAATGGCCACCGGGATAGAGCGCGAATTCCAGCGCGGAGCCCTCGCTGCAGCGATCCCAGATACGCCGCCAGAACGGGCCATCGGTGACAAAACGGTCTGCCTTGAGATATTGGCACCCATTCGCGGCGCGCCAGATGCTGAGCGCATAAAAGATATCGCCTTGCACGAAGGCTTCCGGGTCGTCAGCGGGCAGCCCATTCACCGCCCGCCCTTCAAGCGGGACCGTGCCATCATTCCAGCCATGGGTGTGCAACATGCGCACGGGACCCGCACATTCAGCCGGATGCGGGCGCCAGAAATTGCCGCCAAGCGGTGCATATGCGGCAAAACTGTCAGGCGACAGACACGCGGTATAGGCCGTCATTGACCCGCCAATGGAAAACCCGGCGAGCATGACACGTTCCGGGTCAAGGTCAAACCGACCCAGTGCATCATCGCGGACAGCCTCAAGAAATGCGACCTCTGACATCTGGCGGCCCGACAATGGGTGAAAGCCCCATGTCCGCCCATTCGCGCCCTGTCGCGGCACGCCGTCTGGCGCGATCACGGCGTAGCCGCGCTCAAGAAATGACGAAACCATGCCGGTATTGCGCAACGCGCCGCTGCCGCTGCCGCCCCAGCCATGGATGTAGACGACGCTGGGCATTGCCTCAGAACGGGTTTCAGGCAGAGCGATGTAATAATCACGCTCTCCAACGGTACATGGGGTGCTTTGCGAACAGGCATGGGCCGCGCCCGATACAAGCATGCCGCAAAGTGAGACGAGCGAAAGCCATAACCGCATGATCTACCTACCTTATGCCTTATGAATACTCTCTAACCGGTAGGTCGCGTTTCAGCCAGCCCGGACCGGCAAATGACCCCAGCATGCCTTCGGGCACGTCGAGAATGGGTCCAAGTTGCGCCTCTTCCAAACGGCGGGAAAGCCGGGCGGACCGGACCCCGCGCGCACAGATGACAGCCACCGGTTGGCTACGCGATTGCCGCAATTGCTGCAACTGCGCGGTAAAATCCGGAGCGCGCATATCGATGGTAACGGCAGGTTCGGCCACGCCGGTCAGCCGCCATTCGTCTGGGCGTCTGATGTCCACCAAAAGGATTTCGCCGGATCGAGCTGCGACCAGCGCCTCGGGCGGTGTCAGGGTCATCGCGGTCTGCGCCCGCAAGGCAGGTCGCGTGACTGTGAAAGCGCCCACGCCGATCACGATGGCCCCTGTTCCCAGTGCCAAAAAGGATCGGCGTGAACGCAATTTCATGTCTTAGTTCTTGCCGGGCCGGATCAGTTGACTGGCGCCGGTGATGAGAAGTTGGGGATCGTATTGGTAGACGCTGGCGACGCTTCAATGCCGCCCCAGTTTCCTTCGGCCAACGTGATGTTGCCGGGGATATCCTCTTCCCAGAAGCCAACGACGTTTTCCGTGATGTTCAGATAAAGGCGGTCATCGACGATGCGCCACAGGTTGGGGTTGCCTGGCACCTTGCCACCACGCGATACACCATAGGCGCAATGACCGTCATATTGCGGCACATAACGCTCCGGATCGCTCAGAAACGTCTCAAGGTTGGCTTCGGTCGCAAAGGCAAAGGTCGCGCCGTTATACTCGGTCGTGATGCTCCGGTCGCCGGGGACGGCAGCAGGTTGCGCGCTGCCAACTGGGGATTGTTCGAGGTCAAAATAGGCGACAACGTCATAGCCCGAAACGGCAAAGCCGGTCTCGTCGAGATATTGGTCGCCCGCAAAAGCTGTCGTTGCGGCAGCTGACAAAAGTGCGGAGGTGATGAGCCATTTCATGAGGAGAATCCTTTGTTGTGGTGAGCGCACCCTAAACCTTTCTTTTTTGCCGCGTCTCGCACCGAAACCTCGCCTCGCGCGGGAGTGAAGCGAGTTGATATTTGTTTCTGGTTGGTCGCTTTCTTAGCATAGGCAAAGACCGATGCAGTTCAATTTGGGAGGTTGCCGCTGAACGTGCATTGAATGCGCGATAAGGCAAGCCATCCTGTCATCAAGGCTTCGGAATACTGCATTGCTTGCCATCTTTTGACATTCAAAGCCGGACAGGCAGTCCAGTTTGATGCGACGCCGAAGCTGCATCGGCCAGAAGTTGAGCGCGTAGGCCATCCTCAATCCCTGGCGACGGCGGCGCTTGCTCAAGAAGTGCGGTGACGAAATGTGCGATCTCTTGCAGATACGCCGCCTCATAGCGTTCGAGAAAGAAATGCTTGGCCGGTGCACGGTTGAAACCTGCCGCATTGGCCACCTCAACGCTGTTATCCAAGACATTCTCTGCCCGCAGGAGGCCCTTTGAGCCGTGGACCTCAATGCGCTGGTCATACCCGTATGTCGCTCGGCGGGAGTTTGAGATCTGGCAGATTTTCCCGCTTTGGGTTGTCAGTGTAACAGCAGCGGTGTCCACATCCCCTGCCGCCCCGATTGCCTGATCAACGAGTGCCGCGCCAACTGCGTAAACCTGTACAGGTTCTTCGCCCAAGAGATACCGTGCCATATCGAAATCATGGATCATCATGTCGCGAAAAATCCCGCCAGAGCCCTTGATGTAGCTAATCGGCGGCGGCGCAGGATCGCGCGACAGGATCGTCACAATTTCCACATTGCCAATCTCGCCGGCCCGGATATGTGCCTCGAGAGTGGCAAAGTTCGGGTCAAAGCGCCGGTTGAAGGCGGTCAAGAAAGGGACGCCTGCCGTCTCGACCGCTTTCATGCAATCACGGATGCGATCCGCTGACATATCCACGGGCTTTTCGCAGAAAATCGCCTTGCCGGCCTTTGCCGCCGTGTGGATCAGATCAGAGTGGGTCTCGGTCGGGGTGGCGATGATGACAGCATCGATATCGTCGCTTGCGATAATGGCATCGCTCTCCCGCATTTCTGCGCCAGTGGCGCTTGCCAGAGCCTCGGCGGCTTCGGCAAAGGCATCCGCCACGGCAACCAGGCTCGCGTTGTCCAGGCGCAGGATTGAACGGGCATGGACCTGCCCGATCCGTCCACATCCCAACAGACCAAAACGGATCATGTCATTCCCCCTTGAACGCGCGCAGCACCTTCCGCGTTGCTGCAACAAGCGGATCATGCGTGTCTTTTAGGATTTGGACCCTGTCAAACCGATCGGGATCTGCATTGACCGCTGTACGGAGCGCGGCACCGAATGCCATCCGCAGCTCCGTCCCGATGTTGAACTTGCAAATGGCAGATCCACGGGCAAGCGCCGTCCGCTGCGTGACCGGCACGCCCGAGCCGCCGTGAATGACGAGCGGGATGTCTGTCACCGCTTCGATAGCGCGAATGCGCGGCTCGTCCAACCCACCCTCTTTATCCTGTTGCAGATGCACATTCCCGACCGAGATCGCCATGGCATCTACCCGCGTCTCGCGGGCGAATTTCGCGACCTCCTCGGGGTCTGTTCCCGCGGATTTTTCGCCATCAGCGTAACCGACGAATCCAATCTCGCCCTCGCAGGATATGCCCGCATCATGCGCCATTTCGGCGATGGCGGCGGTTTCATCGATGTTCTGCGACAGTGGTTTGCGTGAGCCATCGAACATCAACGAGGTGAATCCGCTCTCCAGCGCCTCTCTGCATTCGTCCAATGTGTAACCGTGGTCCAGATGGGCGACAACAGGCACGGATGCGTTGTCCGCCAGATTCCGGAACATCTTGCCAAGGATCGGCAGCGGTGTATGCGCCCGGCAGGAGGGCCCAGCCTGCAGAATGACAGGGCTGTCTTCTGCCTCAGCCGCTGCCACATAGGCGCGCATATCTTCCCAACCGAGCGTGACAAGTCCCGCAACAGCATAGCCGTTTTTCAGCGCGGGCTGCAGAACATCAGCGAGCGAGACAAGCGGCATGATCAGAACCGCCGATCAAAGCGTGTTGGACCTACAGGACGCGTCATTTGAATTTCGCAATCATGTCCTTGATGCCCGGGATCGTCTCAAGCTGATCGGCATGGCTGGGCTGGAAATACTGGATCAGCGACCGCTGTGACAGCCCGCCAAGGATCGTGAAGTAATACATCTGATAACCCGGCAGCACCGCGCAGGGGTGATAGCCGCGATCCAGGCAAATCGTAGAGCCATCGACGATATGATAGGCGTCCCCCGGTTTACCATCCTCACGTTGGAGCATCTGCACGCCCGAACCATGGTTGGGCTTGAACCGGAAATTGTAGGTCTCATCATGCCGGGTCTCATCCGGCAGCCGGTCGGTGTCGTGCTTGTGACTGGGAAAGCCCGACCAGCCGCCTTCACCGACGGTAAAGAGTTCCGAGACCAGCAGGCGGCCCACCTTGTCGTGATACTTCGTGCCCAGGATATGCTTGATCTTACGGTGCGTCTTGGTGTCGTCCGACCCGTATTGGACCAGATCCAGTTCATCCGACCGCACAGCGAATGCCTCCAGCACCTTGTCATAGCGCGCACCACAGACGAATACCTCGGCCTCGTCCGACTGGCACACCATCTCGGCCTTGGCTGCTGTTGGTACATAGGCGCCTTCCGGTTCCCCGTCCCAAACATCTTCGACCCGGTCGCCCAGTGCGTCTGCCTTGAACCCTTCAACATCGACATCCACTGTGCCGGTCGCGGGCACGATGCAGGTCTCATAGCCAGGCACGCTGTATGAGAACGCCTCGCCCTTTTTCAGCTTCACGATGTTGAAGTAGTTCAGCGGCACTGTGGGATCGTCCACATCCACGATGGGTTTGTTCTGGTTGTCAAAAGGGGGGATATGCATCGGAAAGCTCCTTTATGACGGGGGTGGTCGGGCCGGGGTGGCGGGCCAGAAAATCGGCGAGGTCGTTTGGGTAAGGCATCGCTGGCGCACAGCCCGGTTTGCCCACGACAATCGCCGCACAGGCCGACCCGCGCATCACTGCGTCTGGCACACTCAACCCATCGGCGATGCCGGTCAGAAGACCGGCCATAAAGCTGTCACCCGCCCCGGTGGGTTTCAGCGCATCGACTTGATAAACCCCGGTGCGCGTCTCGCCCGTTGGGGCGATGGTGATCGCACCTTCGGGACCCATCTTGTAGATCACCAAGCTTGCGGTTGTGGCAGCCAGTTCGCGCGCCTTCTCAAGCCCCTTGTCGATCCCGCCAGCCATAAAGCCGAACTCTTCATCATTGCCCACAATGACATCCGACAGCACACCCGCGCGCGACAGGACGTCCGCGGCGACCTCTACGGAGGGCCAGGAATAGGGGCGGTAATCAATGTCGAAGATCACGGGCAGACCAGCGGCGCGCGCCAATGCAAAGGCCCTGAAGGCGGCACTACGCGAGGGTTCAGCGGCAAAAACCGTACCGGCCGTCACAAGGGCGCCGAATTGACTGTAATCAACTGCCGCCACATCATCCTCTGCCATCTCGAAATCCGCCGCGCCGTTGCGGTAGATGACAGATTGATGGTCCACGACACGGCTTTCATATATCGCAAGCGAGGTCCGCGCCTCGCCGCCCACAACCCGCACATGGGTCCCATTCACGCCATAACGTTCAAGCATTTTCTGACAGGCGCGCCCGACCGCATCATCCGAGACGCAGGTGACTAGGGCCGCCTGACCGCCGAGTTTGACGATCCCCGCAGCAATATTGGCAGAGGATCCACCCATATCCGCATGCATCACCGACATCTCCTCAATCCCCGTGCCGGGCGGGTCAGGAAACAAGTCAAGGCCGACGCGCCCGACCACCAGAAAACTGTTCTTTTTGATGCCTGTGGAGATGTCCATCAGACACCTTTGCGCTGTTTGTCGCGGGTGGCTTCCCAGTCCTTGTGGGCGGCAGTCACCTTGGCATTCTCGGACACATGTGGCGTACCGACTTCCCACCAAGTGTGACCTTGGTCCGTCCATCCCTCGTAAGGATCAACCTGCATGACAATCACATAAGTCTTGTCGTTGGCCTTCGCGCGCTTGAACGCATCGCCAAGCTCGGCTGGATTGGCCACCGTCTCTGCAGTAGCCCCCATCGCCGCTGCATGGGCTTCGAAATCTACCGCGAATTGCGAGGTTGCGGTCGGCGTATCAGCGATCAGGTTGTTGTAGCTTTCGTTGCCCGTGTTGTTCTGCAGCTTGTTGATGACTGCAAAACCGCCATTGTCGAGCACCAGAATGATCAGCTTTTTGCCCGTCAGCACGGACGAATAGATGTCCGAATTCATCAGAAGGTAGGAGCCATCCCCTGTGAACACGATCGTGTCCTTATCCGCCTCCTGCTCAGCCTGCGCGATCCGCGCACCCCATCCGCCCGCGATCTCATAGCCCATGCAGGAGAAGCCGAACTCCACGTCCACAGTCCCGATATCGAGCGTCCGCCAGTTCGCCGTCACTTCCGCCGGTAGTCCGCCCGCCGCGGCGACGATCCGGTCGCGCGGGTCACAGAGGTCATTCACCACCCCAATCGCCTGCGCGTAGGAGTTCGGACGATTGCCATGCGCCACATTCTGAGCGACATAAGCGTCCCACTTGGCCCGTTCCGCCTTGGCGAAATCGACCCAATCCTGTGGCGCGCTGAAGCTGTCTCTTTGCAGCAACTCCAATCCCCGCTTGGCGTCGCCGACGACGGGCAGAGACATATGCTTGATTGCATCGTGCCGTGCAGCATTCAGCCCGATGAATTGCGCGTCCTTGGCAAAGGCGGTCCAAGAGCCGGTTGTGAAATCCTGCAGTCGTGTGCCAACCGCCAAGACAACATCCGCCCGTTCCGCCAGTGCGTTGGCGCTGTCTGATCCCGTGACGCCAATCGGGCCGATATTCAGCGGATGATCCACCGTCATGTTTGCCCGCCCGGCAATGGTTTCGACGACAGGGATCTGGTGATCTTCGGCAAAAGCAGTCAACTCGGCGACTGCGCGGCTATATTGGACGCCGCCACCGGCGATGATCAGCGGGCGTTGGGCGCCATGCAATGCGTCCAAAGCGGCAGCGACCTCGTTCTGATCAGGCGTTATCCGGCGGATGTGGTGAACTTTCTTAGCAAAGAACGCCTCCGGATAATCATAAGCCCAACCCTGCACGTCCTGCGGCAACCCGATAAAGGCCGGGCCGCAATCGGCGGGGTCGAGCATCGTTGACAGCGCCGCAGGCAGCGACTGAATGATCTGAGCGGGATGCGTGATCCGATCCCAATAGCGGCTGACGGCCTTGAATGCATCGTTCAGCCCATACGTGGGGCTCCCGAAATGCTCCAATTGCTGCAGCACCGGGTCGGGCAGCCGGGTCAGGAACGTATCCCCACATAGCATCAAAACCGGAAGGCGATTGGCATGGGCGAGCGCGGCGCTCGTCAGCAGGTTCGCCGTGCCCGGCCCCGCGCTCGCGGTGCAGAACATGAACCGCTGTCGCAGCCACGCCTTGGCGTAGCCCGCCGCCGCAAACCCCATGCCCTGTTCGTTCTGTCCACGATAGAGCGGCAGCGTGTTACGATGGGCATAAAGCGCCTCACCTAGGCAGGTCACATTGCCATGGCCGAAGATGCCGAAACCGCCGCCGCAAACACGCATTTCCTGTCCATCAATGCTGATAAACTGGTTGTCCAGATAGCGGATGATCGCCTGCGCCGTAGTCAGGCGAATGGTCGTATCGCTCATCTGATGGCTCCCCCCAAAGCGCCGGTCAGCGCTTTTGCCGCTTGCGTGTTTTCGAATCCAAGGATACAAATTTTGCAACCGGTTGCAAACGGTTTTCGGGGGAGGAGTTTGAATGGCCGAGATCGGCATCGGAATCGTGGGCGGCGGCTACATGGGCAAGGCCCATGCTGTCGCCATGTCCGCTGTCGGTGCCGTCTTCAATACCACACTGCGCCCTCGGTTGGAGATGGTCTGCGCGACCAGCGCCGCCTCCGCAGAGAAGTACCGCGCCGCCTATGGTTTCGCCCGCGCCACTGATGACTGGCAGGCGCTGGTGAATGATCCGCATGTCGAGGCCATCGTGATCGCCAGTCCCCAGCACACGCACCGCCGCGTGGCCGAAGAAGCCTTCGCCCTGGGTAAACCGGTCTTCTGTGAAAAGCCTCTCGGCCAGGATGTGGCCGACGGCCGCGCCATGGTTGCCGCCGCCGAGGGCCATATCAACATGGTCGGCTTCAACTATATACGCACGCCCGCCAGCCAATACGCCTATCAGCTGATACAGTCCGGTGAGATCGGCGAGATCACCGGCTTTCGCGGCGAACATACCGAGGATTTCCTTGCCGATCCGCAGACCCCGACAAGCTGGCGTACTGCGGGTGCGGCGAACGGCACGATGGGCGATCTTGCCCCGCATCCCATCAACTGCGCCTTGCGCCTGATGGGCCCAATCCACTGCCTTCTGGCCGAAATCGAAACTGTCCATCCAGAGCGACCCGGCGGCCAGGTCACCAATGACGATCACGCGCATATGCTCGTCCGGTTTGAAAGCGGCGTGCTGGGGTCGATCTATGCCAGTCGCGTCGCGACCGGGCGCAAGATGGGCTATGCCTATGAAATCACAGGCACGAAGGGTGCGATCCGCTTTGACGGGGAAGACCAGAATGCACTGCATCTTTACAAAGCTACGGGGCCAGAGGCGCAGCGCGGCTTTACCAAGGTCCTGACCGGTCCTGCCCATCCCGACTATCAGCCCTTCTGTCAGGGCCCCGGTCACGGCACCGGCTATCAAGACCAGATCATCATCGAAGCGCGGGATTTCCTGCGCGCGATTGAGACCGGAGAGAACGTCTGGCCCACCTTCCGTGACGGGCTGGTAGTCAATCAGATCATCGCCGCCGCGGATGCCTCATCCGCCGCAAAAGCCTGGCGCAATGTCAGCGATTTCTAAAGGACACATATGACCATCCAAATCGGTAACGCGCCCTGTTCCTGGGGTATCGAATTCGCCTCTGACCCGGCTTATCCCGCCTGGCAATCGGTGCTGCAGCAATGTGCTGAGGCGGGCTATAAGGGCATCGAACTGGGCCCCATCGGCTATATGCCCGAGGACCCCGCCGTGCTGCGTGCCGAACTGGACAAACATGACCTGTCCATCATCGGCGGTGTCATTTTCCGCGCCCTCCACGATCCAGCCATGTGGGACGATGTCATGGATGCCTCAGTGCGGACTTGTAAGGCACTGGTGGCCCATGGCGCGAAGCATCTGGTGCTGATCGACAGTATTTCACCCCGCCGGGCACCTACCGCCGGTCGCGCTGATGAGGCCGAGCAGATGGACGCGGCTGAATGGTCCGCTTTCCGCGATCGGATCGCGACAATTGCGAAAATGGGGGCGGAAGAATACGGGCTGACCGTCGGCGTGCATGCCCATGCGGCGGGCTTCCTCGATTTCGAGCCGGAACTCGAACGGCTGCTGGATGAAGTGGATGAAAGCATCCTGAAAATCTGCTTTGACACCGGCCATCATTCCTATGCGGGCTATGATCCGGTTGCTTTCATGAAGCGGCATGTCGACCGGATCAGCTACATGCATTTCAAGGATATCGACCCAATCATTAAGGCCGACGCCGTCGCTAGCCGCACGGATTTCTACACCGCCTGCGGACAGGGGATTTTCTGCAATCTGGGGCAAGGGGATGTGGATTTCCCCGCTGTGAGGCAGGTGCTGCTGGATGCGGGTTTTGAAGGCTGGTGCACGGTCGAACAGGATTGTGACCCATCCCTGCCCGGCACCCCGCTGGAAGACGCGCGGGCGAACCGGCAGTATCTGGAAAGCATCGGGTTCTAAGGCACAAGGGAGGATGCGATGATACAGCTCAAATGGGGCATGATTGGCGGTGGTGAAGGCAGCCAGATAGGACCGGCGCATCGCTTGGGTGCGCGGCTTGATGGGCTCTTTGAATTTAGCGCCGGGGCGCTCGACCACCGCCCTGAATACGGCATCGATTATGGGCAAAGGCTTGGCCTTGGCGACCGCGCCTATGGCGGCTGGGAAGAGATGCTGGAGGCCGAGAAAAAGCGCGATAACAGGGTCGATCTGGTCACGGTAGCCACCCCTAATGCGACCCACTTCGAGATCACCAAGGCCTTTCTGGAAAACGGGTTTCACGTGCTTTGTGAAAAGCCGATGACCATGACCGTTGAGGAAGGTGAAGAGATCGTCGAAATCGCCAAGAAGACCGGCAATATCTGTGCGGTGAACTATGGCTACACGGGCTATTCGCTGGTGCGCCACATGAAGGCGATGATCGCGCGCGGCGATATCGGCAGGGTCCGTCTGGTGAAGGCGGAGTTTGCCCATGGGCATCACGCTGACGCAACAGATGCCGACAACCCGCGCGTCCGTTGGCGCTACGACCCCGCGCAGGCCGGGATCTCGGCTCAGTTCGCCGATTGCGGCATCCATGCGCTGCATATGGCGAGCTTTGTCACCGGGCAGGAGGTTGAGAAATTATCAGCAGATACAGTATCTTGCATCGATGTGCGGACGCTTGAAGACGACGCGATGGTCAACTTCCGCATGGATGGCGGCGCGGTCGGACGGCTCTGGACCTCTTCCATCGCCATCGGGCGGCAGCACGGGCTGACGATCCAGGTTTTTGGCGAAACCGGCGGGTTGCGCTGGAGCCAGGAACACCCCAATCAGCTTTACTATATGCCGCTGAACGCGCGGTTGCAGATCATCGAACGGGGTGAGGCGAACCTCTCACCAGAGGCGGATCGGACCACCCGCGTAACCATCGGCCATGCCGAGGGCATGCCGCTGGCCTTTGCCAATATCTACACCGACCTGGCCGAGGCCATCAGCGCCCGGAAAGAGGGTCGGGTGATGGATCCGGCCGCCAACCTTTACCCGCGCGCCGAGGATGGGTTGCGGTCGATGGCTGCGGTTTATGCAGTCGCGGAATCGGGCAAGGCGGATGGCGCATGGTTTGATGCCCGCCCGCCGATGTTCAGATAGGCAAAGGGCGCAACGTCCCGCGCTCAACCACCTCGCAGGGAAACAACCGCGCTTCGGGATAGCGATCAGGCTCGTCCAGCATGGCGACCATTAACTCGACAGAGGAGTTGATGATCTGAGCAATGGGCTGGCGGATGGTCGTCAGGTTGATGTTCTGCCACCCGGCCATTTCCATATCGTTCAGGCCGATCAGCCCCACATCATCGGGTACATGTAGTCCTGCATCCTGAACCGCGCTCAGCACGCCGATGGACAAGACGTCATCACCACAAAAATACGCCTCGGTCCGCGGGTCGCTTGCCAAAAGACGCTGCATCTCGGCCCGGCCCGCGTCAAAGGAATAGGCCGTGGCAAAAGAGTGTGAGACGACAATATCGGGACGTTTTGCCAATTCATCCTGAAACCCGGCAAACCGGTCCTGCGTGGACGTGGCCGATTCGGGGCCGCCCAGAAACGCCACGTTCTTATAGCCGCGCTCAACCAGCGCGCGGGCGGCCATGCGGCCACATTCGCGGTTGTCGATGCCAACGACATGGACTTGCGGCGCGGATGAGTACCGGCCAAAACTGTTCACGACCGGCATACCCGCATCCCGAAAAGCCTTTGAGAAGCCCGGCGGCAGGGTTGAAGAGGCGACGACCACACCATCAACCGAATATTGCCTGAGCATCCGCACGGAGTTTTCGGGATCCGTTTCATCAGAAAGGTTGACTAGCAGCGGACGTAAGCCGCTTTCCTGTAGCTTTCGGGTAAAGAGATCGAACACTTCCAGAAAGATCGGGTTATGAAAGTTGTTTGAAATCAGGCCGATCAGCTTGGTGCGCCGCGTTGTCAGGCTCCGGGCAAGGACGTTTGGACTGTACCCAAGCTCTGCCGCCGCCTTTTCCACCTTGCGCCGCATCTTGCCCGAAACGGACGCGCCGTCGGTAAATGTCCGCGAGACGGCAGACCGTGAAACGCCTGCGCGTGCGGCAACATCTTTAAGCGTAGCGGCCATGGGTTTGGGGCAGTTCCTATTCTGAACCTTATCTAGATATCGCACCTTGCGGTTCTTTGCAGTATCCGATTGATCAGATTCTTTTGCAACCGGTTGCAAAATGATGAGGTTCATGCTTTGCTGCTCAACGGAAGGCGCAACGACCGCCTTTGCCAATACGAACGGAATTCTTTGGGAGGAAGACCATGTCATCATTGATGAAAAGCCTGATGGTTGCGGCAACAGTTGTTGCGGCACCTGCGCTGACCGCAACAAGCGCCGCTGCCGAGGGTGAAACCTATATTCTTGTCAGCCATGCGCCGGACAGCGATAGCTGGTGGAACACGATCAAGAACGGGATCGCTCTGGCGGGTGAGCAAGTGGGGGCAGAGGTGGAGTATCGCAATCCACCAACTGGTGACATTGCCGATATGGCCCGCATTATCGAACAGGCGACCGCATCAAATCCTGACGGGATCATCACGACCCTCGCCGACTTTGACGTGCTCAAAGGGCCAATCACCGCAGCCGTGGACCAGGGCATTGATGTGATCATCATGAACACCGGCACACCAGAGCAGGCCCGCGAAGTGGGTGCCCTGATGTATGTGGGTCAACCTGAATATGATGCCGGCTATGCCGCCGGTTTGCGCGCAAAGTCTGAAGGTGTGACGAGCTTCCTTTGCGTGAACCACGCTATTCAACAGCCAACCGTGGGTGAACGCTGCCGTGGATACGCCGATGCGCTTGGTGTCGAGTTGGGCAATGCCATGATGGATAGCGGCACCGACCCGGCAGAAATCAAGAACAAGGTGCTGGCCTACCTGTCAGCGAACCCCGAAACCGACGGTATCCTGACGCTCGGCCCCGTCTCGGCAGACCCGACGATTGCCGCGCTTGAAGAAAACGGGATGGCCGGTGACATTCATTTTGGTACCTTTGACCTTGGCGAAGAAATCGTGCGCGGCATCAAAGCTGACATCATCAACTGGGGCATCGACCAGCAGCCATTCCTGCAGGCTTACATGCCCGTTGTGATCCTTGCCAATTGGGACCGCTACGGTGTGCTGCCCGGCAACAACATCAACTCTGGCCCCGGCTTTGTCACCAAGGACGCCTTGGCCAAGGTTGAGGAATTCGCCGGCGAGTACCGCTAAGCGCTTGAAAGCAAAGGGCGGCCCTTGAACTTCAGGGGCCGGCTTGCGCGACTAAATCAGGAGTCCCAAGATGGCTGAGACCTCGCAAATTGACGAGCGGATCAAGGACATCTCGCCCCTGCGCCGCGCCCTGATCAGGCCCGAACTGGGCGGTATTGTCGGGACCGTTGCAGTCTTTACGCTTTTCCTGCTCTTTGCGCTCGACAGCGGGATGTTCAATGCGCAGGGCATCATGAACTGGTCGACCGTGTCGGCGCAATTCATGATCATCGCCGTGGGCGCCTGCCTTTTGATGATCGCGGGCGAGTTTGACCTGTCGGTCGGTTCGATGATCGGCTTTGCGGGCATGATGATTGCTGTTTTCGGTGTGGTTCTGGCCTGGCCGATGTGGATGGCGATCATAGTCACTTTTGCGATCTGCGTGACCCTTGGCGCGCTGAACGGCTGGATCGTCGTGCGCACGGGCTTGCCCAGCTTTATCGTCACGCTGGCATTTCTGTTCATCCTACGTGGCTTCACCATCTACATCCCGCAAACGGTCGAGAACAAAACCATCATAGGCGGCATTCGCGACGCGGCTGAGGGCGATTGGCTCGCCTGGATCTTTGGAGGCAAGATCGGTCAGCCCATCTTCCAGTGGTTGGGCGATGCCGGTGTGATCGCGGTTTTTGAACGCGGCTCCCGCGCGGGCCAGCCGGTGGTGGATGGCGTGCCAATGCTGATCGTCTGGGCCATCGTCCTGATCATCTTTGGCCATGTGCTGCTCACGCGCACACGCTTTGGCAACTGGATCTTTGCCGCTGGCGGCGACGCGGATGCCGCGCGCAACTCCGGTGTTCCGGTCAATCGCGTCAAGATCCTGATGTTCATGTTCACCGCGTTCTGCGCGACCGTTCTCGCGGTCTGTCAGGTGATGGAGTTCGGCTCTGCCGGGGCGGATCGCGGTCTTTTGAAGGAATTCGAGGCGATCATTGCCGTTGTCATCGGCGGTGCGCTTCTAACTGGAGGTTATGGCTCCGTCATCGGGGCCGCACTTGGCGCGTTGATCTTTGGCGTGGTGCAGCAGGGCCTGTTCTTTGCCGGCGTGGAAAGCTCACTGTTTCGGGTGTTTCTGGGGGTCATCCTGCTCTTCGCGGTAATTCTGAACACTTATATCCGCCGCATCATCACGGGGGAGCGCTGAGATGGCCGACCCTATTATCCAGATGAAGAACATCGAAAAGCATTTCGGCTCCGTTATTGCTCTGGCCGGCGTGTCGGTCGACATCTTCCCCGGCGAATGCCATTGCCTGCTTGGGGATAACGGTGCTGGAAAGTCGACCTTCATCAAAACAATGTCCGGGGTGCACAAACCCACGAGGGGCGAGATCATTTTTGAAGGCGCGCCACTGGATTTTGCCGATCCGCGCGATGCAATCTCAGCCGGGATTGCCACTGTGCACCAGCACCTAGCTATGATCCCGCTGATGTCGGTCAGCCGGAACTTCTTTATGGGCAATGAGCCGGTCAGGAAACGCTTTGGCATCCCGTTCTTCGACCACGACTATGCCAATGAGATCACGATGGCCGAGATGCGGCAGATGGGTATCAACCTGCGCGGCCCCGATCAGGCGGTCGGCACGCTCTCTGGCGGAGAGCGTCAGACGGTCGCCATTGCCCGTGCCGTGCATTTTGGAGCAAAGGTGCTGATCCTCGATGAGCCAACTTCGGCGCTGGGTGTTCGCCAGACCGCGAATGTTTTGGCGACTGTGGACAAGGTGCGCAAGCAGGGTATCGCCGTGGTCTTTATAACCCATAATGTGCGGCACGCGATGGCCGTAGGTGACCGGTTCACGGTGCTCAATCGCGGCAAAACGTTTGGCACCGCCCAAAAAGGTGAGATTGCCCCGGAAGAGCTGCAGGACATGATGGCCGGCGGGCAGGAGCTTGCAGACCTCGAAGGCTCGCTCGGCGGTACCGTCTAACCTTTATCCGGGCGTGACTCGCAAGACCTGCCCACGCCCGGAATCCGTCAGGATCAGAACGCTACCGTCCTCCAGAACCTCAACATCCCGCACGCGGCCTACATCCGTCAGCAAACGCTCTTCCCCGACCACGCTGCCGTTTTGCATCTTCAGCCGGACAAGCGCGCCTGGGTTCAGCGATGCAATCAACAGATCACCCTGCCAATCGGCGTAAGGGCCGTCGTAGAACATCATCCCACCGGGCGCGATCACGGGGTCCCAATAATAGACAGGTTCTTCAAAGCCTTCCGCCCGTGCGATCCCCTGACCGATATCACTTCCCCGGTAATTGATCCCGTAGCTGACAATCGGCCAGCCATAGTTCAGCCCCGCCTGCGGCTGGTTCAACTCATCCCCGCCGCGTGGCCCATGCTCAATTGTCCATAATCCACCGGGCCCGATAGCAGCCCCCTGAATGTTGCGATGCCCGGATGACCAGACCAGATCATTGCCCGCGCGTCCGACAAAGGGGTTGTCTGACGGCACCGACCCATCGGCATTGACGCGGATCACCTTGCCATGTGTCGTCTCCGGGTCCTGCACCAGCGTGCCACTATCGCCGGCACCGCGGTCACCCGTGGTAATCCATAATGTTCCGTCATCCATTGGAATGATCCGGCTGCCAAAATGCCGCCCATTCCGCGCCGGATTGTCCTGCACAAAGATATCTGTGACATCTGTGATCTGACCGTTCTGGCTCAATGTGCCCCGCGCCGCTGCTGTCACCAGCCCGCCGCGCACGGACTTTGAATAAGTCCAGTAGATCGTCCGATTCTGTGCAAAGCCCGGGGATACCGCGACATCCAAAAGGCCGCCCTGACCCTGCGCCGCGATCTCAGGCAAGCCGGGCAAAGCTGCGCTCAGCGTGCCATCAGCGTTGATCACCCGCATACGGCCCGGTCGCTCAGTGACAAGAAACTGACCGCCGCCCAGCGGGGCGATGCCCCACGGATTTTCCAGATCATCCGCGAAGACGCTGACCGAGACCGGTGTCGCAGGTAAAGCGGGCGCCCGTGTCTGCGCTGCAAAGGCGGGCGAAAACCCGGCATTCGGGCGGCCCTGCTGCACCTGACCATAGGCGAACACGGCCAAAGACACGATGATTGCACCGGCAGTTAGGATTCGGATCATGACGACACCTCCTTGATGCGCAAGATAGCCCAGCGGGCCGCATCGGCCACTGCCGCGTCCGGGTCATCAAGCAATGGTGACAAAGTGGCGAGAGACGACGCATCACCGCTATTCCCCAGCGCGTAGCAGACATTCCTGACGAAGCGGTCCCGACCGATCCGCTTGATCGGTGATCCCGCGAATTTCGCCCGAAAGCCGGTATCATCGAGCGTGGCCAGTTCTACTAAAGGCGGGGCGCGCAGGTCGTCGCGGGCTGAATAACGCAAGTCACGCGCCTGCACGGCAAACTTGTTCCAGGGGCAAACCGCTAGACAATCATCGCAGCCATAAATCCGGTTGCCCATCCTAGCGCGCAAACATTCGTCCACGGGGCCTTTATGCTCAATCGTCAGGTACGAAATGCAACGGCGCGCATCCAACCTGTAAGGCGCGGGAAAGGCATCCGTGGGACAGATATCCAGACAGGCGGTGCAGGTGCCGCAATGCTCCTCTTCAGGCGTATCCGGCGGCAATTCCACCGTCGTAAAAATCGCCCCCAGAAAGAACCAATTGCCCAGATCGCGGCCCAGCAAGTTGGTGTGCTTGCCCTGCCAGCCGAGTCCTGCGGCCTGGGCCAGCGGTTTTTCCATGACCGGGGCGGTGTCGACAAAAACCTTGATCTCCGCCCCCGGCACCTGATCGATCAACCGCCGCCCGACGCGTTTGAGGCGCTTCTTGACGATGTCATGATAGTCCCGGTTCTGCGCATAAACGCTGATCGCGGCACGATCCCCGTGTTCCAAGACCTCCAGCGGATCATGATCGGGGGTATACGGCTCCGCCAGCATGATCACCGACCGCGCTTCGGGCCAAAGTGCCGCCGGATCACCGCGCCATGCCATGCGCTCCGCCATCCAGCCCATCTGCCCGTGAAACCCCGCATCCACAAAAGCCGCAAGGCGCGCCGCAATCTCCGGCACCGCATCGGGTCGGCAGACACCCACTTTGGCAAATCCCGCCTCATGCGCGAACGAGATCAGCTCTGCCTTCACACCCTCACTTCTCATGTTCCCAAATACCTTGGGGGAGTCCCGCAGGGACGGGGGTGAAACCCCCTAAAAATCCAGATCGGCATAATGCGCCGCTGGTTGGAACCCCGGCACCTCATCAGCCAGGATTGACCGGAACGCCGGGCGCGATTTGATCTTCGCATACCAGTCCTTGACCGCCTCATGCCGGTTCCAGTCCACATCGCTGGTGTAATCAAGGCAGGACAATTGAGCAGCGGCAGAAAAGTCCGCGAATGTCATATCATTCCCGGCCAACCAACGGCGCCCCTCCAAAAGATAGGCCATATAATCAAGGTGGTACTTGATCGCCTTTGCCCCCGCCTTGACATTCGTGCTGTCAGGATAGCCCGTGCCCATCACCTTGCGAAACACCCGCTCGCCCGTGAGCTTGGTGGTGACTTCGTGATAAAACTTGTCATCAAACCACCCCACCAGACGCCGCGCTTCGCAGCGGCTTTCGGCATTCTTAGGCAATAGCGGCGGGTTGGGATGCGTCTCTTCAAGGTACTCACAGATCGCCGTGCTATCCGACATCGTGCGGCTGCCCATTTTCAGCACAGGCACTTTCCCCGCCGGGTTCCGCCGCAGAAAATCCGGATCCTGTTCCCAATACCGCTCTTCGACCAGACCAACCTCGATCTTCTTTTCAGCCATGCAGAGGCGCACTTTGCGCGAAAATGGCGAGAGGGGGTAATGGTACAAAGTGTTCATCGACGGCTCACAGCTTTTACTCTCTCATGCCGTATCGGGGCAGGCGGATCAATGGGGCAAGGCCGGATGCGCAATGGCATGCCGTCGCAGAGCCGCCAAATTTTTTCAAAAAATTTGCCGCACCGCAGGCTCAGACCTCAAAACAATCCGCCCGCCCGTCTGCCGCAATGGTCGCAGCCCCGCTCATGATCGCAGCCGCCCGATTGCGGGTGAAATTGCTGGGGTTCGCGGCAGACCGGTTCTTCGGCGACGGCAGGATCGCCGCCAGCCGGGCCGCCTGCGTCGGCGTCAAATCCGCCGCATCTACCCCGAAGTAATGCCGTGAGGCTGCCTGCACGCCAAAAACTCCCTCATCAAACTCCGCGATGTTCAGATACAGCTCCAATATCCGCCGTTTGCTCCACGCCGCCTCGGTCAGCGGTGTCCAGAGCGCCTCAATCGCCTTACGAGTCCAGGACCGGCCATGCCACAGATACACGTTCTTGACGACCTGCTGGGAGATTGTGGAAGCCCCGCCGCGCCCGCGATCCACCGCCTCACGGATCGCTTTCACATCCAGCCCCCAATGCAGGCAAAAGTTCGCGTCCTCCGCAGCCACGGCAGAGCGCGCCATGACCGGTGCGATCTCATCCATCGGCACCCAATCATAGGTCACACCGCCCAGACGGCGGCTTTCGGACACCATATAGGGCGTCGTCGGTGGTGCTATCAGCGCGTAGATCAGCGTGACAAGTAAAACAAACCCCGCCACCGCAAAAATCGCACCCCAAAACAGACGCTTCAGCGAAAGCCACATCCGCGTAATCAATCCGGGACGTTGCTTTTTGCTGCTGCGCTTCTTGGCGGCCGGCTTTCGGGCCGGTTTCTTCTTCGCTGTGCTACGCTCTGCCATCGGCCCCATAAGCCACGGGCAGTGTTAACGGGTCAAGAACGCGCAACGCCCTCGCGCAATTTTTACGCGAGGGCGTTGCCTTTACTCAGCCGGGATCGCCGTATCCTCAACGCTCAACGGATGCGGCAGATGCACCAGCATCTCTTTCGGGCAAATCTGCAGGAAGTTGCCTTTCTCAAGGTCCCAATGCTGCAGAATGTCAGCGGCCTTCCGGCTGCCCGTTTCCTCCAGATGCCGCTCGATCAGGCTTTTGAGCTGATCATGCCAATGATCGACAGTGACCGGGTTAGTCACAAGCGTTTCCATGTTGATCAGCGGGGCGGATGTCCCCTCCGGATCATAAAGATACGCCATACCACCGGTCATGCCCGCGCCAAAGTTGGCACCAACTGAGCCGAGGATCACCGCAACACCGCCGGTCATGTATTCACACCCATTGGTCCCGCAGCCTTCGATCACGACATGCGCGCCAGAGTTGCGCACCGCAAACCGCTCACCCGCGCGACCCGACGCGAAGAGGTACCCGGACGTCGCGCCATATAGGACCGTATTCCCGATGATCGTATTCTCAGCCGCCACCAGCGGGCTGACCATTGGTGGCCGGACGACAATCGTGCCACCTGACAGGCCCTTGCCAACATAGTCATTGGCATCGCCAGAGACTTCCAGCTTCAGCCCCGGCGCGGCAAAGGCACCCAGCGACTGCCCTGCAGAGCCGCGCAGCTTCACCGTCAGATGATCGGGCTGCAACGCGTTGCGCATCCCGAAATTCTTCACGATATAGCTCGACGTCCGCGTCCCGATGGTCCGCAGCGTGTTCTGCACCGCATAATCAAGTTGCATCTTCTCGCCATCGTTGAGGAAGCGCGCGGCATCCTTCACGATCTGCGCATCGAGCGTATCGTCCACCGGATTGCGCGGCTTGTTGCGGTCATAAGTGATGCTTGAGGCACCATCGACCGTGATCAGAAGCGGGTTCAGGTCCAAATCGTCTAGATGAGCCGAGCCACGCGACACCTGCGTTAGCAGATCGGCACGCCCAATCACATCATCCAACGACCGCGCGCCAATCGAGGCGAGGATTTCACGCACCTCAGTTGCATAGAACGTGATCAGGTTCACCACCTTATCGGCATTCCCGGTGAACTTCTCACGCAGCTTTTCATCCTGCGTACAGACACCGACCGGGCAGGTATTCGATTGGCACTGACGCACCATGATACAGCCCATCGCGATCAGCGCGGCGGTGCCGATGCCGTATTCCTCGGCCCCCATCATCGCGGCCATGACGATGTCACGACCGGTACGTAGGCCGCCATCGGTCCGCAAAGTGATGCGTTCGCGCAGATTGTTCATCGCCAGAACCTGATGCGCCTCGGTCAGGCCCATCTCCCACGGCAGGCCCGCATATTTGATCGAGGTCGCGGGCGATGCACCTGTCCCGCCATTATGGCCAGAGATCAAAATAACATCTGCTTTGGCCTTCGCGACCCCCGCTGCGATCGTTCCAACACCTGAACTGGACACCAGCTTCACCGTCACCTTACAGCGCGGGTTGATCTGTTTCAGGTCATAGATCAGCTGCGCCAGATCCTCGATGGAGTAGATATCGTGATGCGGTGGTGGCGAGATCAGCGTCACGCCCTTGGTCGAATGCCGCAGCCGCGCGATGAGGTCGGTGACCTTCATCCCCGGCAGCTGACCACCTTCGCCGGGCTTCGCACCCTGTGCAACCTTGATCTCCAACTCCTCGCAAGCGTTGAGGTATTCCGCCGTCACCCCAAAGCGGCCAGAGGCGACCTGCTTGATCTTCGCCGATGGATTGTCACCGTTCGGTTCAGGGTTGAAATGCGCCGGGTCTTCGCCGCCTTCGCCACTGTCTGACTTTGCACCAATCCGGTTCATCGCAACGTTCAGCGTCTTATGCGCCTCGGGCGACAGCGCCCCAAGCGACATGCCCGGTGTCACGAACCGCTTGCGGATCGCGGTGATGCTCTCCACCTCTTCAATCGGCACCGGCTTGCCCAACGGCTTGATCGCCAAGAGATCGCGCAAATGGATCGGCGGGTTCGATTGCATCGACTTGGAATACTGCTGCCACAAAGCATACGACGCATTGTTGCAGGCCGCCTGCATCATATGCATGGTCTGCGCTTCCCAGGCGTGCTTTTCGCCAGACCGGCGGGCTTTGTAGAAACCGCCGATGGGCAGAATATCCGACCCACCTTTCCAGCCCTTCGCGTGCACTTCTTCCAGCTTCGCCTGAATGCCGCTGACGCCGATGCCGGAAATGCGGGAATGCATGCCGGGGAAGTATTCCGCGACCATGGCGCGGGACAGCCCCACAGCCTCAAAATTCAGACCACCGCGATAGGATGACAGGACGGAAATCCCCATCTTCGACATGATCTTGAGCAGCCCCGCATCAATCGCAGCACGGTAACGGCGCATCGCATCGGTCAGGGAGCCGTCGATCAGGCCACGCCGCACACGATCCGCAATCGAGTCCTGCGCGAGATACGCGTTCACCGTCGTCGCACCACAGCCGATCAGCACGGCAAAGTAATGCGGGTCGATGCATTCTGCGGACCGCACAGCCATCGAACAGAAAGTCCGCAAGCCCTGCTTGGTTAGCCCGGAATGCACCGCAGATGTGGCGAGGATCATTGGCATCCCGATCTTCGTGGCCGACTGGTTCTCATCCGTCAGGACCAGATGGCCAGCACCTGACCGGACGGCATCCTCCGCCTCTTCCCGAATGCGGGCCAAACCAGCGCTCAGCGCGCCCGGTCCGGGGGCAAAGGTACAGTCGATGATCGCAACGCGGTCGCCGAAATGGCGAACCATCTCGTCAAACTCAGCATTGCCGACAAACGGGCTGTCGAGCACGAGGATTTCGGTCTGCGAGGAATCCTCATCAAGCACATTCTTGAGGTTCCCGAACCGCGTTTTCAGCGACATCACCCGGCTTTCCCGCAAGCTATCAATCGGCGGGTTAGTCACCTGGCTGAAGTTCTGACGGAAGAAATGCGACAGCGGGCGATAGGTCTTGGACAGCACCGCGGACGGCGTGTCATCCCCCATCGACGCGATCATCTCTTTGCCATCCTCGGCCATCGGCGCAAGGACCTGTTCCAGCTCTTCAATGCTGTAACCCGCAGCCACCTGTCGCTTGCGCAGCTCTTCGCCCTCATGCATCGCCACTTCGGGAATGTCGCGCAACTGGTCGTTCAGCGCCACGACCTTGCCGACCCATTCGCCGAAGGGCAGCGCCGCTGCCAGCTTGTCCTTGATTTCGGTGTCGTGGAACAGCTTGCCCTTTTTCATATCCACCGCGATCATCTGGCCGGGGCCAAGCGCGCCCTTCTCCACGACAGTTGCTTCATCCACCTGGACCATGCCCACTTCAGACCCTGCGACCAGTAGACCATCCCCGGTCACCACATAGCGCAACGGGCGCAACCCGTTCCGGTCGAGACCGCCGCACACCCAGCGGCCATCGGTCATGGCGAGCGCGGCTGGACCGTCCCACGGCTCCATCACCGCGTTGCAATAGGAGTACATGTCCTGCCAGGCTTGCGGCATCTCCACCGCCTGCTTTGACCACGCCTCTGGCACCATCATCGTTTTGGCCATGGGCGCACTGCGGCCCGCGCGCACCAGTACCTCAAAGACCGAGTCCAAGGCCGACGAATCCGACGCGCCTGACGGAATGATCGGCTTGATATCCTCGGCCTTATCGCCAAAGGCGCTGGAGGCCATGCGGATCTCATGGCTCCGCATCCAGTTCACATTGCCCTTCAGCGTGTTGATCTCACCATTATGGGCCAGCATGCGGAACGGCTGCGCCAGCGACCATTGCGGGAAGGTGTTGGTGGAGTAGCGCTGGTGGTAGATCGCAAAGGCGCTCTCAAACCGCAAGTCCGTCAGGTCGGGATAGAACTCCGCCACCTGTTCGGCCAGCATCATCCCTTTGTAGATGATCGACCGGCAGGACAGTGAGCAGACATACATCCCTCCGATCCCTGCCGCACCCGCTGCTTTCTCAATCCGGCGGCGGATGATGTAAAGCTCACGCTCAAACGCTTCCTCATCCATCTCCTTTTCACAGCGGATCAGGATTTGTTCGATCTCCGGACGGGTCGCGTTGGCCTTTTCACCTAGACAATCGTTGTTCACGGGCACATGCCGCCAGCCATAGATGTAATGACCCATGCGCAGCACTTCGGCCTCAACAATCGTGCGGCAATGCTCTTGCGCGCCGAAATCTGTGCGCGGCAGGAACACCTGACCAACAGCGATCAGCTTGCCCTCATCCGGCTCATGCCCGGTCCGCAGGATTTGGTCGTAAAAGAACGGCACGGGGATTTGCACGTGAATACCGGCACCATCCCCCGTCTTACCATCCGCATCCACTGCACCCCGGTGCCAGACGGCCTTGAGCGCGTCGATGCCTTTTTCCACGACATCCCTCGACGGCGTCCCATCAATCGCCACGACAAGACCAACCCCGCAAGAGGCGTGTTCATCCTCATCGCGGTAAAGACCGTTTTCCGCCATCCACTGACGCTTTGCTTCCTCTGCTGCGACCCAGGATTGATCATAGATGGTCATGATGGTTCTCCTTCAAAAAATCAGCGGACGAAATTGCCACGCCGCAGCCATGTTTGGGGTTCGCGCTCAGAAAGCCGGGTTCGCCGGGGAAGATAAATTCGACTGGGCGGTCTGTGCGGTCAAAGCTGCCCTCGGGGGTTGTGATTGTGCCCGTGCCAGACAGGAACATCCGCCAATCGCGACTGATGAATTCGTTGCCTTGGGCCGACCAGACCTCATTCCCGGCCTCGTCATAGGCGGTGATGTCATAAGTCGTCTCGTCCAGCGTCACACCGTCAATGGTGATCTGCCGACCTGTGAGGGTGTCTTGCCCGACGTATCGTGTTTCTCCGATCTCGGCAGACAGGGTGCGGAAATCGTAGTCATCCACCCCGTATTCAATCAGGTCCGATAGCGAGGCAGGCTCCACCGGGCTGCTTTCCAGCCGTTCGCGGTGCCCGCTGAGCACCTGGAAACTGTTGATCCACTGGGTTTCGGCATCGATCTCGCCTACGTAGGTCAGCCCACGTTCATCCATACTGACGCGGCGCTGATGACCTGCAGGGTCTCCTTCGCAGGTAAAGTGGTGATCAACGCTGCAGCTTTCGCTTTGCACGGTCAGGTAAGCGTTGCAGCCGGTCGGCAGTTCAACCGTACTGCCGCCCGATTGGGCCACGGCGGGACCCGCCAGACAGATGAGGATCGCGGCATATCTCATGGGCGATACCCCGCGTCCAACAGGTTGCATTCATATTTCGGCTGGTCGGAGAAGAAGCCGGTTTCGTCTGGATAAATGAACTCGACCGGCGACATGTCGATCACGTCATTGGGGCTATCTGCGCTCCAGCTTTCGCCGAAAAAGAACAGGCGATGGCGTTCACTGACGAATTGCCGCCCGCTGCCGTCGTCGAGCACATTGCCGTCACCATCAAGGGTCTGGCCGGTATACTCGGTACGCAAGAGCGTCTCGCCATCGATCTCGATCGTTTCACCGGTCAGCATATCGAAGCCGACATTGCGCTCGATCCCTTCTTCCGTCTCAAGCGTGAAATCCCAGGTATCGACCTGTGCCGCGAATAATTCAGTCAGTGATGCCGGATCGTCGGCAGGCATCTGCAGCCGTTCATTACCGCTGATCTTGTAGGCCTCGACCCACTGGAACTCGCGATCCACTTTCTGAACGCTGAACAGGCCACCCTGTCCAAAAACGGCCAGCCATTGATCGCCGGGATCGTCAGCCTCACAGGTCCAGACATTGACCAGAACGCAGCCCTTGTGCTGCACGGTCAGCTTGGCCTCACAGCCCTCGGGTGCGGAAAAACTCTGCTGTGCCGCAACCGGCGTGGCGAGGATAAGCGCGCCGAGGATCGTCAGAGGTTTGATCATATCTTCACCTGTAGGTCAGTTTTATTGACGTAGCTTGAGAGGTCGGTTTACTCGGCGGCGACCGTCACCGCTTGTCCGAGATATTCCAACATTGCCGTCGCGGCATCGCGCCCGTCCCGGATCGCCCAGACGACCAAAGATGCGCCACGTACGATGTCACCGGCAGCATAGACGCCTTCCAGACTTGTGGCACCCGTGTTGAAATCCGCCTTGATCGTGCCCCAACGGGTCACGTCCAGCCCGTCCACGCCCCACAGCTTCGGCAGCTCCTCCGGCTCAAAACCAAGCGCTTTGATCACCAGATCAGCGCCTTCGACATAGTCGGAGCCCTCGATGACCTCTGGCGCTTGCCGGCCCGTGGCGTCAGGCGCACCGAGGCGCATCTTTTGCACTTTCACGCCAGTAACGGCATCACCTTCAAAACCAAGAGGTGCAGAAAGCCAGACGAATTCAACGCCCTCCTCCTCGGCATTCTGCACCTCGCGCTGCGATCCGGGCATGTTGGCCCGGTCGCGGCGGTATAAGCACTTTACGCTGGTCGCACCCTGACGCACGGCGGTACGGACGCAATCCATCGCCGTGTCGCCGCCACCAATGACAACCACGCGCTTGCCCTCGGCGTTCAACTCACCGCTATCAAATTCCGGCACATCGTCGCCAAAGCTCTTGCGATTGCTGGCGGTCAGATAATCAATCGCATTCACAATCCCATCCGCATTCGCGCCGGGCAAATCACGGGTCTTGTAGACCCCCGTGGCTATCAGCACCGCATCATGCTTGCCGCGAATGGCGTCGAACGACAGGTCCTCACCCACATTGCAGTTCAGCACGAACTGCACGCCGCCATCCTCAAGCTGCGCCATGCGCTGCATGACCACATCCTTTTCCAACTTGAAACCGGGGATGCCATAGGTCAGCAGCCCGCCCCCGCGATCATAGCGGTCATAAACGGTCACCTGCACGCCCTGACGGCGCAGCATATCCGCAGCAGCGAGGCCCCCCGGACCAGCGCCGATGATGCCGACGCTTTCGCCGCGTTCCGCATGCGGGCGGATGGGTTTGACCCAGCCTTTCTCAAACGCGGTGTCGGTAATGTACTTCTCGACCGAACCAATCGTGACCGTGCCATGCCCCGATTGCTCGATCACGCAATTGCCTTCGCAGAGGCGATCCTGCGGGCAGATGCGTCCGCAGATTTCGGGGAAGGTGTTCGTCGCCTGACTGACCTCATAAGCCTCTTCCAACCGCCCTTCGGCGGTCAGGCGCAGCCAGTCCGGAATATTATTGTGCAGCGGGCAATGGGTCTGGCAATAGGGCACGCCACATTGACTGCAACGGCTTGCCTGCTCGGCAGCCTTCTCGCGGGCGTACTCTGCGTAAATCTCACCAAAGTCTTCTTTGCGCAAGTTTGGAGGGCGCTTCTCGGGCATTTCCCGTTCCACAGCCGTAAACTTGAGCATCTTCTGGCCAGCCATGTGGACTCCTCCCGAAATTCAAAGCGAGCCGCCTTTTAAAACGCACATCGGCAAATGAAAAGGCAGTATTACTGACCTATATAGCAAAAACTGAAATCGACAACCCGTCTGACTGTCATAAATCCTTAATAATTAGGACCGGTTCGTGACCTATATCCCCTCTTCCCCCTGAATCTCAACGGTTTAGGTTGCGGGAAGCGAATCAACCAAGCGGCCAGCATGTCCACTTTCAATCTTCTTCTGATCGCATTGATCCAGGGCCTGACCGAGTTTTTGCCGGTTTCCTCCTCCGGCCACCTGATCCTATTGCCGAATCTATCTGGGTTCGAAGATCAGGGCCAGATCATCGATGTGGCGGCCCATGTGGGCACCTTGATCGCCGTGATCGCCTATTTCTGGTCGGACGTAAAACGCGCCGTCGCAGGTTTCCTGCGCCTCATCCGCGGCAAGGTCGATAACCAGGATGCATTCCTCGCACTCTGCCTCATCATCGCGACCGTGCCCGTGATCCTTTTCGGTTTGTTTCTCCAGCTCACCGGCCTCGCCGACCAGATGCGTGGCATCGCCCTGATCGGCTGGACTATGATCATCTTCGGCATCATCCTTTACTGGGCCGACCAGACCGGACCGACCATGAAAACGGCGGAAAAATGGACCCTGAAAGACGCGCTGCAGATGGGCGTCTGGCAGGCCATCGCCCTGATCCCCGGCACCTCGCGGTCCGGCATCACGATCACAGCAGGCCGCATGCTGGGCTATACACGCAGCGATGCCGCGCGTCTGGCAATGCTGATGTCGATCCCAACGATCATCGCCTCCGGAACCCTGATCGGCATCGACGTCGCGGGCACCGCCGATGCAAGCGCCATACGCGATATCGCCCTTGTGATCGTTATGTCCTGCGCGGCTGCCTTGCTGGCCCTGACACTGATGATGCGGCTGCTCAAAACGGTCAGCTTCACGCCTTATGTGATCTACCGTGTCGCGCTGGGCATCGTGCTTTTGTGGATCGCCTACACCTAGGCCTTGAGGTTCTTGGCCGATTCCTTGATCGCGTCATATTGGCCCGAAGGCCGGAATCGCCACAGATAATCCGGCAGCACCGCCTCCATCGCAGTGGTGCAAATGCCCAGGTCTTCAAGTCCCTTCGCCTCGGCGGACACGACATTATCCACCGCAAGATTGCGCACCTGGTCAGCGGTCACCGGCCCGCGGATCAGTCCAAGCGACAGCGCGCGCGCTAAAGTAAAACCTGCCGCCATCATCCGCGCCGCCCAGAACGGGATATTCATGATCAGACGCCGCCTGCGAATGATCACCAGCATTTGCTGCATCAATTCCCGGAAACTGTTCACATCTGGCCCGCCGAGTTCGTAAATACCGCCCTCAACCTTACCCAGAACGCCTTTGACCGCAGCTGCTGCCACATCATCGACAAAGACGGGCTGAAAACGCGTATTCGCCCCAACAACGGGTAGGATGGGGCCAAGGCGGCTCATCGCAGCAAAACGGTTAAAAAACTGATCTTCCGGGCCAAAAATGATGGAGGGGCGCAGAATAACAGCACTCGGCATATGCTGCACCACCCCTGCCTCGCCTGCCGCCTTGGTGCGGGAATATTGGCTCGCCGCCTGCGCATCTGCACCGATAGCCGAGACATGCACCATCCGCCCCACGCCCAAGGACGCCGCAACCCGCGCGATCCGCTCGGCCCCTTCAGCTTGTACGGCGGAGAAGGTGTTCTTGCCCACCTCGTCCAGCACGCCAACACAATTGACCACTGCATCCGCCCCATCGGTCACGGCAGCAACACTCGCATCGTCGCGAATGTTGCAAAAAACAGGCTCCACCTGCCCAACAACGCCGTAGGGCCGCACGAACATCGCCTCATTCACATTGCGCACTGCGACCCTGACGCGCCAGCCTTCCTTCGCCATGCGGCGGGCAATATAGCGCCCGACAAAACCGGAACCGCCAAAAATGGTGACAAGCTGGGACATGAGAAGCCTCGTTCGATACTGCGCTTGGTTTATCGCTGCACCTTGGGTCAGACAAGGCGCAAAGCCCGGCTTTTGCACTAGCGCTCGGATTTGACGCGGGAATCGCATTGACAGCGAGATGAACCGCCCTTAAAGCCAGCCTTCACGTGACCTGCCCAGGTGGCGGAATTGGTAGACGCGCCAGCTTCAGGTGCTGGTGTCCGTATGGACGTGGAGGTTCGAGTCCTCTCCTGGGCACCATTTCTCCCGAACATAGATGCTCAAAGGCATTGAAAATAAGGGGTTTTTTGCGTTATCAGTTGAACATAGCTGACCGTCCGTACCCGGGCAATCTCCCCCAATCTTGGGTACACAGCTGGGTACAGAACGGCAAATTTCGCTTTTTTGGATCCCGTACCCAGTATGCCCCTTAGTGACCTTAAGATTCGCAAAGCAAAACAATGAGATAAGCCATACAGACTAAGTGATGGTTTGTGGCTGTTTCCGTTGGTGAGGTCTAGCGGCACCAAGTCGTGGCAGTTTCGCTATCGGTTCATGGCCAAAGAGAAGATTCTTAGCGTGGGACAGTATCCCATCGTTTCTCTCGCCGAAGCGCGAACAAAGCGTGACGATGCGAAGCGGCTGCTGGCAGACGGCCAGGACCCCTCCGTTCAGAAGAAGCTTGATGCTATCGACACCCATGTGAAGGCACGTATGACCTTCAAGGAAGTCGCGAATGAGTACTATGACAACTTGGTTGATTGCGGGCTAGCTGACGCCACCTTGCGCAAGAAGCGCTGGCACATTGATGATCTCGCAAACGCCCAAACCGCGCTACTCAGGGTCGATTTATAACTCACCGCTGAGCGCGTGATACCGATCTCGAAGCCCAGTAGATCAAGCCAAAGTGGTTTTCCCTGCAGGATAAATGCGATCTTGCGATCGTCCCCCTCACCAAACCAGGTTTGAAGGAATTGACTTATCACTTGCACCGACAGGCCGGGCACCACGTTTTCGACGTAGGCGAGCGGTTCGCCATCCTGGCCTGCGATGTTGACGGCGAATTCCAGAAGGAACGGATCTACGCCGTCAGCCTTTTCGCAGGCTATGACCTTCTTGATAGGTGTGCATGCTGGCAAACCCGTGGGAAGAAGTATCTGATCGGCGAAAAGAAACTTGGATTGATCTTAGATTTTGGCTGCGCTGTCAGAAACAACAGAGGGCTGGCTGTCCTGATCTACGCCTTGTGCAGTCTCGTCATCCGCGTCTGGGGCAGAGAACCAATTCAACCCAATCGCAATATCCCCGCCTTCATTCTCGTCTATCCCAGAAACACTGCTCAAAAGTGTCCAATAGAAACAGGGCTGGACACAAACAGGGCGCGTTCAGGGAAATAC
The DNA here is from genome assembly GCF_033963825.1 of Cognatiyoonia sp. IB215446. Taxonomy (NCBI): domain Bacteria; kingdom Pseudomonadati; phylum Pseudomonadota; class Alphaproteobacteria; order Rhodobacterales; family Paracoccaceae; genus Cognatiyoonia; species Cognatiyoonia sp. IB215446. The sequence goes on along the minus strand of NZ_JAXBMD010000003.1, from coordinate 250,066 downwards.
TCAGCAATATGTCCGTTGCAGCGGATGAAAAATAGAAAGAGTGGACATGCCTGTCTCCTTTCGAAAAGTGGTTGAAGTGGAAATGAAAAAACCGTCTCGTGGGACGGCTTTAGGTTTGTATGCGGCATCCCGGCAAACTGATCCTCGCGAGATCGAATCAAAATACACCGATCCAATTAGGGATATTTGTTCTTAGCACGAAAATTCATAGCTGAGATTGAGACTATTTATAGCCAAAACTCATTTGAGTACACAGTTGCATTATCTGACATGACAGTTATATATCTAGTCGAATTTGAGATGTTATATCTCAATCATCCTTTGAAGTTAATTGAACAGCAAAGTCCCAAGACCCGAGCGACTGGTCAATCCAGTTTTACGTAACAGTGCTTCACTATGCCTCCGAACTGTATTGGGGCTGATGCATAGATGACGTGCGATTTCTTTGTCACGCAACCCCTCGACAATTAGGGCAGCAACTTCCAGTTCGCGAGACGTAAGTCCAAATGCACTAGACAAATAAGGATCTACTTTTGACTTGGCACCGCACCTGAGCCACACATGAACCTGAGGCTGGAGGTGATCAGTAGATTCAACAAGCCGTCCATGAAGACGATAACGCACGTGATCAACTGTCAAGCTCTGCACAGGGAGTGTAGAATGATCGACATCTTTCACCGCCAACGCCGCCAATTGTGCGGCAAAGCGTTTAACAGCGGCCATTAGATCAAAACGACGCTGCTGTGCCGCAAGGTGCTCTCTAAAGCAGTTATTCAAGAATAGTATTTCACCATCTAGCGAAATCGACGCAAAAGCCTGATGTTGAGTGCAAGCGTCTATTGCTTCGATCTCTACCTGTTTTAGTGCCCGACGAAATCCAACTGCAGCCTCAAAGGCGGGTAGTAGATAAATTAGAGCCTTATTCCTGGTATCGTTAGGATCCGGCGCTTCTCTATGATCGTAGCCCGCTATCAGCATGCTTTCGCCCCGTCGTTCTGGTACCGAGAGCGCAAGCTGCCGCTCAATCCGCAGTGGTCGAAACACTTCCTGTTGGATCTCCATCGCCCCGCGCAATGACGGGCAATAAAGATGCGTATCATTGAAAGCCCCAGTCCCTGCTAGTCGTATTGCTCGGTGCAAGTAAGTCGCGTAATCATCTTTGAATCTACTGTATCCGCCCGAGTCGTAGCCACAGAAATGAGAGCTAATGCCACGTTCGAAAGTGACGCCCAATGAACGGCTCTTAACAGAAATTCGTTCATCTGGGCTGCCATCATCTTTTATGGATCTGCAAGGTTCTAAGAAGTAAAGCCTTTCGGTCCCTAGTATTGGCTCCAACGCATCGATAACCTGCGAAATCCAATCATCATCGTTCATTGCGTCATGCACCGTCAAAAGTGCTTTCTGCGCTTCAAAAACCTTAGAGTTCATCATATATCCAGTTGATTTTCCGTCAAATATAGCATTCCACCAAATAGGGCATTTGCACTATTGAGTGAAAAGCAGACCTCAACAATGCTGACCTTGTTCGATTTGGAGCGATTTGAAGGGAAAGCAATGACTAATTTTACTGGTATTTTTCAAACACGATTTGGCACAGTGTCTATGATTCAGCGAGGTCGAAATGTCGTTGGCGACTACAGCGACCGAGGCAGAATCGAAGGAAAAATTGCGCCTGGAACAGCGCGGCTTGAAGGCACGTTTACTAACGGTACGCGGACGGGTCGCTTTTCGTTTACTCGTACCGCAGATGGATTTGACGGTGTTTGGGGTTGGAACAACGCAACACCACGCTCGGAGTGGGATGGCACTCTCGTAAAAGATGAGCGACCGCATTTGTCTAATGCATATTACGAAGGAACCTATGAAACCGACTTTGGTCCAGTTCGCCTTAAGCAAGACAGGCAGGCTGTTTGGGGCGATTACGGGGATAAGGGTACAATCGACGCGCAGTTCGACGAGAGTAGTGGTATTCTCCGGGGTACGTTCACCAATGGTGAGACTAAAGGGCGCCTTGAATGGGACTTGACGCCCGGCGGCTTTGAAGGACTTTGGGCCTGGCGCGATGAACGTCCCGAGCACAGATGGAACGGCACCAAAGTCGCATGGAACACACCGGTGTTATCGACTTACCCAAACCAAGATATAGTAAATGATCGTCATGATCGAGCTTTGCTAGTTTTCTCGTCATTGGCCATAAGCCCAAATGATTGGAACTGGCTGTATGAGTTCTTAGATGACCAAGGTATCACGCAAGCCATGGAGAAATTACGGCGATCATATGCGACGATCATCGCTCTAAAAGATCGGCAGGCGAGCCTGCGTAATATCATTAGCAATCTTCGCAAACTGGCTACCGATACCCAGATCCGTGAGATTGATATGATTGTGCACTGCCACGGGTTCAAGTCCGGCGCACTTAGACTGGCCAGTGACAACGGCACGGGATTTTCGGACGTGTCGGGTGAAAAGCTAGAGGGGGAACTCAAGAATCTTGGCATTGGGGATCGTCTGCGCATGGTCTATAGTACTGCGTGCTGGGGAGCAAAAACGGCACCCTTCTTTATTCAGGGTGGCTTCACCTGCGCTTCAGGAGCGGTAGGTGTAAACACTAATGCCGGGACGGAATATCCCGATTTCTTGAATCGTTGGCGGCGCGGCGAGGGCTTCCGCTGGAGCGTAGAACAAGCATATGAACCGATTACGTCTGCCGCGTCAGATGCGTTCGCCTCAACAATAATGGGGTTTTCCGACGTAAACTCGAAAAAGAAGGTCTTTGGCAACTCAACGATCAACATTAACAGCGAAGAAGAAACACGTCATGCCCGAGCAAGTTGATCAGCACTTGAACTAGGATTTCACCTGTTGAGTATATGTTTGGGTTGCTTTGGAGGCTTCACGCATAGAAATGGTGAATCTCAGTGGGCGCATGTCTAACAGTTTAGCTGGGTCAATTGGTGACAAACTAAGGATTGTCATTCTATTTCTCTAATAGAATGGCAACCTCAGTCTCAAAAGGAACGAAATAATTTTCGCCGAACCGCTTACGCCAAGACTCTAAGCTTTGGATGGTTTCACTATGCGCTTCCAACTGGTTTCCTCAGTCCTCCAAAACTGCGATAAACTCGTTCGAGGTAGTTCCGTTTTGGGGAACAATTGTTTCCGAACATTGATGACTAGTAGTATTAATAATAAGGACATTTTTGGCTTTCGACTGAACATAGCTGACTCTTGTTACCTAACGAATCACATGCTTTTCTATGCACTGGATTGGGTAATCCGGCCTTGGAGAACTGCACATAGGGTTTCGCTCAAAATCCACTTAAACAGTTTCAACCTTTTTCTTTACGCGCAGTTGTTTTTTAAGTCCCTAGTTGGATTGAGTAAGATAGATTTATTTACTGGCTCTGGCGCAGCATTGCATCGCCTGGCCGGTGTCAGGTTTTCCTAGGGTTAGCGATATCAGCACGACCGCTCAAGCCGGTTTTGTCGCCGCTGTCACGTAGTTGACCGACAGGTCGCTGCCAGAGATCGACCAGGAAAAGCCGGGCAGGTTGAACACAAATCCCTGCCGATCAACCATGGCCAGGCCAGCGTTTCCCAGCATCGCTTCAAGTTCATCCGGGGTGATAAACTTACGCCAGTCATGCGTGCCCTTTGGCAACCAGCGCATCACGTACTCGGCGCCGACGATTGCCGCCGCAAAGCTCTTGGCGGTGCGGTTGATGGTCGAACAGATGTGGATACCGCCCGGCTTGAGTAGGGTCTGGCACGCCGTCAGAAAGGCCTGCGGGTCGGCCACATGTTCGATCACCTCCATATTCAGGACTGCGTCGAAGACTTCGCCTGCTTCAGCCAAAGCCTCAGCCGTTGTGTGTCTGTAATCGATATCCAGCCCAGATTGTGCAGCATGAATTTTCGCGACTTCGATATTTCCTTCGGCGGCGTCGGCACCGACAATCGTCGCACCAAGCCGGGCCATCGGCTCACACAAAAGCCCGCCGCCGCATCCGATATCGAGGATGCGCAGCCCCTGAAGAGGTTTGGGCCGGGTCAGATCACGTCCGTACTCTGCCGCGATCTGGTTCGTGATATAATCCAGCCGCACCGGATTCATCATATGCAACGGTTTGAACTTGCCGTTCAGGTCCCACCATTCGGCGGCCATCGCCTCAAATTTGGCAATCTCGGAAGTATCAACGGTTATGGATGACATTTAGTCGCCTCGAACTGCGCAGCAGTCATGGTTTCTGCTTTCAAGACAGGATATAACGCGTGCATGGACAAAGTCGTAGGACAAAAGCGCATCAATGCGCATCTTTACCAACCCATTGATCCGTTTGATCAGCGGATGCTGGATGTAGGTGATGGCCACCGCATCTATGTCGAACAATGCGGCAACCCTGATGGTGTGCCTGTTGTGGTGCTGCATGGCGGACCGGGTGGTGGCTGCAGCCCCGCGATGCGCCGCTATTTTGACCCTGATATGTTTCGCATCGTGCTCTTTGACCAGCGCGGATGTGGTCGGTCGCGGCCCCATGCAATTGTAGAGGCGAATACAACCTGGCATCTGGTCTCGGACATCGAACTGATCCGGGAAACACTGGGTATCGACCGATGGATTATTTTTGGTGGCTCCTGGGGAGCAACGCTTGCGCTGATCTATGCACAGACGCATCCTGAACGCGCGGCCGCGCTCACGCTGCGCGGTGTCTTCCTGATGACCCAGCCAGAGCTTGACTGGTTCTATGGCGGCGGCGCGGGCAAGTTCTGGCCCGAGCTTTGGGCGCGCTTTGTCGATCTGATCCCTGAGGATGAGCGAGACGATCTGATCGCCGCCTATCACAGACGTCTTTTTTCGGGGGATATCCCGCTTGAGACGCGGTATGCACGTGCATGGGCGTCCTGGGAGAACGCGCTTGCCTCCATCGACAGTGACGGCGTGACGGGCGAAAGCCCGGCCGACTATGCCCGCGCCTTTGCCCGGCTTGAGAACCATTATTTCTATCATCAGGGCTTTTTGAAAGATGGTCAGGAGATTCTGCATCCCGACCAAATGGCGCGGATCGCAGACGTGCCCGGCGTCATTGTGCAGGGCCGTTATGACATGATTTGTCCGCCGATCTCGGCACATACACTATCGAAGAAATGGCCGAAGTCCCGACTAACCTTGATCGGACGAGCGGGTCATGCATTGTCAGAACCGGGAATTAGTGCTGAACTGGTACGCACAATGGACATGATGGGCGCGCAACGTGCAAAGCTCTTTCTTTAGGGTTTACACGTGAAAAAATGCCATTAAAGTTCACGGTACTAACGGGGAAACGTCACTTTGGGCAATGTCCTAACGATCATTTTCCAGCGTGTCGCGCTGGGTGCACTGACATTGTTGATTGTGTCGATCGTCATCTTCGTGGCCGTAAACCTGCTTCCCGGCAATTTTGCACAGGCGATTTTGGGTCAAGGTGCCACGCCCGAGGCTGTCGCGGCGATTGAGCGTGATCTTGGTCTCGATCAGCCCATGGTTGTGCGGTACTTTGATTGGCTGGGCGGCGTTTTGCGCGGCGATTTCGGGTCAAGCTTTGCGCAAGCCAATTTCGCAAGTTTCAGCGGGACCAACTCAGGTGCAACCACAGTGGCCGAGCAGATCGCACCGCGTTTTGCCAACACGATGTTTCTGGCCCTTGTCACCGCTGCAATTGCGGTGCCGTTCTCGATCTTTCTTGGCATTCTTGCCGCACTTTACCGCAACACGGTCTTTGATCGGGCGACGAACATCTTTACGCTCTCTTCGATCTCAAGCCCGGAATTCTTTCTGGCCTATATCCTGATCCTGTTTCTGGCAGTGTTGAACCCGCTCCTGCCGTCGTTGTCGAACATCTTCGAAGGCATGCCGTTTAGTGACCGGCTGATCGCTTCGATGTTGCCCGCGCTAACCCTGACGCTGGTCGTGACGGCACATATGATGCGCATGACGCGGGCGGCGATCATAAACCTGTTGGCTTCGCCTTATATTGAGATGGCGCGGCTGAAAGGCCTGTCGCCCATGCGGGTGATCGTCAAACATGCCTTTCCCAACGCCTTGGCGCCAATCATCAATGTGATCGCCCTGAACCTCGCCTACCTGATCACCGGTGTGGTCGTCGTTGAGGTTGTATTTGTCTATCCAGGCATCGGTCAGCTTTTCGTGGATAGCGTAAAGATCCGTGACATACCCGTCGTGCAAGCCTGTTGCCTGATCTTTGCGACCGCATTTATCCTCTTGAACCTGACGGCTGACATTATGTCGATCCTGTCAAACCCACGATTGAGGCATCCGAAATGATCTGGTTTGTCGCAGCCCTTGTCGCTATGGCCATATTGGCTTGGGGATTTCGGTTTGCGGGGCAGAGCGTGACGGGCAATGCGCCAGCGTTCCGAGACATGTCCTTTGGTGTCGCCTATGGTTATATCCTGGGTGTTGTCGTGCTTGCCTGGCTGATCTGGGCCTATATCCAGGGCCGCAGCCCAGATCCGCAAATAGCCAACAAATTCTTCTTTCTACGCATTGCCATTGAAGGGTTCATCCTTTTCGCAATTGCCGCATGGATTTTCCGCCTGCTGGGTCGCAGCGTCGGCACGACGGGCAGCAAGCGAATGTTCCGTTCCATGCCACTGACGGCGGCGTTTGGCATGCTGGTCATCATCATATATGCCGTAATGGCGATCTTTGCCGGTGCCATTGCTCCGTACGGGCAAGAGCAGATTATTCCAGGCGTGGCAGCGAATATCATACCCGGCGGAGACCCGGCGATGGGCGGCAATCCCGACTTCCCGCTTGGCACTGATCAGATCGGGCGCGATATTCTGAGCCGCCTGATCTATGGCGCGCAAAACACGGTTGGTATCGCCTTTGCGACAACGGTTCTAGCATTTTTTCTGGGTGGGACGTTTGGTTTTCTGGCGGCCACGCTCGGAGGCTGGCTAGATCAGGTCCTGTCGCGGATGGTCGATGTGCTGATGGCGATCCCGTCGCTGATCTTCGCGCTGCTTTTGATGACCATTGCGAGCGTCTGGGCGCCCGAACTGGGCATCCCACTCACCGTCTTTATGGTCGTCATTATCGCGGTGATCGACAGCACCCGCGTCTACCGCCTGGCACGCGCCGTTGGGCAGAATATCGTTGTGATGGATTACATCGAGGCGGCGAAGCTGCGTGGTGAAGGTTTAGGATACCTAATGTTCAAGGAAATCCTGCCGAATGCGACTGCGCCGCTTCTGGCCGAATTTGGCCTGCGTTTCTGTTTTGTGTTCCTGACGATTGCCGCCTTGTCATTCCTCGGCGTGGGCATTCAGCCGCCCTTAGCCGATTGGGGCACGATGGTGCGTGATCTGGGTGGTTTCGTGAATTTTGCGGCCTTTGCACCATTGGCAGCAACCGCCCCCTTGCTGGCGGCAGGAGCCATCGCTTTGCTGACCGTGGCAGTGAATTTCGTGGTGGACTGGATGCTCTACCGCTCATCGGGGTTGAAGGAATGAGCGACGCACCTCTTGTCAAAATCCGGGACATCAAGCTGGAAGGGCGCAGCGATGAGACCTGGACGCCTATCATTAACGGGGTCGATCTGACGCTTGCGCGGGGCGAGGTGCTGGGTCTGATCGGCGAATCCGGTGCCGGCAAGTCGACATTGGGCCTCGCCGCCATGGGCTATACCCGCGATGGTGTGCGGATCAGTGGCGGTAGCGTGGAGTTTGATGGCATTGACCTGCTGACGGCCTCTGCCGCAACCAAGCGCGCCTTGCTGGGCAAACGCATCGCGTATGTGGCGCAATCTGCGGCGGCGAGCTTCAATCCCGCCCACAAGCTGATCGACCAGCATGTTGAAGGCCCGGTGCAGCATGGCGTGATGCAGCGAAGCGAGAGCGCTGACGACGGGATGGAGCTTTATCGCAAACTCCGCCTGCCCAATCCCGACGAAATCGGTTTCCGTTATCCGCACCAGGTCTCGGGCGGACAGTTGCAGCGCTGCATGACCGCGATGGCGATGTCCTGCCGCCCGGACCTGATCATCTTTGACGAGCCAACAACGGCTTTGGACGTGACCACGCAAATTGAGGTCCTGGCCTCGATCCGCGACATTGTGGAACAGTTTGATACCGCTGCCATTTACATCACCCACGATCTGGCGGTCGTGGCGCAAATGGCGGACAGGATCAAGGTGCTGCTCAAGGGTGATGAGGTCGAAACCGCCGATACCCGCACCATGCTTGCGGCGCCCACACAAGAATACACCAAGTCGCTTTGGGCGGTGCGCAGTTTTGAACGTCCACGCAAACCGGCGGTTCAAACCGGTGCTGTGCCAGTTGTGAGCGTGCAAAACGTCGATGCGGCCTATGGCAAAGTACCGGTGCTGCATGATGTCAGTTTTGACCTGCATGCGGGCCGCACCGTTGCCGTTGTGGGCGAAAGCGGATCGGGTAAATCGACCACGGCGCGTTGTATTACGGGGCTTCTGCCGCCCAAATCCGGGCATATCCTGCTGGATGGCGATGTGCTGCCGCCCGATTACCGCAAACGGACCAAGGATCAGCTGCGCCAGGTGCAGATGATCTACCAGATGGCCGATACCGCGCTGAACCCCCGCATGTCGATTGGTCAGATCATTGCGCGGCCCGTTCAGTTTTATCTGGGCCTGACTGGGGCAGAACGCCGCAAAAAGGTTGATGCGCTTCTCGATCAGATCGAGCTGGAGCCGTCAAAATACTACCACCGGCTGCCATCAGAACTTTCAGGTGGTCAAAAGCAGCGCATTGGGATCGCGCGTGCCCTTGCGGCTGAGCCGAAATTCATCATTTGTGATGAGGTCACCTCGGCCCTTGATCAGCTTGTCGCCGAAGGCATCCTGCGTCTTCTGGCCCGTTTGCAGGATGAGCTGTCGCTGACCTATATGTTCATCACGCACGATCTTGCGACGGTCAAAGCCATCGCTGATGAGGTCGTGGTGATGAAGGATGGCCGCGTTGTGGAACAGGGCGAGAAGGCCGAGATGTTCAAGCCGCCCCATCACGCCTACACCGATTTGCTTTTGTCATCTGTGCCGGAAATGGACCCGGATTGGCTGACCAATCTGCTGGCGGAACGTGGAGTTGATAACATTGGCGATGCTGCTGCTGATAAGATGTAACCAGAATCACCAGACTTGGTGAAAGATATGCGGGTGTTGGGACACCCCGCAAACCAACAGGGAGAACGACAAGATGAATGGAATTAGTAGACGCGGTCTATTGAAAACAGGTGCCGCCGCTGGCGTGCTCAGCCTTTCTGGCATGAAGCTGCGCGCCCAGACACGCGGGGGCAAACTGACGGCCGGTCTGGGCGGCGCGAACACGTCTGATAGCTGGGATGGCCGTACCCATTCCGATATTTTCATGATCGCCTCGGCCCACGGGACGGTTTTTGACTGTCTGACCGAGGTCGCAGCAGATGGATCGCTCGTCGGCGAATTGGCCGAAAGCTGGGAAGCCTCCGCTGACGCTAAAACCTGGACATTCAACCTGCGCCAGGGCGTGACGTTCCACAACGGCAAGCCTTTCGGCGCTGATGACGTGATTGAATCGCTGCAGATGCATGTAGCTGAAGGCGCAAAATCGGCGGCACAGCCGATTGTTGCATCAATCAGCGAAATGAAGAAAGTGACCGATTTCCAGGTGCAGTTCACACTGGCCTCGGGCAACGCAGACTTCCCATACCTGATGTCCGACTATCACCTGTTGATCTTCCCTGCAGGCCAGATCGACGAGGCGATCGCGAACGGTATCGGCACCGGCCTTTATCAGGTCCAATCCTTCGATCCCGGCGTGCGCATGGTCGCGACCCGCTACCCCGACCACTACAAAGGTGACGAAGCAGGCTTCTTTGATGAGGTTGAATATATCGCTATCAATGACAACACCGCTCGGATGAACGCGCTGATGACCGGTCAGGTTGATACGATCAACCGGATCGACTTTAAGACCGAAGCCTTACTGAAAGCCAATCCGCAGCTGCGTATTCAGGAAGTCACCGGTAACCAGCATTACACGTTCGCAATGCTGACCGATACGGCGCCGTTCAACGATGTGAATGTCCGCCGTGCGCTGAAATACGGTATCAACCGGCAGGAAATGGTGGATAAGATCCTGCTCGGTCACGGGATGGTCGGGAACGATACGCCTATCGGACCCGCCAACCAGTTCTTCCATGCGGAAATGGAGCAGTTGGAATATGACCCAGATCAGGCCAAGTTCTATCTGCAGCAGGCGGGCCTTGATAGCCTGAACATCGATATCAGCGCGTCCAGCGCCGCATTTGAGGGTGCGGTGGATGCCGCACAGCTCTTCCAGGCGTCGGCTGCTGGTGGTGGCATCAATCTGAACGTGGTGCAGGAGCCTGCGGACGGTTACTGGTCGAATGTCTGGCTGAACAAGCCATTCTCCGCCGTTTACTGGTCAGGCCGCGCGACCGAGGATTGGATGTTCTCAACCGCTTATGAGGCTGGTGTTCCATGGAATGACAGCCAATGGGACAGCAATGATAGCGCCCGATTCCAGGAACTGCTGCTGATGGCGCGCGCTGAGCTTGATACCGACAAGCGGCGCGAGCAGTATTTCGAGATGCAGCAGATCCTGCGTGATGATGGTGGCGTCCTGGTGCCGATGTTTGCGAACTACGTGCAGGCCGTGAACAACCGGATCGCATCGCCCGAGGTTGTGGGTAACCTCTGGCAGATGGACAATGCCCGGATGGCAGAACGCTGGTCTGTCGCATAAACTGCTCTCACCCAGACAACATCAAAACCCCGCCTAGTAGGCGGGGTTTTTTGTGAAAAATGATGATCTTAACCACTTCTTAACCAACTGTTCAACGCAGGTTCACGTGGTGTCAATTAAGCTCAAATTGTTAGCGAGTGTTGTTGTAGACGTAGTTTCGAATACGAACTGGATTACAACGCTTTGACGCTTCGAAAGAGGGTTGTTGATCCGGGCTATTTTGTTTGGCTCTCGACGATCATCCTTTCGCGGTGATGTGACTTCGTATCGTCGGGCGCCACTGGCCGGACGACGAGCTCTGGCTGGGCCGAACCTTGTTCCCACGTGCCTCGACGATACGAGTTCGCATACGCTTCCTCTCAAATACGATTGCGCATTGTCTTGCCTCTTGCAGACTCGCAGACGGTTCCGTATATGAGCGATGAAAGCGGCGCCTCGGCTTCCACCCCCAAGGCTCCACCGGGAAAGATCAACGGGCCGCGCGCCCGTTTTTTTGTGCTTATGAAAGATATGAACGATCTGATCGCCAAAGCGGCTATCGACCGCCGCATCGCCGAGATTGTGACCCCTGTTGTTGAGGACATGGGGTTCGAAGTTGTGCGTGTGCGGATGATGAGCGGGAAGGACACCGTGGTGCAGATCATGGTGCAGCGCCCTGATGGCCAGATTGAAGTGGATGAATGCGGGCAAATCTCGACAGCGCTCAGCGCTGTTCTGGATGTCGAAGACCCCATTCTGGATGAGTACAATCTGGAAGTTTCAAGCCCCGGGATCGACCGCCCGCTGACCCGGCTGAAAGACTTCGATCTTTGGGAAGGGTTTGAGGCCAAGGTCGAGACCGAACAGCTGATCGACGGGCGCCGCCGGTTCAAAGGGCAGCTTGCCGGGACGGAAGGCGACGAGATCCTGATCACCATTTCCGAAGGCACAATTGGCCTGAAGTTTGACTGGCTGTCGGATGCGAAACTTGTCCTGACGGATGAGCTGATCCGCGATGTGCTGCGCGGTCGCAAGGATGCAGGTCAGATCGACGAAACCCAGTTTGATGAGATAGAAACAATTATAGAAGGTGAGGAGAACACCTAATGGCGTATACGTCAGCCAACCAGTTGGAGCTATTGCAAACGGCCGAGGCAGTGGCCCGAGAAAAGAATATCGAACCGGGCCTCGTGGTGGAGGCGATGGAGGAGTCGCTCGCCCGTGCTGCCAAGTCGCGTTACGGCGCAGAGATGGACATCCGCGTGTCCATCGACCGCAAGACCGGCCGCGCGACCTTTACCCGTGTGCGCACTGTCGTCGAAGATGAAGAGCTTGAGAATTATCAGGCTGAATTCACGGTCGAGCAGGCCAAGCAGTATATGGAAAATCCCGAAGTCGGTCAGCAATTCATCGAGGAAGTGCCGCCCGTTGAGCTGGGCCGGATCGCCGCGCAATCGGCCAAGCAGGTCATCCTGCAAAAGGTCCGCGAGGCGGAGCGCGACAAGCAGTATGAAGAATTCAAGGACAAGGCAGGCACGATCATCAACGCCCTCGTCAAGCGCGAGGAATACGGCAACGTCATCGTCGATGTGGGCGCGGGCGAAGCCGTGCTGCGCCGCAACGAAAAGATCGGGCGCGAGGCGTATCGCCCCAATGATCGCATCCGCTGCTACATCAAGGATGTGCGTCGCGAACAGCGCGGGCCGCAGATTTTCCTGAGCCGTACCGCACCGGAATTCATGGCGGAATTGTTCAAGATGGAAGTGCCTGAGATCTACGAAGGCATCATTGAGATCAAGGCCGTGGCCCGTGACCCCGGCAGCCGCGCGAAGATTGCCGTGATTTCCTATGACGGCTCGATCGACCCTGTCGGCGCCTGTGTGGGTATGCGCGGCAGCCGTGTGCAGGCCGTGGTGAACGAGCTGCAGGGCGAAAAGATCGACATCATTCCCTGGAACGAAGATATGCCGACCTTCCTTGTGAACGCGTTGCAGCCTGCAGAGGTCAGCAAGGTCGTTCTGGACGAAGAGGCCGGTAAGATCGAAGTGGTCGTTCCGGAAGAGCAATTGTCGCTCGCCATCGGTCGTCGCGGCCAGAACGTGCGTCTGGCCAGCCAGCTGACCGGGCTTGATATCGATATCATGACCGAGGAAGAGGAATCCAAGCGTCGTCAGGCCGAGTTTGAGCTGCGCACAAAACTCTTCATGGAGACCCTTGATCTGGACGAGTTCTTTGCCCAATTACTGGTATCTGAAGGGTTCACGAACCTTGAAGAAGTGGCTTATGTCGAAATCGACGAACTTCTGGTGATTGAAGGTGTTGATGAGGATACGGCGGCTGAATTGCAGGCCCGTGCCCGCGACTATCTTGAAGAGCAGGCGAAAAAGGCGATGGAGGCGGCCCGTGCGTTGGGCGTTGAAGACAGCCTGGCCAATTTCGAAGGGCTGACGCCGCAGATGCTTGAGGCGCTGGGCAAGGATGGTGTGAAGACGCTTGAAGACTTTGCGACTTGCGCTGACTGGGAACTGGCCGGTGGCTGGACAACTGTCGATGGCGAACGTGTGAAAGACGATGGTGTGCTGGAGCCGTTCGATGTGTCGCTGGAAGAGGCGCAAGACCTGATTATGACGGCGCGCGTGATGCTGGGCTGGGTTGATCCGGCAGATCTGGAGGCTGCAGCGGCAGAGGCCGAAGCTGCCGAAGCCGAGACCGAGGAGGCGGAGGCCTGATTTCAGGCCTCTGACAGGGCGACAGATGGCACGGGGCGGCCATAACAAGGAACGCGGCGAGCCTGCGCGCAAGTGCATCGTCACGGGTGAGGTGCAGCCAAAGGCCGGGCTGATCCGGTTTGTCGTGGGCCCAGACAATCAGGTCGTGCCTGATGTGCTGAACAAATTGCCGGGCCGCGGCATGTATGTGACGGCAGACCGGGCGGTGCTGGATCAGGCCAAAAAAGGCCAGTTCGCGCGGTCAGCCAAACAGGCCGTGACCGTGCCGGATAATCTGGCCGAGCTGGTCGAAGAGCAGTTGGCGCGCCGCGTCGTGGACCTGATCGCGCTTGCCCGAAAGGCCGGTTTGGCCGTCTGCGGGTTCGAGAAGGTCAAGGGCTGGCTCGCTGGCGGCGAGCAAGTCCGCGTTCTGGTGCAGGCCTCTGACGGGTCAGAGCGCGGGAAGACAAAGCTTTGGACGCCAGAAGGGGCGCGATATTTCGGCTGCCTGACGTCAACCGAATTGGGTTTGGCATTTGGGCGGCAAACTGTGATACATGGCGCGCTTGCCACTGGTGGACTCAGCAATCGTGTTGTAGAGGAAGCCACAAAGCTGCGCGGTTTACGCGAAAGTGACGGGGGCGATGGGGCCTCCGGGAAGGATAAAGAAGCTAGATGAGCGATAACGACGGCAAAAAAACTCTGGGTCTGGGTGGTTCACGTCCAAGTAACGTGAAGCAAAGCTTTAGCCACGGGCGGACCAAGAACGTCGTGGTAGAAACCAAGCGCAAGCGCGTTGTGGTGCCTAAGCCGGGTGCGGCGAAACCCGCGGCCGGCGGGCGTGCGGCGCCTGTAGGCGGGGACCCTTCAAAGCGGCCCGCTGGTATCTCTGATGCCGAGCTGGAACGCCGGATGAAGGCGCTGGCCATGGCGAAGGCGCGCGAGGCCGAAGAGGCCGCCAAACGCGCGGCCGAGGAAAAGGCGCGTGAAGAAGAGCGTGCCGCGCGCCGGGCCGAAATCGAGGCGAAAGAAGCTGAGGATCGCGCCCGCGAGGAACGCGCCAAGGCTAAGGCCGAGGAAGAAGAGCGCAAAAAGGCGGAAGCCGCCCGCAAAAAGGCCGCCGCTGATGCGCCCCCCGCCGCTGCAGCAGTGCCAGGTGAAACGGCTGTTGATCGCCCGACCCGCGCCAAGGTCGAGCGCGAGCGCGAGACCAAGACGGATCGCGGCAACAAGGCCAAACCGGGTCGTTCTGACGATGGCCGTCGCTCTGGCAAGCTGACGCTGAATGACGCGCTCTCTGGTCGTGATGGCGGCCGCCAACGCTCTATGGCGGCGATGAAGCGCAAGCAGGACAAGGCCCGCGCGAAGGCGATGGGTGTCTCCGCTGAGCGTGAAAAGGTGTATCGCGAGGTGGCCCTGCCAGAGGCGATCACCGTATCTGAACTCGCTAACCGCATGACCGAGCGTGTGGCCGATGTTGTAAAGGCTCTGATGACCAACGGCATCATGGCGACGCAAAACCAGACGATTGATGCTGACACGGCGGAACTGATCATTGAAGAGTTCGGGCACACGGTCGTCCGCGTTTCCGATGCCGATGTTGAGGACGTCATTCAGGCGGTCGAAGACAAGCCAGAAGACCTCAAAGGGCGTCCGCCGATCATCACGATCATGGGGCACGTTGACCACGGGAAAACCTCGCTCTTGGATGCGATCCGCAATGCGAAAGTTGTGGCGAGTGAGGCGGGTGGGATCACCCAGCATATCGGCGCCTATCAGGTGAAAACAGATAGCGGGGCGGTATTGTCTTTCCTTGATACGCCGGGCCACGCCGCGTTTACCTCTATGCGCTCTCGCGGGGCGCAGGTGACGGATATCGTCGTGCTTGTCGTAGCCGCTGACGACGCGGTCATGCCGCAGACGATTGAGGCGATCAATCACGCCAAGGCGGCGGAAGTGCCGATGATCGTGGCAATCAACAAGATCGATAAACCCGAAGCGAACCCCGACAAGGTCCGCACAGACCTCTTGCAGCACGAAGTCATCGTCGAAAAGATGTCCGGCGATGTGCAGGATGTTGAAGTCTCGGCCATCACCGGTCAGGGCCTTGACGATCTGCTTGAGGCGATTGCGCTGCAGGCGGAAATCCTAGAACTGAAAGCCAACCCTGATCGCGCCGCCGAAGGTGCCGTGATCGAGGCGCAGTTGGACGTTGGCCGTGGGCCTGTTGCCACCGTGCTTGTTCAGACAGGTACTTTGCGTCAGGGCGATATCTTTGTGGTGGGTGAGCAGCACGGGAAAGTCCGTGCGCTGATCAATGACAAGGGCGAGCGCGTGAAAGAGGCTGGTCCGTCCGTGCCGGTTGAGGTGCTGGGCCTGAACGGCACGCCCGAAGCGGGCGACGTCCTTAACGTGGTCGAGACCGATGCGCAGGCGCGTGAAATCGCTGAATACCGTGAAAAGGCGGCGAAGGAAAAACGCGCCGCTGCCGGTGCTGCGACCACGCTGGAGCAGCTGATGGCGAATGCCAAGGCGGATGAGAATGTCAGCGAGTTGCCCATCCTCGTGAAAGCCGACGTGCAGGGTTCTGCCGAAGCGATCGTGCAGGCGATGGAAAAAATCGGCAACGAAGAGGTGCGCGTGCGCGTGCTGCATTCCGGTGTCGGTGCGATTACCGAGACGGATATCGGCCTTGCCGAAGCCTCAAGCGCCCCGGTCTTTGGCTTTAACGTGCGTGCGAATGCGTCGGCCCGGAATACGGCGAACCAGAAGGGTGTCGAAATCCGCTATTATTCGGTGATCTACGACCTTGTGGACGATGTGAAGAAAGCAGCCTCTGGCCTGCTGTCTGCCGAGATCAAGGAAAACTTCATCGGTTATGCCGAGATCAAAGAGGTCTTCAAGGTCTCCAATGTCGGCAAAGTCGCGGGTTGTATCGTCACCGAAGGTGTCGCCCGCCGCTCCGCCGGTGTGCGTCTGTTGCGCGACAACGTGGTGATCCATGAAGGCACGCTGAAAACGCTCAAGCGTTTCAAGGACGAGGTACCAGAGGTGCAGTCCGGTCAGGAATGCGGTATGGCGTTTGAAAACTACGATGACATTCGCCCCGAAGACGTCATCGAAATATTCGAGCGTGAAGAGGTCGAGCGCGAGCTTTAGTCGCGCGGGTTTCACCGAGCTTTTATCTGGAAGGCGGTCCATTGGGCCGCCTTTTTACCTCTGAAATCGCAGGGTGTTAACGCAAAGTGGCCCAAGGCAGCCAAAAAGGGGAAGTTGGCACAATCATTCCCCTGCCAATAGGACTCTTGCGGAATAGCCTACCTGTCAAGAAGGAGGGATCTCGGATGGGTTTGCTTGGTAGACTGTTTTGCGTATTGATCATCGTGGTCGGTCTTGGGATCGCCGTCGCGAACGTAAAGACGGTTTACGATGGAGGGCGCATCTGGCTCTCTGGCACGCAGGTAGAGGCTACAATCATTGACAAACATATCGATCGTCCGACTAACAGTGGACGCCCTGTGCGCGTGGAAAGTATATCCGTCAATGGCTACAAGGTGCGCAGTCCGCGAACTTACTTTTATGACTACTTCCTTACGGTCAGATACACTGTCGATGGTAATGTCATCGAGGCGCTGGCACCCGTTGGTTATCATGATTGGCACGAAGAAAGGGTCGGAAATGCGCTGACGGTGTTATCGCTGGCATCGGTCCCTGCTTATGTGGATGCGCAACCCAGAGATACGCTCATCTACGGTTTGCGCCGTATCGGGCTGGGTTTCTTGATCATGATCGTTGGCGCCGTGGCCCTGCGATTGCAGGACGCCTAGCGGCCAAATCCAATCATTAGATTTCAAAACATAGGAAACAGACATGCGCGGCTTATCGACCTTTCTGTCACTCGCGGGATTGGCCTCGGTCATCTTTGCCCTTTCGTCCATTTTCAGGTGTCGATAAGCATTGGCATGCCCACCCAAAAACACGGGCAATGGCTCATTCTATGATCGGGTCTACGACGGCTGGGACAGCGATTGCTATGCTGATTTGTTTTTGCACGGCGTCGCGAGCGACCCAGGTGAGACATTCAGGTCGGCAGATGATTGCCCGATCTAGGCTTCCGTTAGAGCCAGTCTCGCAAGATGGGGATGAGCGGAATGTCGGCCGCGGGCATCGGATAATCGCGCAGCGAGTTGGGTTTGACCCATTTCAGGGTCTGCCCTTCGCGCGACGTCGGCGTGCCCTCCCATTTGCGGCAGGCGAAGAGCGGCATCAGCAGGTGGAAGTCGGTGTAGGAGTGGCTGGCGAAAGTGAGCGGGGCCAGGCACGAGGCCCAGGTATCAATGCCCAATTCCTCTTGCAATTCGCGGATCAGAGCGGCTTCGGGCGTTTCACCCAGTTCGACCTTGCCGCCGGGGAATTCCCACAGACCGGCCATGGATTTGCCTTCCGGGCGTTGCGCGAGCAAGACTCGCCCGTCGGGGTCGATCAGCGCCACGGCAGAGACCAGCACCGTCTTCATGACCGGTAATCCGCGTTGATGCTGATGTAGCCGTGGGTCAGATCGCAGGTCCAAACGGTGCTTGTCCCGGTGCCCAGCCCCAGGTCCACACCGATTTCGAGTTCGGCGTTCTTCATGTAAGCGCTCGCGGCCTCTTCCGAATAATCCGGCGCGCGCCAGCCGTTTTCGGCAACCGTGATGTCCCCAATCCGGATGGTCAGCCTGTCGCGGTCCGCCGCTGCCCCCGATTTCCCGACCGCCATGACAATGCGGCCCCAATTGGCATCCTCACCCGCAATGGCCGTTTTGACGAGCGGGGAGTTGGCGATGGCCATGGCCACCTGATGTGCGTCTGTGTCATGCTCGGCGCCCGTGACCTCGACCGTGACAAACTTCGTGGCCCCCTCGCCGTCGCGGACGACCTGATGTGCGAGGTCCAGCATAACCCGATGCAGGGCGGCGCTGAACGCCGCGTTGCCGGTGACATCCACGCCTGACCGGCCCGTTGCTGCGACAAGCAACGTGTCTGAGGTGGACGTATCGCTATCAACTGTGATGCAGTTGAATGTCTTCGCGTTATGCGAGGCCACCATGCCCTGCAGTTCAGCCTGGCCGATCTGCGCATCGGTGAAGATGTAGACCAGCATCGTCGCCATATCCGGCGCGATCATGCCAGAGCCCTTGGCGATGCCTGCGATGGTCACGGTCTCGCCGTCGATCTCGACCGTCGCGCTCGCACCCTTGGGGAACGTGTCAGTGGTCATGATCGCACGGGCGGCGTCTGCAATGGCGCCTGCGGATTGACGATCAGAGAGGTCCTGCAGATTTGCGGTGATCCGATCATGGGGCAGGGGTTCGCCAATCACACCGGTGGATGCCGTGAAAACGCGCGCGGTGGGCACGCCCGTGACAGTCGTAACGGCGTCAACAACCGCAGAGGTGGCGTTGGTGCCGTTCTTGCCTGTAAAGGCGTTGGCATTGCCGGAATTCACCAAGATGGCAGCAGCTGCGGATGGGTCACCGCCCAGCTTGGCCTGACAATCCAGCACGGGTGCGGACCGCGTGGCCGAACGTGTGAATACGCCCGCCACAGCAGTGCCCGGGGCCAACATGGCCAGCATCACGTCATCGCGGCCCGCGTATTTGACTCCTGCCGCAACTGTTGCAAACGTCACGCCCGCGATCTCTGGAAGGTCCGGAAACCGATCCGGCGCCAGTGGTGACATGGCCATGCTGGCTCAGTCCAGAAGGTCGATACTGTCGATGAGGTTGGGATCAAACGCGCCAGCCTCGGGCTTGACCACGTCCTGCGCTGCCGCGAGCTCTTCCAGACGTGCTGTCACCGCGACCTCTTGCAACTCAGCGGTTAACTGGCGACGGGTCTGATCGAGAGTGGGCTGCGGTTGCACGCGCTTCTCTACGAGCGTTGCCACATGCCATCCGAACTGCGTTTCAAACGGCTCGGAGACACCGCCAACTTCAAGCGACGTGATGGCCTCTTCGAACTCCGGCACCATCGCACCTTCGCCAAACCAACCGAGATCACCCCCATTCGGGCCCGTTGGGCCGGTCGAGACATCGCGGGCGACATCGGCGAATGCCTGCCCTTCATCAATGCGCGCTTTGGCGGCGGCCGCCTCTTCTTCTGTATCCACCAAAAGATGCGAGGCACGGAATTCCGGCACTTCCTCGGCATCGGCAAAGCGTTCATCGTAGAGCGCTTGAATGTCTTCTTCGGTCACGGAAGTCTCAGCGATTTCGGTAATCACGCTATTGGCCACCAGGGCGCGCCGTTCATTCAGCAGTGTATAGTCGATCCGGGGCGAGACGCTTGATGCGGAATCAGCAAGAAGCTGTTGCTGGATCAACTGATCAACAAGCCCATCGAACAGAACCTCATTCGGGAATTGCGCATATTGCGGTGGCAGGTTGGTGCGCGCGATGATGACTTCACCCAACGTAATCTCGGTTTCACCCACTGTGGCCACAACCGTATCGGCGGTCACATCCTGCGCAAAAGTGCTTGTCGCGGCCAGCAAAATGGCCGTTGCAGCACCCAGACCTGTAACTTGTTTCAGCATTAAACGATCCCTTGATTGGCCACGCTTGTGCGCGGCGTTGACACGGTAGAAACGGCCCCTTACATCCCATGAATGCCTTGAGGAGGTCGAAGCGCTATGTATTTCTGGCCCTTTCTATGTGGCCTGTCACAGGCCTACAAGCGACCTCCTCTCAAATAGATGTCAGACAGGTGTGTGACGCACCGCCGGAGAGAATATGCTGGGTATCGGAACGATCGCCAAAAAGGTTTTTGGCAGCGCGAATGACCGTAAGGTCAAAGCCGTCCGTCCACTGGTTGCACAGATCAATGCGCTGGAGCCCGAGTTTGAGGCGCTGTCTGACGAGGATATCAAACAAAAGACCGAAGACCTGGCAACGCGGGCAATGAAAGGTGAGAGCCTCGATGCGCTTTTGCCCGAAGCCTTCGCCAATTGCCGCGAGGCTGCCAAACGCGCGCTGGGCCTGCGTGCCTTTGATACGCAGCTGATGGGCGGGATTTTCCTGCATCAGGGCAATATCTCTGAAATGAAAACGGGTGAAGGCAAGACGCTTGTCGCGACCTTCCCGGCCTACCTGAACGCGCTGACCGGCAAGGGCGTGCATATCGTGACGGTGAACGACTATCTTGCCCGTCGGGACGCGGAATGGATGGGCAATGTCTACAGCGCGCTTGGTATGACCACCGGTGTTGTGGTTCCACAACAGCCTGATGCCGAAAAGATGGAAGCTTATGCTTGCGACGTGACCTATGCCACGAATAACGAGCTTGGCTTTGACTATCTACGCGACAACATGAAGTCCGAGTTGAGCCAGATGTATCAGCGCGACCACAACTTCGCGATTGTCGATGAGGTGGATTCGATCTTGATTGACGAAGCACGCACGCCGCTCATCATCTCTGGCCCCGCGCAGGACCGCAGCGAGATGTACGCCAAAATCGACAAGATCGTTCCCGATATCTCTGAAGAGCATTTTGAACTCGACGAAAAGACGCGGCAGGTCACCTTCACTGATGACGGGAACGACTATCTGGAATTGAAGCTGACCGAGGCCGAACTGCTGCCTGAAGGTCAGACGCTTTACGACCCTGAAAGCACAACGCTGGTTCATCACGTCAATCAGGCGCTGCGTGCGCACAAGCTTTATACGCGCGACAAGGACTACATTGTGCGTGACGATGAAATTGTGCTGATCGATGAATTTACCGGACGCATGATGATTGGGCGCCGCTTGTCAGACGGCTTGCACCAGG
Organism: Cognatiyoonia sp. IB215446; assembly: GCF_033963825.1. Lineage (NCBI taxonomy): Bacteria > Pseudomonadati > Pseudomonadota > Alphaproteobacteria > Rhodobacterales > Paracoccaceae > Cognatiyoonia > Cognatiyoonia sp. IB215446. Next base: position 228,783 of record NZ_JAXBMD010000003.1, on the reverse strand, counting down.
CCGTTGAGGCGAAAGAGGGCGTGTCGATCAAGCCTGAGAATGTGACGCTCGCCTCTGTGACGTTTCAGAACTACTTCCGACTTTATGACAAACTGGGCGGGATGACCGGGACAGCCGTGACTGAGGCTGACGAATTTCAAGAGATTTACGGCCTCGGCGTAGTTGAGGTGCCAACGAACCGCCCCATTGCCCGGATCGATGAGGATGATCAGGTTTACCGCACCGCCAAGGAAAAGTTCGAAGGAATTGTCGAAGAGATCAAAGAGGCGCATGCGACTGGCCAACCAATCCTTGTCGGCACAACATCGATCGAGAAGTCTGAATATCTCGCTGATTTGCTGAAATCGGAGGGAATCACCTTTAACGTGCTGAACGCTCGGCAGCACGAACAAGAGGCGCAGATCATTGCGGATGCAGGTAAGCTGAACGCCGTAACTATTGCCACAAACATGGCTGGCCGCGGCACCGACATCAAGCTGGGCGGCAACGTGGAGTTCAAGGTACTTGAGGCCATTGCCAGCGATCCCGATGGCGATCATGCGGCGATCCGCGCGCGCATCGAAGCAGAGCATGAGAGCGATGAGCAGGCGGTCAAGGATGCCGGGGGGCTTTTCGTGCTGGCCACGGAACGTCATGAAAGCCGCCGGATCGACAACCAGTTGCGTGGCCGTTCGGGCCGTCAGGGTGACCCCGGACGGTCGTCGTTCTTCCTTTCCTTAGAGGATGATCTGATGCGCATCTTCGGGTCCGAACGGCTCGACAAGGTGCTGTCGGGTCTGGGCATGCAAGAGGGTGAAGCGATTGTACACCCATGGGTGAACAAGTCGCTCGAACGCGCGCAGGCTAAGGTTGAAGGCCGCAACTTCGACATCCGCAAACAGCTTCTAAAATTCGACGATGTGATGAACGATCAGCGGAAAGTCATCTTTTCCCAGCGCCGCGATATCATGGAGGCACAGGACCTGTCTGATATCGTCAAGGACATGCGCGACCAGGTCATTGATGATTTGGTCGATCAATACATGCCGCCGAAAAGCTATGCGGATCAATGGGATACCGAAACACTTCAGCAGGATGTGCAGGACGTTCTGGGCCTCGACGCCCCCGTTGTGGGCTGGGCTGCCGAAGAAGGCGTTGATGATGACGACATCCGGGAGCGTCTGGAAGAGGCGGCCGACAAGTTCATGGCGGAAAAAGCCGAGGCCTTTGGTGATCAGACCATGCGCAGCGTCGAAAAGCAGCTTCTGTTGCAAACGATTGATGCCAAATGGCGCGAACACCTTTTGACGCTCGAACATTTGCGTTCAGTTGTCGGCTTCCGCGGATATGCGCAGCGCGATCCTCTGAACGAATACAAGACCGAGGGGTTCCTGTTGTTCGAGCGGTTGCTTGATGGATTGCGGTCGGATGTGACCAAGAAGCTGTCGCAGATCCGGCCCATGTCAAAAGAAGAGCAGGAACAGATGATCGCCCAGATCCGCCAGCAGCAAGCGGCGGCTGCGGCGGCGGCCGCTGCCGCAGCAGCGCCCGGTTCTTCGACTGTCAAAGCTGGCCCGGCCATTGAAGGGTTTGATGAAAATAACCCTGATACCTGGGGCAAGCCGGGGCGTAACGATCCGTGCCCTTGCGGGTCCGGCAAGAAGTTCAAGCATTGCCACGGGCGTCTTGCCTGATTGATGACATCATTCAAACACGCTAAGGTCATCGGGTTGTCCTTCTGGCGTCACCGTTTTTTTCCAGTCTTCGGTGATGGGGCGGACAACGGAGCTGGGGATGTCGCGTTTGAGTACCATCAAGACGGCTGCAATGACACTATCTATCGCCTTTGGGGTCGGCTTTGTGATGCAAGCCGGTCAAGAGCAGACCGCGACTGCTGCCGAGCCGGTTGAACGACAAGACCTCAAATCGGTCCGTGTAATGACGCTGCCGAAAAACAGCGCCGGCGATGCTGTTTTTGGGGTGCCCGATGTTGTGACAACACCGCTTGACCATCGGGCGAGCCAACAAACCGTGCTGCCAGTTGATGCCGTCTATGCCGAGTTTGCGGTGCCTGAAATGGGGACCATTTTGGCAACGCCCATCCAAGGGTGCACCGCGACGCTCCGGGCAGCCCCGGAAGAGGCGGCGATGGTATCGCTCTACCTTATGTCGCCGTGTCATGAGGACACCGATTTCATGCTGCGGCACGAAGCCTTGGCCTTTACAGCGCGCACCGATGATGAAGGTGTGGCTTCTTTAGTGGTCCCAGCGCTTGCGGTTGAAGCAACTTTTGCAGCGCTTTTTGAGAACGTAGAGCATGCCCGCGTTTCAGTCGAAGTGCCTGATGTGCGCATCTACGACCGGGCTATTCTGCAATGGGATGGGCAATACAACTTGCAGCTTCACGCCTTAGAGGATGGCGCATCCATTGGCGATGCAGGGCATGTCTGGTCAGCCTCTGTCCATGATGCAGAGGATGCTGTTGCGGGCGAGCAGGGTTTTGTCTTGCGCCTTGGCACAATGGAAGCCGACACGCCGCGGCTGGCAGAGGTTTACACCTATCCAGCGGGCCATGATCGGTCGACATCTCAGACGATCCTTCAGTTGAGCGTTGCCGTCACCGAAGATAATTGCGGCCGCGAGGTCGACACAAAGACGATCCAGACCTCCATGGGCGGCCCGCTACAGACGCGCCAGATCAGTGCGGGGCTGCCAAGTTGCGATGCGGTTGATCAGGTGGTGGTGCTTGAGGATCAGTTCAAGGACTTCGCGCTCGCCTGGCGTTAGCAGCCTCAGATTCCCCATAGACGATTTAGGCGTCAAACAACCCCCGTGCACGAAAACTGAGCTCACAGGCTTTTCCGATGATCAGGTGATCATGCACCGTGATCCCCAGCGCCTTAGCAGCTGAAGTGATCTGCCGCGTCATCTGAATGTCGGCCTCTGAAGGGGTTGGATCGCCGGAAGGGTGGTTGTGGACAAGGATGAGCGACGCGGCATTTAGCTCCAGCGCCCGCTTGACGACTTCGCGCGGATAAACTGGCACGTGATCCACTGTGCCTTGGGCCTGTTCTTCATCTGCGATCACGGCGTTCTTTGTGTCCAAAAACAGAATGCGAAACTGTTCGGTCGTCAGATGCGCCATGGTGGTGTGGCAGTAATCCAGCAAGGCGTCCCAGCTAGAAACAACATGCCGTTGCATGACCTTCGCGCGGGCGAGCCTGTGGGCCGCAGCCTCCACAATTTTGAGCTCAACAGCCACAGCATCCCCGACACCGTCGACTTGCCGCAATTGGGTGATCGGCGCTGAGAGAACACGATTGAAATCTCCGAATTGGTCGATCAAGCGGCGCGCCAGCGGCTTGACGTCTTGCCGTGGGATCGCACGAAAAAGGACGAGTTCAAGCAGTTCATAATCGGGAACAGCAGATGCACCGCCGTTGAGAAACCGCTCGCGCAAGCGTTTGCGGTGATCACGGATGTAAGATGGGGGTTTGCCGCTTGACAGTGCTGCGAACTCGTCCACTTCATCAAGATCAGCAAACAGGTTTCTTGTTTCGGCAAACTGAGACATGGGCTCAGCTTGCCGTCACTTTGGTTACTTTGCCGTTAACACTAACTCTTCATCGAGTCCCAGAAGCTTTTCACCGATGCAAAAAAGCTTGAGCCTTGCGGATTGTTGTCCTCGCTCAGCTTGTCGAACTCGCGCAAGATTTCGCGCTGCCTGGCCGTCAGTTTCACCGGTGTTTCGACAGCCAGTTCAATGAACATGTCGCCCAACTGACCGCCGCGCAAAGCTGGCATGCCTTTGCCGCGCAAGCGCATCTGTCGCCCGGATTGCGAACCTTCGGGCACTTTCACCCGGCTGCGCCCACCATCGATAGTGGGGACTTCGATCTCGCCACCCAGCGCGGCCGTGGCGATGGAGACCGGCACACGACAGAACAGATTGGTGTTCTCACGTTCGAAAAGCGCGTGATCGTTGACCTCAATAAAGATGTAAAGATCACCGGTTGGCCCACTGCGCATGCCTGCCTCACCCTCACCAGCAAGGCGAATACGCGTGCCGGTTTCAACACCGGCGGGGATGTTGACCGAGAGCGATTTCTCTTTTTCGACACGTCCAGCGCCACCGCAGACACGGCAAGGGTCTTTGATGATCTGACCCAGCCCGTTACAGGTCGGGCAAGTGCGTTCGACGGTAAAGAAGCCCTGCTGCGCGCGGACTTTGCCCATGCCGTTACAGGTGGGGCACGTCTGCGGCTCTGACCCGCCTTCAGCACCAGTACCGTTACATGCGGTGCAGCCAACGGCCGTCGGCACCGTGATCGTCTTTTGCAGACCGGCAAATGCGTCTTCGAGATTGATGCGCAGGTTGTAGCGCAGGTCATTGCCGCGCTGTGCGCCGCTGCGGCGTCCTCCACCGCGCCCGCCGCCCATGAAGTCACCGAAAAGGTCATCAAAGACGTCAGAGAATGCGCTGGCAAAGTCGCCTTGCTGGCCGCCACGCCCGCCGCCCATGCCGTTTTCAAACGCGGCATGGCCAAAGCGGTCATAGGCCGCCTTCTTATCAGCGTCCTTCAGGACCTCGTAAGCCTCGTTCGCTTCTTTGAACTGCGCTTCGGCGTCTGGATTGTCGGCATTGCGGTCCGGGTGCAGCTCTTTCGCTTTCTGGCGATAGGCCTTTTTGATCGCTGCGGCGTCAGCACCTTTGGCAACACCCAAAACTTCGTAATAGTCACGTTTAGCCATGATACTTTCCCCCTTGGGAAAGGAAAAGACCGACCCTTCAGCCGGGCCGGTCTAATTCCTTAATGGCGTGCCGCCTTAATTGTCACGCTTGTCGTCGTCCAGGTCTTCGAAATCGGCATCAAGGATGTCGTCATCGGCAGCGCTGGCTTCGGGCTCGGCTTCGCCTTCTTCCTCTTGTTGCGCCTTGTAGATGGCTTCACCCAGCTTCATCGCGGCTTCAGTCACGTTCTGGATGCCAGACTTGATCTTCTCGGCCTTCGCATCGTCGGCTTCCAGATCATCTTTCAGCGCAGCAATGGCCAGTTCGATGGCTTCGATCGTGGTTGGGTCGACCTTGTCGGAATGCTCTTCCATCGACTTTTCGGTCGAGTGGATCAGGCTTTCTGCCTGATTCTTGGCATCGACCAGTTCGCGACGTTCCTTGTCGGCCTCGGCATTTGCCTCGGCGTCCTTGACCATCGCTTCGATATCCTCCTCCGACAGACCGCCAGAGGCCTGGATCGTGATCTTCTGCTCCTTGCCGGTGCCTTTGTCCTTGGCGCCGACCTCGACAATGCCGTTGGCGTCAATGTCAAAGGTCACCTCAATCTGCGGCATGCCACGTGGGGCAGGCGGGATGTCTTCGAGGTTGAATTGACCGAGCATCTTATTGTCGGCGGCCATCTCACGCTCACCCTGGAACACGCGCAGCGTCACGGCGTTCTGGTTGTCTTCGGCGGTCGAGAAGACCTGAGACTTCTTCGTCGGGATCGTCGTGTTGCGGTCGATCAGGCGGGTGAAGACACCACCAAGCGTTTCGATGCCGAGCGACAGTGGCGTCACGTCCAAAAGAACGACGTCTTTCACGTCACCCTGCAGAACACCGGCCTGAATGGCCGCACCCATGGCGACAACTTCGTCGGGGTTCACGCCCTGATGCGCTTCCTTGCCGAAGAACTTCGCAACTTCTTCCTTCACCTTCGGCATGCGGGTCATACCGCCGACCAGGACCACCTCATCAATGTCGCTGACCGACAGGCCCGCATCCTTGATGGCGTCTTTACATGGCTTGATGGACTGCTTGATCAGGTCGGAAACCAGGCTTTCCAGCTTCGCGCGGGTCAGCTTCATGACCATGTGCAGTGGCTGACCGTTTGATCCCATCGAGATAAACGGCTGGTTGATTTCGGTGCTGGAAGAAGAAGACAGTTCGATCTTGGCTTTCTCAGCAGCTTCTTTCAGACGCTGCAACGCCATCTTGTCTTGTGTCAAATCGACGGAGTTCTCTTTCTTGAACTCATCGGCCAGGTAATTGACGATGCGCATGTCAAAGTCTTCACCGCCCAGGAACGTGTCACCATTGGTGGATTTCACTTCGAAGAGGCCGTCATCAATCTCAAGGATCGTCACGTCGAACGTACCGCCACCAAGGTCATAAACAGCGATGGTTTTGCTGTCTTTCTTGTCGAGACCATAGGCCAAAGCAGCAGCTGTCGGTTCGTTGATGATCCGCAGCACTTCGAGGCCCGCGATCTTGCCGGCGTCTTTCGTGGCCTGACGCTGGGCGTCGTTAAAATAGGCGGGGACGGTGATCACGGCTTGCGTGACGTCTTCGCCAAGATATGTCTCGGCGGTTTCCTTCATCTTGCCCAGGATGAAGGCGGAAATCTGGGATGGGGAGTATTTCTCGCCCTTGCTTTCGACCCATGCATCGCCGTTGCCGCCATCGACAACTGCAAACGGCATGTTCTTTTTATCTTTCGACAAATCCTTGTCGTCAAACCGGCGCCCGATCAGGCGCTTGACGGCAAAGATGGTGTTTTCTGGGTTGGTGACGGCCTGACGCTTGGCCGGTTGGCCGACGAGGCGCTCGTCATCTGTAAATGCGACAATCGAAGGTGTTGTGCGTGCACCTTCGGAGTTTTCGATCACACGCGGCTCAGAGCCGTCCATGATCGCGATACAAGAGTTGGTCGTTCCAAGGTCGATGCCAATCACTTTAGCCATTTTTCAAATCCCTCTACTTCAGGCGGTTTGAGAGGCGCGAACCCATTGCGGCACCCGCGCCAGTAAGTTGATTACGTCCGGGTCCCATGCCCCGAAACTCGATCTTTGGGTATATAGGGTCGGGATCTGGGGGCTGCAAGCGTCCGAAGCCCTGTAAAACAAAGAAATGCAGCATGCCCAAACGGCATCACTCCTTAACCTTTGTTAACGTCCTGCCGACCAGCTGAGCGAGACGCTGCGGCGCGTGAAGAATTCACCCAGCATACCAATCATTAGCACCGCCAGCGAGAAATAGATCGGATACATGATCGACGTGACAAAGGGGTTGTAGTGCAGAAAGACAAAGCCGCGCATCTGGTCGATGATGTGAAACAGCGGGTTCCAGTCAAACAAGGCGACCATGCTGGCGGGCAGGGTGTTCACCACAAACATCTTGCCTGATGCGATCATGTTCACGCGCACATAGAAGGTACGCAGCAGTTGGCCGAAATCTGGGATCCACGGGGTGACCGCCAAAAACACGGTGCCAACCGCGATGCCAGAGAACCAGGCGACCAACAACATGCCCATCGCGTTGACTGGCTGATCAATCGTAATGGGTGTGAACACGATATGATAGACAACCAAGATGGTCCCCAAGGCGAGGATCTGAGTGTAAAGGGCCGAAAACGCAGCTGAGACGATAGCGATCAGCGTGTTCATCGGAGCGTGTTTCATCATTGCGGCCGTCGGCCCCTCGGCCCCGGCGACCGCGGTCAGCGCTCGGATATGCGTCATGTAGACAAAGATGCCGGTCATGATGAACAATAGGAAGTCGCCCCGGATGGGTGAGCTGCGTAGGCCCAACACCAGAAAAATGACAAAGAAGGCCAAAACCATCACGATACTGCGCAGCACATCCAGTGCGATGCCGACAACCGCGTTGCGGTGTCCCTGTCGGATTTTCCGCACGATCGTGTGGTACATGACGTCGATCATGCTCCAGAAGCTCTGGCTTGGTGTTGTTAGGGTCTTTGGTTCAAACATCTGCTATTGTTAGTTTTGCCCGGCCTTGCCCGATATGGCCGTTTCTGCCACACGATCCTTGCTGATCCATTGATGGGGCACCATAAGGGCGGCAATGCGTCAATTCAACAATAGGGACAATGGGATGGATTATGAGCGGCTCATCCCTCTTATGCGGCGCCTGGCGCTAGAGGCGGGCGATGCGATCATGGACATCTACAATGCCGATGATCTTGAGGTGCGCAGCAAAAGCGACGACAGCCCCGTTACCGCAGCCGATGAGGCAGCCGACGCCATAATCAGTGCCGGATTGCGTGCTGCATTTCCCGACGTCCCGCTTGTGACCGAGGAACAGGCGGCGTCTCATGGGCAGGACGTGCAGACTTTCCTGATCGTCGACCCGTTGGACGGAACGAAGGAGTTCATCAAGCGCCGGGGCGAGTTCACCGTCAACATCGCCTATGTAGACGACGGCTCACCGATCCGTGGGGTGGTTTACGCGCCCGCAATCGGGCGGATGTTCTTTACGGGTGCTGATGGTGCCACAGTCGAGGAAACGGGTGCCTTGGATAAGGCGGTCATTGGTCCGACACAGCCCTTGCGCGTCACAGATCCCGACAACGATGCTCTTTTGATTGTCGCCTCGAAATCGCACCGTGATCAAGCAACCGAGGATTACACTGCGAAGTACAAGATCGCGGATATGAAAAGTGCCGGTTCGTCGCTGAAATTCTGCCTTGTCGCTGCAGGTGAGGCCGACTTCTACCCGCGGCTGGGCCGCACGATGGAGTGGGACACGGCTGCTGGGCACGCCGTTTTGGCCGGTGCCGGCGGCGCGGTTTTGCGCTTCGATGATCATACGCCACTGGGCTATGGCAAACCGGGCTTCGAAAACCCGTTCTTCCTTGCCCTCGCTCCAGGCGTCGCGCTGGAAAAAGCCTGATGTCAGTGCTGATCGTTATACCTGCGCGCTACGCGTCCACCCGGTATCCGGGCAAGCCACTGGTCGCCCTGCAGGGTGCGACGGGGCAGCGCAAAAGCCTCGTCCAGCGGTCATGGGAGGCAGCGATGCAGGTGCAGGGCGCCGACCGCGTGGTTGTTGCGACCGACGATGATCGTATCGCGGACGCCGCACGGGAATTTGGCGCCGAGGTCGTGATGACCTCCACCACCTGCCAGAACGGCACCGAACGCTGTGCGCAGGCTGTGGCGAATTTGGCGGCAGACGCTGAGATTGTCGTCAATCTGCAAGGCGATGCGCCACTCACCCCTGCCTGGTTTGTGGAAGACCTTGTTTCGGGATTACGTGCCGCGCCGCAATCCGGGGTCGCAACACCGGTCCTGCGCACGGATGGCGCCACACTGAACGCATTGCGCGCCGACAGGCAGGCGGGGCGCGTTGGCGGCACGACGGCGGTGTTCGGGGCCGATCACAATGCGCTCTATTTCTCGAAAGAGGTGATTCCCTTCACCGGCCCTTCATATGCCGACGGCGAAGATACGCCGGTCTTTCACCATGTTGGTGTTTATGCCTACAGACCCGACGCCCTTGCCGCCTACGCTGCCTGGCCAATGGGGCCGCTTGAACGCCTTGAAGGCCTTGAGCAGCTGCGGTTTGTCGAGCGTGGTGTCCCGGTTCTCTGCGTCGAAGTTGCCGCCAGAGGGCGACAGTTCTGGGAGCTGAACAACCCTGAAGATGTGCCGAAAATCGAGGCGATGATGGTGCAGATTGGGCTGACCTGACAAGCATTTGGCGGAATTACGACCAAATTTCTGAAATCCATTCAGATTGACATGTTTTTTGACTTAATATGGTCGCGTTAACTCGCTACATCGCGTGGCATTATCCTAGGAAAGGCATTGCAATGCATAAAAGAGTTACCAAAGCGATTTTTCCCGTCGCGGGCCTTGGCACGCGCTTCCTGCCAGCGACAAAGTCGGTCCCGAAAGAGATCATGACACTGGTTGACCGACCACTTATCCAATACGCGATTGACGAGGCGCGCGCCGCCGGGATCGAGGATTTCATCTTTGTCACCTCTCGCGGCAAGTCCGCCCTTGAAGACTATTTCGACCACGCGCCTGACCTGGAGGCGTCGCTGAAAGCCTCCGGCAAGACCGAGTTGCTGGAGATCCTGCAAAACACCAACATGGATAGCGGCACGATCGCCTATCTGCGCCAGCACAAGCCCCTTGGTCTGGGCCATGCGGTGTCTTGCGCCCGCAAGCTGATCGGTAATGAGCCCTTTGCAGTCATCCTGCCAGACGATCTGATTGCCGCTGAAAAGCCCTGCCTCCAGCAGATGGTCGAGGCTTATGAAGAAACTGGCGGCGCGATGGTTGCCGCGATGGAAGTGCCGCCAGAAAAGATCTCGGCCTATGGTGTTCTGGATGTCGAAAGCCAGGACGGTGCCGTGATGAAGGTCAAAGGCATGGTGGAAAAACCAGCCAAGGATGCCGCGCCATCGAACCTTGCCGTCATCGGCCGCTACATCCTGAACCCGAACGTCCTCTGCAACTTTGATCATCTGGGCCGCGGTGCTGGCGGTGAGTACCAGCTGACCGACGCCATCGCGCATGAGATTGTGGCTGGTCGTGGTGTCTATGGCTATCGCTTCGACGGCCAGCGTTTTGATTGCGGGTCAAAGGCCGGCTTCTTGCAGGCGACCGTTGCCTTTGCACTGGCCCGCGATGATCTGCGGGATGAGTTGTCGGATTACCTCGCCGGGCTGCACGCAACACGGCAGGCCGCGCAGTAATACCCGATATGACGACTTTCCATCGCGGTCCGGTGGCGGAGGCGACTTTTGCCTACCGGATGCGATGGAAAAGGCGCCGGTTTCTCTTTCGGATCTGGCGCAAGCGCCATCAGATCAGCAATGCTGTGGACCGAACCGCCGGGATTGCGCCGAACCACATCCTTTGCTTCTCGACAATACGCAACGAGATGCTGCGCTTGCCGTACTTTTTGCAGCATTACCGTGCGCTGGGCGTGCAGCACTTCCTGATTGTCGATAACGGCAGTGATGATGGTACTGCCGCCTATCTGGCTGATCAGCCCGACGTGTCGCTTTGGACCACCGCGCACAGCTACCGTCTGTCCCGCTTTGGCATGGACTGGCTCGGTTGGCTGCAATGGCGATACGGACACGGGCATTGGTGCCTGACGGTGGATGCGGATGAACTGCTGGTTTATCCGCACTGCGCGGAGCGTGATCTTTCTGCGCTGACAGCATGGCTTGAAGGTGAGGGTGCCGTTTCTTTCGGCGCATTGATGCTGGACCTCTATCCAAAGGGGCCGCTCGGCAAAGCTAATTATGCGCCGGGTGATGACCCAACCAAACAGCTCAACTGGTTTGATGCAGACAGTTACCGTCACCAGCAACACCCGGTTTACGATAACCTTTGGATCCAGGGTGGGGTAAGAGAGCGTGTCTTTTTCGCGGATGAGCCGGCAAAGGCGCCGACGCTCAGCAAGACACCCCTGATCCGCTGGCATTGGCGGCATGTCTATGTTAGCTCAACCCATCAGATGCTGCCGCGCCGCCTGAACCACGTCTTTGACAAGGACGGTGACACAAAAACGACGGGTGTACTGCTTCATACCAAGTTTCTGCCCAACATTGCCGAGAAGTCGGCAGAAGAACTTACCCGCCGTCAACACTTTGAGAATAGTGATCTTTATCAGGATTATCACCGGCAGCTCGCCGAAGGCCCGGATCTGTGGTCGCCTGCATCGCAACGATACGAGGGCACCGAACAGTTGATTGCGTTAGGACTGATGTCCAAAGGGCTTTGGGTCTGATATGCCGGGGTGCAAGTAACGGGAATTGGCCGCTTTTGGGAATTGCGACGTCATATCGGCTGCGGTGGCAGCGCAAGCGCTGGAAGATGCGCGCACGGCTGAAGGCGCGTGAACTGACGCCGGCGCGTGATCGGACGGCGCAAATCCGGGCCGATGACATCCTGCTGTTCTGCACGTTGCGCAACGAAGATGTCCGCCTGCCGTATTTCCTCAGCTACTATCGCGATCTTGGCATCAACCACTTCCTGTTTGTAGACAACAACAGTGAGGATGGCGGGGACGCATATCTGGCCGAGCAAGAGGATGTCTCGCTGTGGACGACCAAGGCAGGCTATGGCGACGCACGCTATGGCGTCGACTGGCTGACTTATCTGCAAGGCAAATATGCCCATGATCATTGGGCGCTGACCGTCGATGTGGATGAGTTTTTCGTCTACCCGTTCTGCGACACGCGACCCATCCGCGCGCTAACCGATTGGCTGGACGCCTGCGCCGTGCGGTCATTCGGGGCGATGCTGCTTGATATGTATCCCAAGGGTCCGGTGAGCGATGCGGCTTACGCGCGTGGCCAGGACCCGCTGGAGGTCGCGAACTGGTTTGACCCTGGTAATTACGTGATGAGCCGGAACAAGCTTCTGCGCAATCTCTGGATTCAGGGTGGCCCGAGGGCGCGGATGTTCTTTGCTGAGAAACCGAAGAAAGCGCCGGCGCTTAACAAGATCCCGCTGGTGAAATGGCGCAAACCTTATGCCTATGTCAGCTCGACCCATATGATGCTGCCACGGGGGCTGAACCTTGTTTACGATCAGGGTGGCGGCGAAAAAACCTCTGGCATCCTGCTGCACGCCAAGTTCCTGAACACCTTCCACGAACGCGCGCCGCAAGAGGCGGAACGGGCGCAGCATTACAAGAAGGGCCAAGAATACCAGTCCTACGTGGCCCGCCATGGCGCTGATCCCACCTTTTGGTCGCAGTGGAGCGAGCAATACATCAACTGGCGCCAGCTTGAAGCGCTGGGCCTTATGTCCAAGGGAAACTGGGCATGAGTGTTGGCGTCATCATGTTGGTTCACACGGCCTTTGACCGGGCCGAGCAGATGATCCGCCATTGGGTCGATGGCGGCTGTCCGGTTGTAGTGCATGTTGACGCGAAGGTGGATCAGCAGAGCTATGACAGCTTTGCAAAAGCGCTGGGCGAGATGGACAATGTGCTGCTTTGCAGGCGGCATCGCTGCGAATGGGGGGGCTGGGGCCTTGTCGCGGCGTCGCAGGCGGCGGCCACCTTGATGCTGGATAGTTTTCCCGATGTCCGCCACGTCTATCTGGCCTCAGGTGCTTGCCTGCCTTTGCGCCCGGTGACCGAACTTTGCGCTTATCTGGAAGCGCATCCTGACACCGATTTCATCGAAAGTGCGACGACGGCCGATGTGCCCTGGCCGGTGGGTGGCCTTGACCGTGAAAGGTTCACATTGCTGTTTCCGTTTTCCTGGAAAAAGCAGCGCTGGCTTTTCGACAAATTTGTGAGGCTGCAGCAATTGGTGCGTTTCCGCCGCAAGCTACCAGAAGGTGTCGTGCCTCATATGGGGTCGCAATGGTGGTGCCTCACGCGCCAGACACTACGCGCGATTCTGGATGACCCGCAGCGCGGCGTCTTCGACCGCTTCTTCAGGCATGTCTGGATCCCCGATGAAAGCTATTACCAGACGCTGGTTCGCCGTCATGCAACCAGGATCGAGAGCCGCTCTCTCACCCTGTCCAAGTTCGATTTTCAAGGCAAACCCCATATTTTTTACGATGATCATGCCCCGCTGCTGATGCGTTCCGGCTGTTTCGTCGCGCGCAAGGCTTGGCCGCATGCCGATGGGCTATATCGGGCGTTTCCTCGCAAGACGACGGATCTTCCCGTCCTGCAGGAGCCCGACACGGCACGGATCGACCGTATTTTTGCAAGTGCCGTGGACCGGCGGCTGCGCGGGCGGCATGGCCTTTACATGCAAAGCCGTTTCCCCAACCGCGACCATGAAAACGGTTTGGCGGCGGCTCCCTATTCGGTGTTTCAGGGCTTTGACGATATTGTCCCTGATTTCGCGCAATGGCTGGCCAAACGCACGGGCGCCGAAGTGCATGGGCATCTTTTTGCAAAGGACCGTGCGCATTTTGCCAGTGGTGCCACACTGGACCGGGGTGGGCTCTCTGACAGCGCGCGACTGCGTGACTATAACGGGCGGATGTTCCTGACCAACCTGATCTGGAACGGGCGCGAGACTCATCAATGTTTTCAATTCGGGCCAGCGGACACGCAAGATATCCGGTGGATGTTGGCCAAAGACACGCAGGCGCGGATCTGGGTGGTCTCGGGCGCCTGGGCGGTGCCGCTATTCCTGTCTGGCCGTGCGGCGAGCGAGGTTCGGTCAGAGGCCGCGCGTCTACAGCGGATTGAGCATAAGTTTCTGAACGTCCTCCGCGCACCCCATGCCCGCGCGCGAATTCAGATCATGACCCTCGCCGAATTCGTCGAGGCACCTACCGAAGTCCTGCAATCCATCATTGACGAGATTGCCGGCCACCGCGGGAGCGCAGTGACAGCCCTGCCGCAGATGGCGGATTTGCAGGGGCTGGCCGGCTTTCTGCAAGACCTGAAGAACCAGGGTATGCATCCCTTCCTCACCGGTCAGTTTAGCGCACAGCAGGCCCCGACCGCTGACCGCAGCGCCATACCCAAACCTTACATCGTCGGGCGTCAATGACGAAATTCACGTCCTTCATCGTTCTGGCCGAGATGCGGACTGGATCCAACTTTCTTGAGGCGAACCTGAACGATCTGAAAGGCGTTCACTGTTTCGGAGAGTTGTTTAACCCCGCCTTCATCGGTTACCCGAAGACGCAAGACATCCTGGGCATCACACTTCAGGCGCGGGAGGACGATCCGCTTGCCATGCTCGATCGGATCAAGGCGCAGGACGGCCTTTGCGGGTTTCGTTACTTTCATGACCATGATCCCCGTGTGTTGGACCGCTGCCTGAACGACCCGCATTGCGCCAAGATCATCCTGACACGCAATCCGCTCGACAGTTTTGTCAGCTGGAAGCTCGCGCAAGCCACTGGCCAGTGGAAGCTGACCAACGCGACCCATGCAAAATCGACGCAAATCGCGTTCGATACCGCCGCGTTTGAGGCGCATATGCGCAAGCTTCAGGACTTCCAGATCAAGGTCCTGAACACGCTGCAGCGTGCGGGGCAAACGGCCTTCTACATGGGCTATGACGATCTGCGCGACGTCGAAATCATCAACGGTCTGGCGGCCTATCTGGGTGTTGCTGCGCGTCTGTCAAACCTCAACAGGAAGCTGAAGAAACAGAACCCGGAACCGTTGGAGGCGCGTGTTGCCAACTACGCAGAGATGCAGGCGGGCTTGCAGGCAATGGACCGTTTTGATCTGGACCGCACGCCGCATTTTGAACCGCGCCGTGGCCCCGCCATCCCGACATATGTCGCCGCCGCCAAAAGCGGGCTGATCCACATGCCGCTCCGCTCTGGCCCAGAGGACGCGATCGCGCAATGGCTCGCCGGGATTGACGGCGTAAGTGTGTCAGAACTGAAAACTGGTTTCACGCAGAAGACCTTGCGACAATGGCAGCAGTACCATGTCAAACACCGGGCCTTTACTGTTCTACGGCATCCTGTCGCCCGTGCGCATGCGGCGTTTTGCGACCGCATCCTACTGGATGGGCCGGGCAGTTTTGGCCAAATCCGCGCCAGTCTGCGCAAGGTTCACAGATTGCCAATTCCGGCGCACGCGCCTGATCTCTCAAAAACCAATGACTACGATGTCGCGGCGCATCGTGCGGCATTTCTGGCGTTCTTGCGGTTTTTGCGGAACAACTTGTCTGCGCAAACCAGCATTCGGGTTGACCCGTCCTGGGCTGGACAATCCACGTTACTGCAAGGCTTTGCGCAATTCATGATGCCCGATGCCATCCTACGAGAGGAGCGATTGCAGGATGATCTGCCAGATTTGGTAGGGCAGATTGGGATCAAGACTGACATGACCGTTCTCGATACGGAGCATCCTCACGAAAGCTGGCTCGCAGCAATCTATGACGCACAAGTGGAAGAAGCTGCGCGTGCTGCTTACACGCGCGATTATGCCGTATTCGGATTTGAAAACTGGGGATAGTGGCCCCTAGGCCGCCTGAGATGATTGCTGTTCGGTCAGGATTGTGTGCAGTGTCGCCGGGTCGCTGTTGGCGCGCAGCTTGGAGCAGACAGAGGCGTCGCGCAACGTTCTTGAGACAAGCGCCAAGGCTTTGAGGTGATCCACGCCCGCGCTTTCCGGTGCAATCAACGCGAACACCAGATCGACTGGTTGACGGTCAACCGCATCGAAATTCAGAGGCTTTTCAAGCCGCAGAAAAATGCCTTTGACGGCATCCGCACCCGCGATCCGGGCGTGAGGAAGGGCCACACCATGTCCAACACCTGTCGGACCTAGCCCTTCGCGTTCGATCAGCGCTTCGATTACCGCGGTCGCGTTCAGCTCATAACTGCTCTCTGCCAGCTCTCCCAGATCATGGAAGAGACGTTTCTTGCTGGTGCATGATGAAATCGTCTTGACCGCAGATTGCTGCAAAATCTCGCCGAGTTGCATAGGATCGTCTCACCAAATCTGAGCGGGTCAACCCGCATTTCTTGGGTCAATCCAGCCAATATTACCATCGTCGCGTCGATAGACGACGTTTATTCCATTATGTTTCTCATTGCGGAACACAAGTACAGGAGCACTTGCGATTTCCATCTGCATCACTGCTTCACCGACAGACAAAGATTGGATCTTGGTCTCTGTCTCTGCCACGATCATGGCGTTAACAGCGTCTTCGGTTTCCGCTGAAGCCTCTTCCGACTCGTCCTTTGGCTGCAGGATATATGACCCGGCATCTGAAAGTTCAACTGGTTGTGAACGCCCCGCATGATGATCTTTCAGGCGCCGTTTGTAGCGGCGCAGCTGTTTGTCCATCTTCTCACCGCTGCTGTCGAAAGCTGCATAAATCTCGTTCGCTTTACCAGTCGCCTGCGCTGTCAATCCGGTCGAAAGATGAACGATGGATTCGCAGACATATTCATGCCCCGACTTGGAGAAAACCACATGTGCGTCGGTCGGGCGCCCGGCATATTTGCTGAGGATGTCGGCAAGCTCAGTCTGTACATGCGTCTGCAATGCCGTTCCGATGTCGATCTGTTTTCCACTGATTTGATACCGCATCGCTTCTCCCGTAGTTGCTATTCTGACATGGTTGCGCAGCCTCCCCCGGGGGGCTGTCTCACCGCTGTCATGTCATTGGAAAACGATAACGCCCGTCTTTTCTTCGCTGAGCCGGTCGGTGCGTCGACCAGATGCACGCGATCGTGCGTAAAGAGATCGAGTCAGTCATCTCACCCATTTGGCGACGAAATGGTGTGGGTTGTCAATGATGCTATGAGGTGGGCGCTACGCCCTTAATTCACGCGGAAGTTGTTTCCGAGATAGACCCGGCGCACGTTTTCGTCCTGAATCACTTCGTCGGTTGTCCCGTTCATCAGCACCTTGCCGTCATGCAGAATATAGGCGCGGTCGACGATCTGTAACGTCTCTTGCACGTTGTGATCGGTGATCAGTACGCCAATGCCACGGTTTTTGAGATCCGCCACAAGGTGGCGAATTTCGCCAACAGCAATGGGATCAACACCCGCAAAAGGTTCATCCAGAAGCACGTATTTGGGCCCGGCGGCAAGGCAGCGCGCGATCTCCACGCGACGCCGTTCACCACCGGACAGCGCCAGTGCCGAGGCGCGGCGCAGATGCTCAATCGAAAACTCTGACAGCAACGCTTCCAGGCGCTCTCTTCTGCGGTGCCGATCAGATTCAGCAATCTCAAGAATAGACATGATGTTGTCTTCAACTGTCATGCCGCGAAAGATCGACATTTCTTGCGGCAGGTAGCCGATGCCAAGCTGGGCGCGGCGATACATCGGCAGCGTCGTCACGTCGCGCCCATCGATGATGACCTTGCCACCTTCTGCTGTGATCAGCCCTGCGATGGCGTAGAAGCACGTTGTCTTGCCCGACCCGTTCGGACCCAGCAATGCAACAACCTCGCCCCTGCCGAGATCGATGCTGACATCACGAATGACAGGACGTTTACGATAACTCTTACGCAGGCTGACAATGTGAAGCCCGACGTCACCGTCACGCACGCTGAGGTTGGGGGGCGTTTCCATCAATTCTGACCTTGTTGCAACACAGTGCGGACCCGACCATCCATGGTAGCCGTCCCATCGGTGAGATTGATGATCATCGTTTCAGCCGAAATCGCGCTGGCCCCTTGGGTCAACAGAACATCGCCGTTGAGAGTCAGCAGCCCGGTTTCGACATTGTAATCGGCGTCTTGTGCTTCGGCCGCCTCGCTGGCCGTCACAAATGTGACGCCGTCAGTGGCGATCAGGCGTGCGATGGCGCTACTTTCGGCAACATAAATCACCTCAACCAGGCCAGCCGACAGGCGCAGATCGCCTTGGCCGATCACCACATTCCCGCTGAAGACGGCGGAGCCTGTATCCTGATCCACAGCCAGGCTGTCGGCGGTCACCTCGATGGCAGCCGATGTGTCCACCTCAACCCCGCCTAGATCGATACTGGTCTGTGCAAGCGCTGTGCCTGCACAAAGACAGACTGATGCAATCACAGGTAGAATGATTCTGAACACGGGAAACAGGCGTCCTTTGATGCTTCGGCAGTTACTCTTGCGGTTCGTATAGCAGCCTTACACCATCGGTGAACAGCATCTGCTGTCCAGTATTCTCGGCAGAGACCTGAAATGTCACTTGCCCGGCAGTCAGTTCCCCAAATGGGGCATGGATTTCAAGCAATCCGTCCGACGTCACGAGACCGGAATCAAGTTCAGCAATCAGCCCATTCGTCTCCATCTGGAAACCCGAAGACGTCTCGAGCCGCGCTAGACCCAGAAACCGCGCCAGGCGGCTGCGTCCGTCCAACTCCCCTTCCGTTGCTGTTACGGTCAAATGGCTTCCGCCAGGGTTGTCGATCCGCATTTGCAAGTCATCGATGTTGACGGTATCTGGCTGCGTTGTATCGGGCCGGGCCGAGCGTGCATGGATCGACAGGATCGCGCCGTCATCAGTGACACCCGAAAACCTCGGTGCTGAAAGCCGCTGTTCCCTCGCGATGGCCTCGACTTCGGAAAAGGTGATTTCGGTAGGCTCGTTTTGCCCCCGCGCGAACAGAAACAGCGTGGCGAGGAGTGCAAGCGCGCAAAGCGGCAGCAGGATTTTGGCCCAACCGACCATTGCAGAATACAGATTGTCGTTGCCGCGCATGTTTAGACAATACCAGCACGCAGGCAGTCATGAATATGCAAAATACCGGCAACCTTGCCTGCGGCGTCGGGATCCACCGCGAATAGAGTTGTAATTTCCCGATTGTTCATCAAAGCCAACGCCTCTTCAGCCAAGGCGTGCGGGGCGATGGTCTGAGGTTGCGGTGTCATCACTTCGCCCGCCTGATGGGTCAATAATCCATCCATGTGCCGTCGCAAATCACCATCAGTGATAATGCCGACAAGGCCGTCTTTGCCGTCGAGCACGCCAACGACGCCAAATCCCTTCTGGCTGATGGTCAGCAAAACATCACTCATTGGCGTATCAACCTGGACAAGAGGCACAGTGTCACCCACATGCATGAGGTCTGCCACTTTGGAAAGCTGCGCGCCGAGTTTGCCCCCCGGGTGAAAGTCGCGGAAGTTCTCCGGGGTGAAATCGCGATATTTCATGAGCGCGATTGCCAATGCGTCTCCCAGTGCAAGGGTCATTGTTGTCGATGTGGTCGGGACAATTCCCGTTCCGCAGGCCTCGCCCAGATTGGGCAGAACAATCGAGATATCCGCTCGTTGCAGCAAGGTGCTGCCCGGCTTGCTCGCCACGCCGATCATCGGGATGTCAAAGCGGCGGGTATAGGCCACAAGATCTGCCAATTCGGGCGTTTCACCAGAATTCGACAATACGAGCACCACATCACCGCGTGTCATCATACCGAGGTCGCCGTGGCTCGCCTCAGCCGGATGGACAAAATGCGCAGGCGTCCCCGTACTGGCAAATGTCGCCGCTATTTTGCGTGCGATATGTCCGGATTTGCCCATGCCAGAGACAATTACGCGGCCGCTTGTGTTCAGTAAAAGTGTCACTGCCGCATCAAAAGAACTATCAAGCTGCTCGGCGAGGCGTTCTAGTGCGGTAGCCTCAGTCTTAATCACCTCTCGCCCGGTTTCCAGAAAGTGAGAATGCGCTGTCATCAATGTGCGAAAATGTCTACATCGGGCCATCCGGCGAGGTCGAGTTTCGCACGTGTTGGCAGGAATTCGAAACAGGATTGCGCCAATTCTGCCCGCCCCTCGCGCACCAACAACCCATCAAGCGCGGTTTTGAGCCGATGAAGGTAAATCACATCTGAGGCTGCGTAGTCCAACTGCGCGTCGGTCAATCTCTTTGCGCCCCAGTCACTTTGCTGTTGATGCTTTGAGATGTCGACGCCTAACATGTCCTGCAAAAGCGTTTTAAGTCCGTGTCGGTCAGTGAAAGTACGGACCAGTTTTGACGCTATTTTGGTACAATAGACCGGCTTTGTTAGTACACCAAATGTTTGATGGAGGGCAGCAATGTCAAAGCGCCCAAAGTGAAACAGCTTCAGAACATCGGGGTTCTCCAACATTGCACAAAGATTTGGCGCGCCGAAATGATTAGGTTGGATCTGGACTAGATGGCAATCACCGTCTCCGGCTGACATCTGGATCAGGCATAGACGGTCGCGATACGGGTTCAACCCCATCGTTTCGCAATCGATTGCCACAATCGGACCAAGATCCAAACCCTCTGGCAGATCATTTGCATAAAGGTGATTTGCCATCTGACGCGGCTCACTTTGCTGCTACTGTTCTGCAAATACGTGGTGCAAGCCGGATGCTCAAGCCCGCTTTGCAGCGACCTGAGGCTCTTGGCCAGCTTGCAGGGTGCGATGAGCGTTTTGGTTCAACCAATCGCGGAATTCGTCGGGCGGCATGGGCCTGCCATAGCCGTAGCCTTGGCCGAAGGCGCAACCGCGACTGTTTAAATGGTTAGCCTGAACATCTTCCTCAATGCCTTCGGCGACCACATGCAACCCAAGCTCACCGGCCAGTGCCAGGATTGCCCGCACCACGCTGTCCGCGCTTTGATCGGGCAAAGGCGCAACAAGCGACCGATCCAGCTTAATTCCGCTGAGTGGAAGCTGAGTCAGCTTAGAAAGCGAGGCGTAGCCGGTGCCAAAGTCGTCAAGTTCGAGCGCGATACCGCACTCGGCGAGGCTATCGATATTGATCGCAGCCATATCATCGTTGCCTTCAATCAATGTCGTTTCTAACACCTCAATCACGACCTGATCCGCTTCAAGCCCAGATTTTTGCAGCTGAAAAAGAAAACGTTCGATCAGGTAGGGGTCTGAGATCGTATCTGGTGCAGCGTTAAGTGAGATGCATGGCCGCCAAAGGTTTTCGTATTGCCAACGATCTGCCAGCTTAATTGCCGTCTGCCAGATGCTGTGATCGACATCAACCATCAGGCCAGATAACTCTGCCGCTGGGAGAAACTTGTCGGGCGTTAACAGGCCCCGTTTGGGGTGGCGCCAGCGGGCCAAAACCTCTGCGCCGTGTAGTGTGCCATCAGACAGCCGGATTTGCGGTTGAAACCAGGGCTCAATCTCTCCGTTTTTGATGGCGTCGACAAGATCAAGTTGCAACTGGCGCATGCTGCCGATTTCATCGCGGAGTTGATCGTGAAAATGCTGTGACCGGTTGCCACCTTGGTTCTTGGCAACCTGCAACGCCAAGCCGAGATCTGCAATCACGCTTAGCGGATCCTGTTTGCCGGCGGAGATCTCCATGTAACCGATGCTCATCGAAAGCGGGATACGCCGGGCATTCACCTCAAGCGGCTCCGCAAATGATGCGCGAATCCGGCCAACCAATTCCAGTGCAGCTTCATCGGAAATCAACACAAACTCATCACCGCCGATCCGCGCAACGACGTGGTCATCGTCGACACAACTTTTGAGAACAAGCGCCATCTCGCAAAGCACTGCATCGCCAAAGTCATGACCCGCAGAATCGTTGATCGACTTGAAATCGTCCAAACCAATCAGGATGACACTCATCTCTGGTCCGTCCTGATCGGAGAGAGCGGCCTTCAACGATGTCATCAGCGAACTGCGATTGGGCAGGCCGGTCAGCGGGTCATGGTTGATCATGTAATTCAACCAGCTGTTGGCATCTTGCAGCTCTTCACGCGATGTTTGCAGACGTTCGCTTTGCTTGCGAAGCTTTTGGATATTGGCCGTGACCGTCAGTTGTGCGGGGGCGAAGACAATCAGAATCTCGATGACCAGCATTGCAACGGACAGCTTGATCAGCGTCGCTTGCAGATCTGACAATCGGTCAATTTCTGCCCGTGCCGTGCTTTCGATCAGTTCCGTTGCCGCCCGCAATTCCCCTTTCAAACCACGAGCCGTGTAGCGTTCGTTCAAGGCTCTCTGAATAATGCTTTGTTCAACCGGCCCGGCCGTCGGTAAGCGCTTTGCAAGATCGGCAAAAATCCTAACGCGGTCATCCAACGGCCGCTCGGTTTCGAAGTAGTGGTTCTGCAATGCATCAGACCAGATTGGCGATGAGATGACGTAAGCATGCGCTTGCTCAAATGCAGCGATGTTTTGATCAAGCGTCTGGAAGAGCCGGGCGTCGTCGTCGATCGCAGCTTCGGTTTGCAGCAAGATATCGTAACCCAGAAGCACCTGATTGCTACCAACGCTCATCACAGTTTTTGCCGCGGTTCCACGTTCGGTGATCGTGCGATTGACCTGATCTATGGCAAAAAGCAGCGCAAAGATGATGGACAGCGCAAAGGCATAGTGCATCCAAAGACGCTCGGCATTCCGGCGCGACAAAAACTTGAATGCACGACGTGCAATTGACGTAAAAAGCTGCATCCAACGGGATCCTGCGAATTCTCACCGGACAGACCCTGACGCAGATTGATTAAGTTAGAGTTGAGCCAATTTTGACTTTTCGGGGTCATCGCCCTGCGGCAGATCGTAGCGCTTGCGCAGACGGTCGATGCGCGTGCCGTCGCGCAAGGGAACGTCGTTGAGACGATCGTAATCCTGAAATCCTAAACCGCTGTAGTAGCGTAGACCCGGCACATTGTCGGCGCGAATCGTGGCATCTATTGTCTCAACGCCAGCGGCCTGCGCGCTTGCTCGTGTCGCTGCGAAAAGGTGTTGTCCAACCCCCTTTCCGGCCACGTCCTGGGCCACAAAGGTCGCGATGTAAGCCCATCCCACCAATTCCGAATTTGTTTCTGGACCTGGTCTGACCAATGACTGAAACCCGGCGACCCGACCGTCAATTTCGGCCACATGACAGGCGATGTTCATCTCGGGCGCAATGTATTCCGTCTGCATCCGCTGGTCATCAAAGGGCCGTTGATGGGCGGTCGTTCCGCCTGCCGCGATGATTTCGTTCAAAAGGGCCGTCATATCTGCCGCATCTGAGGGTTTGGCCAGACGAATGATCATAGTGATGCCATCAATGTATGATGCCTGCGTGTGAAATCATCGCGGACATCCAATGGGGGACGCAATCTGATCTGAAACTCCGCCACCAAAGCTGCGTCTTGTTTGCCGAAGAACTTGTTCGCCTCAGTTTGCGTGAAACCCGCGATTTGCACCGCTTCAAGCCAAGCGGACAGTTTATCCGCGCGCTTGATCTGTTTCTTGATGGTCGCGGGAAGCAGAGCTGGAAGACCAAAGCGGCGATGGATCGCTGCGGTCAAACGTTCGTCGAGCGCGCCGTAATCCGGCCCGACCGCCGCCTTCACCGGGCTGATCATATCTCCGATCACATATTCCGGGGCGTCGTGAAGAAGTGCGGCAAGCTGCCACTTGGTCGGCGCCTGAGGTTGCTGCCGGGCAAAGATATCGGCCACAAGTAAGGAGTGTTCAGCCACCGAGTAGGCATAGTCGCCCTTGGTTTGCCCGTTCCACCGGGCTACAAACGCCAGACCGTGGGCGATATCCTCGATCTCGATATCCACTGGTGTGGGATCCAAAAGGTCCAAACGCCGCCCCGACAGCATGCGTTGCCATGCGCGGTGTTGTTTCATGCCATTGCCTGCATGGGGATGCTCCGCAACCAAGGGGGATCATTGTTGGCAACATCAGATAGAGGCGATTTCACGGCGATCGACATAGGGCTGTCATAGGATGATCTGGACTAGGGTTGCCAGTGTAAACTGCAACGGTTTCGCAGCTAAAGATGATGCGCATGACTGTACATTCGATAAAAATCAGCACGGAAAATAGTGCAAAATGCCCTTGCTGCACTTCGCACCCCTTGGTTGTTAGGACGACATTAACCACAGACTGCAATCGATACCCATGGAACGCCTTTCGGGCGCGACAAAGGCACCATTGCCGCACCAGCACGGCCCTGCTATCAGCGCCGCAACCCACACTGACACGGCCCAGGAGGCGGGAATGAAAGACTACGTTGTCAAAGACATCGACCTTGCAGATTTTGGTCGCAAAGAGCTCGATATTGCAGAGACCGAAATGCCGGGTCTGATGGCCCTGCGCGAGGAATATGGTGACAAAAAGCCGCTGGCTGGCGCGCGCATTGTCGGCTCGCTGCATATGACGATCCAGACGGCGGTTTTGATTGAAACGCTGGTCGAGCTGGGTGCCGATGTGCGCTGGGCGTCGTGCAATATCTTCTCGACGCAAGACCATGCGGCGGCAGCAATTGCAGCGGGTGGCACGCCGGTTTTTGCCGTCAAGGGGCAGACACTGGAAGAACACTGGGACTACCTCGATAAATCTTTCATGTTCCCCGAAGGCCCCAACATGATCCTCGATGACGGCGGCGATGCGACACTATACGTTTTGCTCGGTGCGCGTATGGAAGCAGGCGAGGATGTGCTGGCCGTCCCCACCTCGGAAGAGGAAGAGGTGATCAAGAAGCAAATCCAGAAGCGTATGGCTGAAAGCCCCGGCTGGTTTGCAAAGACCAAGGCCGCGATCAAAGGTGTGTCGGAAGAGACGACCACCGGTGTGCATCGCCTTTACGATCTGCACAAGAATGGGCAACTGCCATTCCCCGCGATCAACGTCAACGACTCGGTCACAAAGTCGAAGTTTGACAACAAATATGGCTGTAAGGAATCGCTGGTTGACGGCATTCGCCGTGCAACTGACACGATGATGGCCGGTAAGGTCGCTGTCGTCTGCGGCTATGGCGATGTGGGCAAGGGTTCTGCTGCGTCACTCGCTGGCGCGGGCGCCCGTGTGAAGGTGACGGAAGTCGATCCGATCTGCGCATTGCAGGCCGCGATGGACGGGTTTGAGGTCGTGCTGCTGGAAGACGTGCTCGACTCGGCTGATGTCTTCATCACCACCACTGGGAACAAGGACGTGATCCGCATCGAACATATGCGTGAGATGAAGGATATGGCGATTGTCGGCAATATCGGCCATTTCGACAATGAGATTCAGGTCGCGGCGCTCAAGAACCACAAATGGACCAACATCAAGGAACAGGTGGACATGATCGAGATGCCATCCGGCAACCGGATCATCCTTCTGTCCGAAGGGCGGCTTTTGAACCTCGGCAATGCGACGGGCCACCCGTCATTTGTGATGTCCGCGTCCTTTACCAATCAGGTGCTGGCGCAGATGGAACTGTGGAACAACGGTGACGCGTACGAGATCGGCGTGCATATCCTGCCCAAGCATCTGGATGAAAAGGTCGCGCGCCTGCATCTGAAACGGATCGGCGTGAAGCTGACTGAACTCAAAAAAGAGCAGGCGGATTACATCGGCGTCACCGTCGAAGGGCCGTTCAAGCCAGAGCATTACCGGTACTAAGCGCCCATGCGGCATGCCAGACGTCAGGCAATGGCGCAGGATGCCGCGAAGCAGACGCGCAAAAACAAGGGACGCAGCCTTGCCCTGATCAGGGGCCTGGCTGCGTTTGTTTTTGTCGGTGTGCTCGGTTTCGGCCTCTATCAGCTTCTGGTCCATCCCGGCACGCCACTGCCACCGCACTGGAACCCGACCAAGCCGCTGGTCGTCAGCCAGCCGGTAACGGCGCTGACCGAGTGGAAGCTGAACCGGGCGTTAGCCTCGACCGAAAGCTGTCTGACGACGATTGAGGGCTTCGCAGCACTGCAGCCCATGTCTGACTTCCGGGAAAGTGATCAATGCGGCATCACGGGTCGCGTCAATCTGCGCGCGGTGGGTGAGACGCGGATGAGCCCCATCGAGACCCGCTGTGCCATCGCCCTGCGCATGGCGATGTGGGAGCGGCACGGGCTGCAGCCTGCCGCACGCGATATTCTGGGAACGACCTTGGCGCGTGTGGATCAATCGGGCAGCTATAATTGCCGCACCATCCGCACCACCTCCGGCCCGTCAGAACGGATGAGCACCCATGCCACCGCAGATGCCATCGATATCTCGGGATTTGCCTTTGCCGATGGACGCCAGATCAGCCTGCTGCGCGATTGGGATGGGGCGGGGCCTGAGGCCGCCTTTCTGCGTGCCGCACGGGACAGCGCCTGCGACTGGTTCCGCGTGACCCTTTCGCCAGATTTCAACGCGCTCCACGCGGATCACTTTCACTTGCAATCAGTGGGCTGGGGACTGTGCCGATAGCAAAAGGGCGCGAACTGTGCCGCGCCCTTTCTGATGAGGCTGCGACCGATATCAGAAGTTGAACGCGATCCGCGCTTTCAGCGTCGTCACACCCACATCGATACCTGAATCGTTGTAATCCTCGAATTCGTGGTTCAGCAATTCGGCACCTAGATCGATGTTTTCGGTGATGGGAAAATCGTACCCGATTCCAACAAGATAGCCTGTATCATCACCGAGTTCAGGCGACGTCGCACTGACGAAACCTAGCGTACCGTAGACCAGACCCCTGCCAAGTTCGGTACCCAAACGCCCCTTGATCCGTGCGGTCGAATCCACTTCAACAGCACCATCGCCAATGTCATATTCGGTTTCGTCATAATCGACTTCAATACCAGAGACGAGACCGCCGCCAAGGTTGAACAGGTAGCCCGCAAAGATACCGAGTGAGTTGCCGTCACCGTCAAGCTCGGCACCTTCGTCGGTGTCGATTTCAGCGCTGCCGGCGGCAATACCCGCATAGGGGCCATTCCAGTCGCTTGCAAAGCCAGCCGCAGGGAAGGTGACAATGGCCGATGCCAGTAAGATATTCTTAAGTGTCATTACGATTTCCTTTATCTTTCGTTGACCATCGGTTTACGGCGCGATCCATGGGATGGATTTGCCTTCTTCTGGAACGTTTTTGTGAGGTATTTCCGGCGGCAAATTCCTGGATTTCTCATGCCCTTGACCTAGGCGGGGTCCAAAGCAAAACATCGCCGCCTGCTTTGGTTTGGGCTTTACCGGAAGTCGCATCTGCCATTAACGTGCCCGAGCGTTGCTTTGGGCAGCGGATATTGACCAATAACACGAACAGCGGGGGACACTCTCATGGGTAAAAGAGACGAGTTGATTGAAAAGTACGCGGACGACCTCAAGAACAAATGTGGCATAACGCCTGACATGGACCTTTTGACCAAGGTCACAATCGGTTGCGGCCCGGCGATCTATAATGCCGATGCGTCCACGGTGGCGAGCAGTCAGCCCGCCGAACTTGAGACGGTGAAAAATAACTTTTTGATCAAGAAGCTCGGTCTGAAAGACAGCCCAGAACTTGATGGCGCAATTTCATCGGTCCTCGATACTTATGGCAAATCGGAGCGCAATAAGTATCGCGCGGTGGTGTACTACATGCTGACCAAGCATTTCAAAAAAGAAGCAGTCTACGGCTAACTCACACACCATTGCGCCTGCCAAAGGTTTGGCGGGCGCGCTCTGTCTCTGCCACTCATTTGACTAAAGTTTTCAGGGCTATTTCGTTGCACGAGACCGTCGAAATTCTGTATGAGAAGTACAGGGTCAGAATGATCCGAACCTAGAGATTTCTTTGCGTGTGGTGGCTTGGTACGCGCGGGGTGAAAGAGGGTTCGGAGTTTCTCCGGACCCTCATTTCATTTAGAGCGCTATCAACACGCCGCCGATGATTGCAGCGGCAAGAGTCGCATATCCACCGTCGATGACGGCCAGCTTCCATGGTCGATCAGAATAGCCGGTATTGATGAAGATCCACGGAGTGATGAAGAACAGCCCGATTCCAAGACCGGACTGAACGCCCTTGGAGACTGTGTCGATCCCGGAAAGCGCAAAGGTGTGCCGCATCATGCCAGCCACCAGAATAATGCAGATGAACGACACGATGTAGGGTGTTGGATTGCTGCTATTGACTGGTTTGCCGTCATCACCAATGGCAATCTGTGCGGCTTCCATCCATGGCTTTGACAGTACCATGTAATAGACAGCGCCGAACACGAATGCAGCGAAAGCCGCAACCAGCACCGAAAGAATTTCCATGTTTATCCCCCATCTTTTGGAGGGGACTATGCCGCGCCGACTTGTCGCAGGCTAGGGCTTTGTCGCACCCATCGCGCAGATCAGCTGCCATTCGTCCGATGTCACCGGTTGGACGGACAGACGTGAATTGTTGACGAGTACCATGTCTTTCAACCGAGGTTCGGCCTTGATCATCTCAAGGCTGACGGGTTTTTCGAACGGCTTCACCGCTTTGATATCGACGCATTCCCAACGGTCGTCGTCGGTGGTGCTGTCGGGATGGGCCTCTGCACAGACTTCGACGATCCCGACAATCTCCAGCCCGGTGCGGGAATGATAGAAGAACCCGAGATCCCCCAGCTTCATGGCGCGCATGTTGTTGCGGGCCTGATAATTGCGCACGCCATCCCATTCCTCGCCCACCGCGCCCTTGGCCACCTGTTTGTCCCAGCCCCAGACATCGGGTTCGGATTTGAAAAGCCAATATGCCATCAGCCAACCACCTTCTTCCACGCGCGCAATGTCACTTCTTCAAAGA
Source organism: Cognatiyoonia sp. IB215446 (assembly GCF_033963825.1). Taxonomy (NCBI): domain Bacteria; kingdom Pseudomonadati; phylum Pseudomonadota; class Alphaproteobacteria; order Rhodobacterales; family Paracoccaceae; genus Cognatiyoonia; species Cognatiyoonia sp. IB215446. Next base: position 200,146 of record NZ_JAXBMD010000003.1, on the reverse strand, counting down.
GGCCGGCCTTGGCATAAGGGTCATTCGCAGCCCATGCTTCTGCCGCTGCCATATCGGGAACCTCAAGTACGATGAGCGATCCGCACATCTGCCCATCATCGTCCAGAAACGGGCCTGCCACCTCGACCACGCCAGTTTCGGCAACGTAGTCGAGATGCGCCGCGCGATTATCCATCCGGGTTTGCAGCGCGCCGGGTTTGTCTTTGGTCATCAGGGCAAAACGCATTCATTCTTCCTTTAAGGGGCGTGACAACAAGGTGTTCAACGCAGTTGGCACGTCAGTTTGTCCATCTGTAAGGTCGGCCACAACCCTGCAGATCGGCATATCAAGTTCAAGCTTTGCAGCCAATTGGCGCACGGCCCGTGCTGTGGCCGCACCTTCGACTGTTGTGCCTGCGTCGAAATCCTGTCCACGACCAAGGGCCAGACCATAACGATAGTTGCGGGACTGGTCCGAGGTGCACGTCAGTACCAGATCGCCAAAGCCAGAGAGCCCGGCCAGCGTGTCGGGTTTTGCACCCAATGCCATCGCCAGCCGCTGCATCTCGGGAAATCCTCGGGTGATCAAGGCGGCGCGGGCGCTTCCGCCGAAGCCGGCCCCAATCGTGACACCGGCCGCGATGGCCATCACGTTTTTCAGCGCCCCGCCGAGTTCCGCCCCGACAGCATCAGTCGTCCGGTAAAGCCGCATGGCGGTTGTGGACAGGGCGGTCTGTAGGATCGCCCCCGCAGCCTCCTCATCGCAGGCGATGGTAAGCGCCGTGGGCAGACCGCGTGCGATGTCTGCGGCAAAGCTCGGGCCGGTCAGCATCGCGGCAATAGCGTCAGGAACCACATCGCGGATCATGCTTGCGGGGCCGGTCATGCGGGTTAGGTCGATGCCCTTGCAGCAGGCGACCAGATACTTGCCATCCAGATGAGTCTTATGGGTGGTCAGAAAGTCCCGCAATGTCTGCGCCGGGATGACGAGCAGGATGATGTCACAGGCAAAAAGGGGTTCTAGCGCCGCAGCGAAAGTCATCGCTTGCGGAAGCACGACGCCGGGCAGTCGCGCGTTAGTTCGCTCGGCCTGCATTGTGACCACGGCATCGGCGTTCCGCGCCCATAGCACGACCTCATTGTGATCAAGTGCGAGGGCAACGCCCAATGCGGTGCCGAAAGCTCCCCCGCCTGCAATCCCGATCTTCACGCCTTTGCCCCCTTCTTGCCAAAGCCCAGCATCGGTGCTGCCTGATCATCCAACGGCCAGCGCGGTCGCGCGGCGAGGGTGAGATCATCCACGCCGCCATGCATCATCTTCTCAATCCCTGCATAGGCGATCATCGCGGCATTGTCGGTGCAGAGATGCAAGGGTGGCGCGATGAACGCGGTGCCCGATGCCGCGCAAAGTTGCAGCATCGCATCTCTGATCGGCCCGTTCGCAGCGACACCACCCGCAATCGCAAAGCTGGGCTTTGCGGGGTCCTGTGCCAGATAGATGTCCAGTGAGCGGCGTGTTTTTTCGCGCAACACGTCGGTTACAGCGGCCTGAAACCCGGCGCAGAGGTCCGCTTGATCTTCAATTGTCAGTCCACCTTTTTCGGCAACGATGCTGTCGCGCGCCCGCAGGATTGCGGTTTTCAATCCGGAAAACGACAGGTCGCAACCCGGCTGGTTCAAGAGTGGGCGCGGCAGCATGAACCGCGTCGGATCGCCGCCCTTCGCCGCCGCTTCAACCGCGGGTCCGCCTGGTTGTGGAAGGCCGAGAATACGCGCGGTCTTGTCAAAGGCTTCACCCGGAGCGTCATCTATTGTGCCGCCCAGCCGCGTGTAGCTGTCATGCGCGTTGACCAAGAGGAACTGACAATGCCCGCCAGAGACAAGCAGCATCAGGTAAGGGTAGGCGATCTGATCAGTCAGTCGCGGCGTCAGCGCATGGCCCGCCAAATGGTTCACGCCGATAAGCGGCAATCCTGTCGCGGCGCAGATCCCCTTGGCGCACATGACGCCCGACAAGACCCCGCCGATCAGGCCGGGTCCGGCGGTCACAGCCACGCCATCAAGGGCAGCAAAAGACAGATCCGCCTCGCGCAAAGCAGCCTCAACACAGTGATCGAGCTTCTCGGCATGTGCGCGGGCAGCGATTTCGGGAACGACGCCCCCAAAATCGGCGTGCAGGGCGGTTTGGCCATAGACGATGGACGACAAAATCTCCGTCCCGCGCACAACGGCCGCTGCCGTGTCATCACAGCTGCTTTCGATCCCAAGAAGCGTCAGGTCTGCGGTCATCTGCCATCCGGTTGCGTGTTCCCCGATGGCAGGTAACACTGCCCGCCAGTGCAAACAATGGTGCCCCATGACCCCAACGCTGATCGTGACACGCCCTGAAGCGCAGGGATTGGGTTTTGCAAGGGCCTTGGAAAGCCGTTGGGATGGGCCGCTGGATACCGTTCTGTCGCCCCTGATCGCGATCAGTTTCCAACCGATCGTAAATGATCTTTCGGATGTCACCGATCTTGTTTTCACATCCGCCCATGGGGTGACCGCCGCTGCCAGTGTCGGCCTTGGTCCGGGTCTTAGCGCGTGGTGTGTAGGGCCGAAAACGGCCGAATTGGCTCGTTCGGCAGGTTTTGAAACCATCACCGGCCCCGGAGATGCTGCGGCACTCGCCAATCTGATCATTGCACAGTCCCAGAAGGGAGAATTTGCGCATCTGCGGGGCAGGCATAGCCGTGGCGACTTGAGCTCAGAGCTTGGGGTCGCAGGCATCCCATGCCGCGATGTGATTGCGTATGACCAGATCGCCCAGCCGCTCGCGGTTGAAGCGCAGAAGGTTCTGAATGAAACCCGGCCCGTTCTTTGCCCTCTATTTTCACCACGCACCGCGACGATCCTTGGCAAACAAGGTCCGTTCTCAGCACCGCTTGATATCGTCGCGATGAGTCAGGCGGTTGCCGATGCCGCGTATGAGGTCGCACCACGCTCGGTCACAATCGCCGCCCACCCCGATGAGGACGCGATGATCGCCGCAACACTGGTACAGCTTCATCGCATTTCACATGATGATGACTGACCGTCGGATCGCTTGAGGGTTGGCAAGGGTCGGGATAACATAATATGTCACTTGCCCACTGGCGGGTCGGGGCGCAAAAAGGGTGAAAACGTGGCAAAACAGCCAGCCAAGGGGCGTAAGGCGCCCCCCAAGTCAGCAGAATCGGCACCAGCGCCACAGAACGCGACCGAATCGGACAATGCGCAAAAGCTGCTTTTTGATGCCATTCCCGCCGAAATTCTGATCAAACCGGCGGTTGAGGCCGCGTCTGCGGCGCCATCCGTTCCGGTTGTTGAGAAAACCGGTGATGATGCCTCTGCGGATCAGCCTGACGCAGCGGCTGAAGCCGCGCCGCGAGATGCACCGACCTCCGCGCCAGTGAAGCCCGCACCGGAAAAGCAACGTGGCGGGTTCATTCCACTTTTGCTTGGCGGGCTGATCGCGGGTGGGATCGGCTATGCGGTCGCACAAGTGAACATGCCGCAACCGGATACGGAATTGCCTGCGCAGGTTGCAGCCCAGGCGGATGCGATTGCAGCGCTGCAGGATGCAGTGGATAACCCACCACCACCGATTGATTTGAGTGGCATGGAGGCGGCGCAAGCCGCGCTTTCCGATCAGATTGCCGAGATGACAGATCAGATCGCCACGCTCGATGACCGGCTGACGGCGCTGGAAAACCTGCCGCGTGGCGAAGGCGCTGCCTCTGTGCCCGCTTTGGCCAATTATGAGGCTGAGATTGCCGCACTCAGAGAAGAGATTGCCGCAATGGCAGGTGCGGCTCAAACGCAGCTTGATACCGCGCGGGCCGAGGCCGCAGCCATTGAGGAGAATGCCGCATCGGCAGCGCGCGCTGCGGCAGGGCGCGCTGCACTGTCCCGGTTGCAAACTGGTATGGAAAGCGGCGCCCCGCTTGGAGCGGCTCTCGTCGATTTGGAAGAGGCATTGGGAGCGCCAGCCCCCGACGCCTTGACGGCGGCACAAGACGGCATACCGACATTGGCCAGTCTGCAGGACACATTCCCCGAAGTGGCGCGCGCCGCATTGGCAACGGCGCGCCGCGAAGGTGTGTCGGGTGAGGAGACGACCGGCTTTGGTGCCTTCCTGCGTAATCAGTTCGATGTCCGCTCGGTCACGCCGCAGGAAGGCATCAGCGCTGATGCGGTCCTTTCGCGGGCTGAAGCTGCGGTACGCACAGGGCGTCTCGCCGATGCACTGGCCGAAATCAGTGCGCTGCCCGAAGTGGCGCGTGCCGAGATGTCCGAATGGCTGGCCCAGGCCGAAATCCGGGCCGACGCAGTGGCGGCCATCGATATGCTTTTCACCTCACTCAGCGATAGTTAAGGGCGTTAGATATGCTTTGGTCATTGATTAAAATCCTGGCGTTTGTGGCGATCGTCACCGCCCTCACCTATGGCGGCACGCAATTGATGGAGGTCGATGGCGGCGCCACAATCAGCGTGATGGGCTTTGAATTCACGCTCAGCCCGCTTGAGATGGTGTTTGCCTTTGTCGCCTTTGTCGTGGCGGTCTGGTTGGGGCTGAAGCTGCTCGCGCTTTGTGTGGCAACGTTCAAGTTTCTCAATGGTGATGAGACTGCAATCTCGCGCTACTTCGACCGTAATCGCGAACGCAAAGGGTATGAGGCGTTGTCCGAAGGGATGATGGCGCTCGCCTCGGGCGAAGGTCATCTGGCCATGACCAAGGCAGCGCGAGCCGACAAGTATCTGCAACAGCCTCAATTGACTAACCTGCTGACGGCGCAGGCGGCTGAGATGACCGGCGACCGGCGCAAGGCGGAAGAGACTTACAAAAAGCTCCTGTCGGACGACAAGACCCGCTTTGTCGGTGTGCGTGGGATCATGAAGCAGAAGCTTTCGGATGGAGACACAGATACGGCATTGGCACTGGCGCAAAAGGCTTTTGCGCTGAAACCCAAACATGAAGAAACGCAGGATGTGCTTTTGCGTCTGCAGGCCGAAAAGTCGGACTGGGCCGGTGCCCGCAAGACGCTGAGCGCGAAGCTGAAATCAGGTGGGCTGCCGCGCGACGTGCACAAACGCCGCGACGCTGTGCTGGCCTTGTCAGAGGCACGCGATGTGCTGGAGGATGGCAAATCCATCGAAGCGCGCGAAACCGCGATTGAGGCGAACCGGCTCTCACCCGATCTGATCCCCGCAGCTGTCATGGCAGCGCGCAGCTATATCGGCGAAGGCAATGCCCGCTATGCAACGCGGGTGTTAACCAAAGCGTGGAACGCGCAGCCACATCCCGATATCGCCGCAGCATTCGCTGAAATTGCGCCCGATGAAAACGCCGAGGCGCGTTTGAAGCGCTTTCGCACACTGACCAAGCCAACGGCCGATCATCCGGAAACCAAGATGCTGATGGCCGAGCTTTATATCTCGGCCGAGGATTTTCCGGCTGCCAAACGTGTGCTTGGCGACCTTGTTGAGACCGATCCATCAGCGCGGAGCCTGACGCTAATGGCGGCAATCGAACGCGGCGAAGGTGCGGACGATTCCGTTGTGCGTGGCTGGCTGACCCGCGCATTAACGGCACCGCGCGGCCCGCAATGGATTTGTGACAACTGCCAGCACATTCAGGCGGGCTGGGCCGCAACCTGCAGCAATTGCGGATCGTTTGACACGCTGGCCTGGCGCAAACCACCTGAAGGCGATGTGGCGATGCCCGCTGGCACGGAGATGCTTCCGCTGATTGTCGGAGCGCCGACGCAAAACGTGGTGACGATGCCCGAAGACGTTATGGAAGATGCCGAGATTTTGGCAACTGATCCTGAGCCAATTGATCAGACTGGCGTGTCTCAGGCCGAAAAATAAGCCTTTCCCGGCACATAGCATGATGCTACCACCGATGCTGTTGCAGTACGCAATTTGTCGGTAGCAGGTTCATACGCGATTGACGTGGGAGGCCCGTGAGTTAGAAAGTGGGCACAAATAGCTGGTGGGATCAAATGCAGAGAGGAATGCCGCTGTAGCTCAGATGGTAGAGCACGTCATTCGTAATGATGGGGTCGGGGGTTCGAGTCCCTTCAGCGGCACCAGTTCTAAAAACCGTTGAAAAAGTCGCTTACGCAGCCTGAGATTCTGCGTTCTTCAAACCAGCGAGCTCCAAGCCCCGTTTGATATCTTCGTTCAATCGGTCAAGCGAAAGGCCTACTGCCCACAACTCACAGCCGGTTGCTGCAGTTCCAAATTCCCGTACTCGTACGTCAGTTTCGTCGGGAAAGAACAGTATCGCCTTTTTTGCCTCATACTCGATGCCGCCAGGATCATAGAGCAACCCGGTCGACTCACCGTATCAGCGAAGTAAACCTTTGATTGTGCTCCAACTCGCAATCCGAAACCGCGCAGTTGGTCGTCCAGGTAGAGAATCTGACCGCTGGTTGGATGCTTGATCGCGTCAACGGCCTTCTTAGTGAAACGAATGTTTGGCATTGAGACGCGGTTTATTGGCGTTACGCCTCAGGGCCTCAACAGGTTCTTGAAAATTGTCATCGCGACATCGATTGACCTTGACAGCCTACGCTTGTGCAGGCCGCAGCTTTGGCTGCTGACTGTCCGAGCGCGCCTCAGTGCCGCAGGCGCCGCCCGAATTGCGGTCATTCGTCGCGATGTAGTATTTGGGGACATGCGAACTCAATGATCGTGGGCCAAGGTTAGCTTCGACCCATTTTGGACAAATGGCTGCGCTGAAAAACTCTTGTGAATAACTGCCATGTTCCAAATTTCACTCTTTGTGGGTGCCGGCCTTCGAACACTTGTCATACAGATGGCTCTGGCCGCGAAACCGGATTGAGCGGAAAAGCCGATCATCCACTTGGCATCAACGGCTATCTGCCAAGCCACCCACCATCGACGGGTAGTGTAATGCCCGTAACATAGTGCGCGGCGGAACCAGCCAGAAAGGTAACTGCCCCTGCAATGTCTTCTGGCTCTGCCCATCGGCCTAAGGGGATGCGGTCGAGGATCGCCTTATTGCGGTCGGGGTCGTTGCGCAGATCGGTCGTGTTGTTGCTGATCACATAGCCCGGCGCCACCGCATTTACGGTGATCCCCTTGCCCGACCATTCGTTCGACAATATCTTGGTCAATCCTGCAACGCCGCTTTTTGAGGCCGTGTAGGATGGTACCCTTATGCCTCCTTGGAATGACAGGAGCGAGGCAATGTTGATAATACTACCGCCAGCACCAGCGGCCACACGAGACTTTGCAAAGCTTTGGCTAAGGAAGAAGACGACCTTAAGGTTGATATCCATGACCGCGTCCCAGTCTTCCTCGGTAAAGGTCAGACTGTCGTCGCGGCGGATGATGCCCGCGTTATTCACAAGCGTGCCGATTTGACCGAACCGGTCTTCGGCCTCGGCAAAGGCGGCCTGCGCCCCGGCTACAGTGCCCAGATCGGCTTTCAGCGCCGCCGCGTTACCACCGACAGTGGCGATCTTGGCCAGGGTATCGTCCATTGATGATCGACCAACCGCAATCACATGCGCCCCGGCTGCTGCTAGATCAACAGCAATGGCTTGTCCAATGCCGGTATTGGCCCCTGTGACAAAGGCGCGTGTACCATCTAGAGAAAATCGGTTCATGGCGGTCTTTCCTTTATGAATGCTTGGGTGAGGTGACGTCGGACTGCTTCCAGTCACCGCGCCAGAGCCTGCGGTGAAATGCCGGGAATTTCAGAACTTCTTCCCACAAGAACAGCGACAATATCCAAAAGGCGGACAGATCAAGATAAAGGACAAAAAGAGCTGTGGCAGGCACGCGGAAGGCCCATTGCGACCAGATAAAGACATGCATGACATAGACCGTGTCCCCAGACGCGCGCAGCGTGTTGCCACAGATCGCATTGGTTGCGCGGGGAAACTGGATGATCAGAAGAATAGGCAGGAAACCGAACAGGATCGCGCGGGTTTCAGCCTCAAGATTGGGATAAATCCGGTCGAGTGACAGGCACATGATCAGGAAAATCGCGGCAACAATACCTGCAGCAACAAACGCTCCGTTCCAGGCTCTTGAGAGGAACCGATCCAGCACTTCCTCGGACGTGCGCTGACCCAGGAGTTGCGCGACCAGTATGCCTGTGGCCTGCGTCCATTGCATCGCCACCTGCCCAGCCAGCAGGTTCCACGGCGCAATCAGCGTCATCGCGGCAAACCCATTCAGGGACATTCTTGCGTAGATCAATGAACAGACATGCGTGGACAGCGTGGCGCTGACAAATGTTGCTGCAATCGGCAGTGCAAAGCGAACATGCGCCCGGACGGTCGGCAGAAAGGTTGCATGATGCCAGCCTACGACATGGCGCAGATACCCGTTGCCGCGCAACAGCAGGAGCGTCCAAAAAAATGTCTGCACCATGATCGCAATCGCACTGCCAAGCGCGGCACCAGCCACACCAAATGCGGGCAATCCGAAATATCCATGGATCAACACAACGCTGCTGCAGATGTTGATCGGAACAGACAGCAGGTAGCCATAAAGCGGCAGCTTGGTCCGACTACAGCCGTTGAAGAAACTCGCGATACACTGGCCAACCGCTTCACCAAGAATGACGATAGTGAATATCATCAAATAGGTTTGTGCGGCTGCCCCGACCTCAACCGAGGGCGCGAGTGCATCAATCAGGGTGCCGCCCCAGACGTAGATCAGCACGACACCAGCCGCACCCATACCGACACTGATGGTCAATCCCGATCCAAGGACGGATTTGAGAAACACTTGATCGCCGCTGCCGAAGGCCTGCGCAGTGCGGATCTGCATGGCGTGGGAAAAGGCAAAGATAACGCCCAGCATGATGCCACCAAGGGCGGCAGCCAGACCCATCGCGGCCAAGGCGGCTTCACCCAAGGATGATAAGAGAAACCCGTCAACAACGACGGTCCCATGTAGGAAGATCGCCCTGAGCGTCATCGGCCAGGCCAAAGCTAAAACATCCCCTGCGCCGGGCTGTCGCGTCACGTGATCTATCCGGATCGTCATGGACCAGGTTCCATTGCTGCATGTTGCTTCACGGCCTGACCTTCAGACAGGCCCGCTCACATCAGGCAGTTTCGCTTTCGAAGTAATTCGCGTTCGTCGCAGTGATCCGCTCGATCGTGACATCAAGGCGAGACAGATGCTTCAGACAAGCCTCGACCGCCGCATCCGTATCATGGGCGATAACTGCCATTGCAATTGCCTTGTGATCGGCAAGCAGTTCAGGGATGCGCTGTTCTTTTTCGATCCCAAGCATGCACAGCCGGTCAACCTTGGCCTTTTCTTCAAGGATGACCTCAAATGCGTAGTCAACACCCGCGATGCTGCACAGGATTTCGTGAAACGCATAGTCAAGCTGGCCGAAGCGTTCGACATCTTTTGCCGCTATTGCTGCTTCCTGTTCGGCCAATGCGTCGTTCAACCGCGTCTCACCCGCTGCATCGCAACAGGTTGTTGCGCGGCATATCACCTCTTTCTCGATGGCGGCCCGGATAAAACGGGCCTTTTCGATCTTACGCATTGAAAAACGCCGCACTTCGGTTGCGCGTTGCGGTCTAATCAGCAGCAAGTCGAGGTTGGCGAGGCGGCTGAAAGCATCACGGACAGGTTGCCTGGATACACCGAATTGGGCGGCAATATCTGCTTCAGAAATCCGATCACCAGGCTTGAGCTGCAAGGTTGCGATCTGTTCGTGCAGGGTGTCAAAAACGTCGTCAACACTCGTCCGCCGTTCGTTTCGCGTCAGCGTCTGAACCATAAAGAACTCCCCTTTTGAACAGAAGATAACGAAAACGTAACAGAAATCAAACTAGTATACCAGACTGGCATTCTAGTTTTTTTACTAGTATACCAGATATGAGAAGCCGAATCGTTTTTGCCAGACGAGAATGGTCGAGACACGTCAGGGAGGGGCAATGTCCGGGGTAGAGCTAGACGGAATCGTAAAGGCTTACGGTGCCTTGCAGGTCGTCCACGGCATTGATCTGAATGTTGCCGAAAAGGAATTCGTGGTGCTGGTCGGCCCGTCCGGTTGCGGTAAGTCCACCACCCTGCGGATGGTTGCTGGACTGGAAGAGATCACGGAGGGTGATCTGACAATTGACGGGCGCCGGATGAACCGTGTTGCGCCGAAAGACCGCGATGTGGCGATGGTTTTCCAGAACTACGCGCTTTACCCCCATTTGAATGTGGCCGACAACATGGCCTTCGGTCTGCGCATACGAAAGATGCCGAAGGCGGAAATCGCCACAACCATCGCCGATGTCGCCGAAATCCTTGGCCTGACCCCATATCTTGATCGCCGCCCTGCCGATTTGTCGGGTGGACAGCGCCAGCGGGTCGCCATGGGGCGAGCCATCGTGCGCCACCCCAAGGTTTTCCTGTTTGATGAACCCCTGTCGAACCTCGATGCGAAACTGCGGACGCAGATGCGCGCCGAAATCAAACGCCTGCACAATCGGCTGGGCGTCACCTCAATTTACGTGACACATGATCAGGTCGAGGCGATGACGCTTGCCGACAGGATCGTCGTCATGAATGACGGTCGGATCGAACAGGTCGGCACGCCGATGGAGCTGTTCAACCATCCAGCAAATACATTCGTTGCAGGCTTTCTGGGGTCGCCGCCGATGAATCAGATCAAAGGCGTGCTGACTGAAACAGGGGCCAAGATCGGCAATACCGAGATCAAATTACAAGGCGCCATCAACGGGCATGCCGGGCGCGATGTCATCGTCGGTATCCGACCTGAACACGTCACGCTTGGCCAGACCGCTGAGACGTCATCGCTTCCAATCGAACTTGATCTTGTCGAGCCGCTAGGGTCAGAGGCCTTGCTGCACGCACGCTATGGCAACGACAACATGGTCTTCAAGGCCGACACCAACGGAGATATCGCCCACCTTTCGGGTGTTGAAGAAGTCCACGTACCCGCCCACCTCGTGAAACTCTTTGATGCAGAGACAGGCCGCGCCCTGGCTTTAGGGGCCTAGTCGGATGTCTGATCGCAATTCCGACTTTGGCGGTCTTCCGGTCGATGAGCTGGTGGCCAAGGCTGACGCGGCACTAGGCCAGCGCAAAACCCGCGTGCGGGATAGCCATTGGGTCAGGACCTGGGACCATTTTCGGCGCGAGTGGCAGATATATGTCATGCTGCTGCCGACGATCATCTGGTTCATCGTCTTTCTGTATAAGCCGATGTACGGGCTGCAGATCGCGTTCAAGGACTATTCGATCTTCCGCGGTGTCGCGAATAGCCCTTGGGTCGGCTTCGAACATTTTCAGACGCTGTTTTCGAACGATCAGTTCATTCGCGCCGTGCGAAACACGGTCACCATCAGCTTTTACAACCTGCTCTTCGGCTTTCCGGCGCCGATCATTCTGGCGCTGATGTTCAACGAAATCATCAATGCGACCTACAAACGCACCGCCCAGACAATTGTCTACCTGCCGCATTTCATCTCATCAGTCATCATCGCGGGCATTGTCATCACCGCTTTTTCACCGACCGCCGGGATCATCAACACCATCATCAGCTGGCTTGGCTTCGATCCGGTTTACTTCCTGACCCAACCTGAGTGGTTCCGCCCGATCTTTGTTGGCACCGGCATCTGGCAAGAGGCCGGTTTCGGATCAATTGTTTTTCTTGCCGCCATCGCCGGGGTCAACCCGTCGCTGTATGAAAGCGCGGTTGTCGACGGGGCCAACCGCTGGCAAATGATGTGGAAGATCACCATTCCATCGATTCTACCGACCATCCTGATCATGCTGATCATCCGCATCGGCAATATCATGGAAGTCTCATTCGAGCTCGTGATCCTGCTCTACCAGCCGTCCACCTACGAAACGGCGGATGTCGTGAACACCTGGGTCTACCGTCAAGGTCTGCAATCCGGTCAATACGACCTAGCTGCCGCTGCGGGTCTGTTCAACGCTGTCGTCGCCTTTGTGCTCGTGATGACCGCCAACACCCTCTCGCGTCGTTTCTCGCGCACGTCGCTCTGGTAGGGGGAAAAGATGCAAAAGTGGTCTCTTTACTCTCGTGGCGACAAGTTCTTTGCAGTGGTCGTGTCCATCCTGATCGGGATGTTCACAGTCGCGACGCTCTACCCGTTCATTTATATCGCGGCGGTTTCGTTCAGTTCTGGTTTTGCCGCCCAAGCAGGCAAGGTCGTTCTGACTCCAATCGACGCTACGGTAGAGGCTTACGGTTACATCCTGCGCGACCCGCAATTCTGGATCAGCTATCGCAACACCTTCATCTACACGATTGGCGGCACGATCATGTCGCTGGCGTTTATCATTCCAGGGGCCTATGCGCTCAGCCGTCCGCAACTGAAAGGGCGGCGGTTCTTCAACCTCTTCATCGCCTTCACTATGTGGTTCAACGCCGGCCTGATCCCCTTCTTTCTGAACATGCGTGATCTGAACCTGCTCGACAGTATGTTCGGCATCATCCTCGCCTTCGCGGTCAACGCCTTCAACATCATCCTGTTGCGGAACTTTTTTGAGGCTATCCCGCAGAGTTTTGAAGAAGCCGCACGGATGGACGGGGCCAACGACTTTCAGGTGCTTTGGAAAGTCTTCATTCCGCTCAGCAAGCCCGCAATCGCCACGATCACGCTGTTCTGCATCGTGTCGCGCTGGAACGGCTTTTTCTGGGCGATGGTGCTCTTGCAATCAGAGGACAAGATCCCGCTGCAGGTTTTTCTGCGCCACACGATTGCGAACCTCAGCGACGACGATGAATTCGCCATCGTTCAAACCGCCGCCGGTTTCAGCGCAGAGACCGTTACCGCGGCCATCATCGTGTGTTCGATCATCCCCGTGCTGATCGTCTACCCGTTCATCCAGAAATACTTTGAGAAGGGCATCCTGCTTGGGGGTGTCAAAGAATAATGAAACGCAAATGGGAGGAAACGAAATGCGTAAACTAGGACTTGCGGCAGCGCTGCTGGCGGGCAGTGCTCTGTCGGCCCCCGCCTTTGCGGATGGGCACCTGCGGATCGTAGAGGAGCCGCTGGAACTGACCATTCAGATGAACCATGCGCGCTATCCCATCTATGAAGAAGATTGGCCGGTTGAGCAGACCGCGCGAGAGTTGACCGGCATTCACCTGCTGAACGATACGGTTGGCGCGAACATGCGGACCGATGAAAACACGGGTCGAACCGAGGCGCTGAACCTGATGCTGGCATCGGGCAATATCCCGGACATCGTCGGATCCAGTCGCATCCGCGACTTCGTCAATCAGTACGGCCCTGAGGGCGCATTTGTACCGCTAAACGACCTGATCGCAGAGCACGCCCCAAACATCGCCGCCTATTATGCCGAACGTCCTGACATCGAAGCCGCGGTAAAGGCCGCAGATGGGCAAATGTACTACGTTCCCTATCTGCCAGACGGCAAATACGGGCGCGCCTACTGGATTAGGACCGATTGGCTCGACGCCTTGGGGCTTGAGGTGCCGCAGACCGTCGCGGAATACGAAGAGGTCCTGCGTGCCTTCAAAACACAAGACCCCAATGGCAACGGCGAAGCCGACGAAGTGCCGTTCTTTGCGCGCCAGTGGCCGGAACTGATCCGTCTTGTCACGCTTTGGGACGGTCGGGCGCATGGCTCTGACACCTACCACGACTTCCTTGTCGAAGATGGACGGATCGACCATGGCTATATCGGCGAAGGGTACCGCGAAGGCATTAAGAACCTTGCACGGTGGTATGATGAAGGGCTGATTGATGCCGAAATCTTCACCCGTGGTTCATCAGCTCGCGATTTCCTTCTGTCTGAAAATCTCGGCGGCTCGACCCATGACTGGTTTGCATCGACAGGTGGGTACAACAGCCTTTCGTCCGAGATCGAAGGGTTCCGCTTTGAGGCCATGGTGCCACCTGCATCCGTTGGCGGTAACCGTATCCAGGAACACCGCCGCATCCTTGTGAAACCCGATGGCTGGGCGATCGGACACACCAATGAACATGTTGTCGAAACCATCAAGTATTTCGACTTCTGGTTCACCGAGGAAGGGCGTCGTCTGGCGAACTTCGGCGTCGAGGGTGTGCATTACGAGATGATCGACGGAGAGCCGATCTTCACGGAAGAGTTCCTGAATGCCGGTCCGGTCAACCGCTCGCTTTATCAGAATGGGGCACAGCTACAGGCCCGCGGATACTTTCAGGACTACAGTTACGAGATCCAATGGACCAACGAATTCGCACTCGCCGGGATCGAACTGTATGAACAGGGCGATTACCTGATCCCGGATTTTCTGGGCGTCGCATTCAACGCGGAAGAACAGCGGGTCTATGACCGGACCTGGGGTTCCATCCGCGACTACATGCTTGAAAAGCAGCAAAGCTGGATCCTCGGCTCTGCCGATGTAGAGGCCGAATGGGATGACTACCTCGCCCAGCTGGATGACATGGGAATGCAGGAATTGCTGGCGGTGATGCAATCAGCTTACGACCGCCAATACGGCGGCTGACTTTCCTCCCGTTGGGGGCGGTGCACAGGTGCCGCCCCTGACATCCCCCAACATAAAAAAGCAGCAGACAAGACACGCGATGCCCGCAGACGCTCTTCCTACGCTCGACGAACCAAAAGCTGGCCGATTGACCATTCAATATGGCCCGACCGAACTTGATGAGATCGTGGAAAACCCGCCGCGCTTTACCTGGATTCCCGTGATTGACGATGAGGCGTCCTATGCTTTGCGTGTTTCGTCGGACCCGAAATTCCGCAAAGCCGACACTTTCTTTTTCAACGCCATTCCTCACAATTTTTTCACACCAGACAAAGTTCTGGCACCGGGTAGCTACCATTGGTCTTATGCGACATGGGATGAGAGCACCGGCAAACCCACCAGCAGTTGGAGCAGTACACGCAGCTTTACAATTGCCGACGGACTGCCTGAAACCCCCCTGCCCGCACGCACCATGCGTCTTTCGCAGGTCACGACCGCGCATCCGCGCCTTTGGATGACGCCGGATCGCCTCAAGGATTTCAAAGCTGCAGCTGTGGCTGACCCGGATCATTGCGCTTGGTCCACATTCTACGACAAATCCGTCGTGCCATGGCTGGATCGCCCGGTGATGTCCGAACCGGATGGCTATCCCAACCACCAACGCACGGCCCCCGTCTGGCGGCAGACGTACATCGATCTGCAAGAGGTTTGGTATGCGATCCGCCACCTCGCCATTGGGGGCAAGGTCACAGACAACGCGGAGATGACAGCCCGCGCCAAGGAATGGCTGCTGGAAACTGCAAGCTGGGATCCGATGGGTGTTACATCGCGTGCGTATACGGACGAATGGGCCTACCGCGTCTGCAATGCGTTGGCCTGGGGATACGACTGGCTCTACGACGAGTTGTCCGAAGACGAACGCATAAAAGTCCGTGCCTCACTTCTGGCGCGGACCCGCGACATCGCGGAGCATGCGATCCTGAACGCCAAAATCCACCTTTTCCCTTACGACAGCCACGCCGTCCGCTCTGTCTCGCTGGTGATTGTGCCCGCCTGCATCGCTTTGCTTGGTGATGATGAAGAGGACGAGGCGCGCGCTTGGCTGCACTATGCCATCGAATTCCTGATGACCGTCTATTCGCCGTGGGGCGACAGTGACGGTGGCTGGGCCGAGGGGGCGCAGTACTGGATGATGGGCATGGCCTATCTGATCGACGCAGCCAACCGGCTGAAAAGCTATACCGGCATCGACATTTACAAACGCCCCTTTTTTCAGAACACGGCGGACTTCCCTTTGTTCTGCAACGCGCCCAATACCAGCAGGGCATCATTTGGCGACGACAGCGCACTGGGCGATCTGCCTGCTATCAAAACCGGGCTCAATATGCGCCAGTTCGCCGGTGTCACCGGCAAAGGCGACTATCAATGGTACGCCGAGGAAAATTTGCGCACCAATCCGGGCACCGAAATGGCCTTCTATAACTGGGGTTGGTGGGACACGAATTTCGATGAAATGGTCTTCCAGACCGATTTCCCGGTTGTAGCGGCACAGTCGCCAAAGGGCGGTCTGCGACATTTCAAGGGGATCGGCTGGGTCGGTGTGCAGCACGCGATGGATGACCCCGACAACCACATCCAGTTCGTCTTCAAGTCATCCCGGTTCGGCTCGGTGAGCCACAGCCATGGCGACCAGAACGCGTTCTGCCTTTCTGCTTATGGCGAGGATCTGGCAATCCAGTCAGGTTATTACGTCGCATTCAATTCAACCATGCACCGCAACTGGCGGCGCCAGACCAGATCGAAGAATGCGATCCTGATCAACGGCAAAGGTCAGTATGCTGAAAAAGACAAGGCAAAGGCGCTTGCAGCGACAGGCAAGATCATTGCGGCCGAACAACGCGATGATCACGTCTATATCTGCGGTGACGCCACGCCGGCCTACCAAAGCCTCTCACCCGAAGTGAACCGCGCTGTGCGCGAGGTTTACTTCGTGCGCAACTCCTACTTTGTCATCGTTGACAAGGTGGACGCCGACACGCCCGTCACGGTTGATTGGCTTCTGCACGCCAATGAACCATTCGCGTTGGGCAGATCGACATTCCGCAACACGCAGAAACGTGCCGGTTTTTATGGACAGGTTGTGTGGTCCGAAGGTGGCAAACCGGAAATCAGCCAGGCAACCGAATTTACCGATGTGGATCCCGCGGAGTATGAAGGCCTGCCCGTCAGCACCTGTCTGACGGCACATTACCCGGCCGCAACCCGCCACCGGATTGCGACCTTGCTGGTGCCTTATCGGTTGAGCGAACCGAAGCGTATTTTCAATTTCATGGACGATCAGGGTTATGACGCTGATCTTTACTTCACTGACCCCGATGAACACACGTTCAAGGTCGTGATGAAGAAGCTTGCGAACAGCTGAAGGTGCGGAGAACCACATGAGCGTGAAAAACTACTTCCCAAGCAGTGACAATGAGCTTGAAACGGTGGCCGCCGGCCTTAGCCGTAAGATCGGAGCACATAACGACAATCTGATGGTTGTCGAGGTGCACTTTGATGCGGGCACCACAGCTCCAATGCATCACCATCCACACGAACAGATTACTTACGTCATGTCCGGGAAATTTGAATTCACCGTCGGAACAGTGACTTACATCGTGGGTCCGGGAGACTCACTCTACAAGGAACCCAACATCGAACACGGGGCCACTTGTCTGGAAGCGGGCACCCTATTGGACGTCTTCACTCCTCACCGAGAGGATTTCCTGTGATCCCCGCAACACCAAATCCCCCAGCGGAGCGTATATGATGAGCAAACCCGTCATCGGTTTTATTGGCCTCGGGCTTATGGGCGGCAACATGGTTGCCAACCTGCAGAAACGTGGGTTCGAGATGGTCGTCATGGGCCGTAAGAAAGATGTCATTGACGCAGTCCTGGCGCGCGGAAATGCGCGGGTGGTGACGAGCCCCAAAGAGCTGGCTGAAGCCAGCGATATCATCATGCTCTGCGTCACAACCTCTGATGTGGTTGAATCACTTGTCTATGGCGATGACGGTATCCTTGCAGGGATCAAACCGGGTGCTGTGCTCATCGACTTTGGTACATCCGTTCCAGCCTCGACCCGTAAGATCGGCGCAGATTTGGCAGAAAGAGAGGCCGGGATGATCGACGCCCCGCTCGGGCGCACGCCAGCACACGCGAAAGATGGGCTGCTGAACATCATGGCTGCTGGTGACAGGGCGACATTCGACAAGGTGAAACCGATCCTTGATGAACAGGGCGAGAACGTCTTCTACCTTGGCGCATTGGGATCGGGACATGTGACCAAGCTGATCAACAATTACATGGGCATGACGACCGTTTGCGCGATGAGCCAGGCCTTCGCGGTGGCCGAACGTGCCGGTGTGGATCGCGCCCAGCTTTATGACATCATGTCGGCAGGGCCATCTAATTCGCCCTTTATGGGGTTTTGCAAGAACTACGCCGTGGACGGTGTGAGTGATCTTGGATTTTCAATTAACAACGCCAACAAGGATCTGGGCTATTTTCTGCAGATGGTCGACGATATCGGGACACGCGCGGAAATCGCTGAAGGAACAACGCAAAACCTGAAGGCCGCTGTAGATGCCGGCCTGGGCGATGGTAACGTGCCTGAGATTTTCGACTATTACAGACAACTTGAAAGCTAAGAAACCTCCGCTCGGATATCGGGCGACGCATAAGGAACGCCGCCATGAAGCTTGCTGGAAAAACCGCCATTGTGACGGGTGGTGGCCGAGATATCGGCGCGGCGGCGGCCAGAAAACTGGCCGCTGAAGGGGCAAACGTGGCGATCAGCTATTATGAAAGCGCGAGGGGTGCGGATACGGTTGTCGCGAATATCAAGGCTGCAGGCGGTGCGGCCATGGCCGTGCAGGCCGACCTGAATACACTGGATGGGGTTAATCGGCTGGTGGGTAAAAGTATCGACCAATTCGGCAGCATCGACGTGCTGGTGAACAACGCTGGTGGATTGATCGCGCGCAAAACCCTGGCCGAGATGGACCTCGCACATTGGAACGCTGTCATGACGCTGAATCTGACATCTACTTTCATGATGACCAAGGCCTGTCTGGCGCATATGAAGGCTGGCACAATCGTAAACCTCGCCTCGCAAGCCGGGCGTGACGGCGGCGGGCCCGGTGCTGTGGCCTATGCCGCGTCAAAGGGTGCGATCATGACCATGACGCGCGGCCTTGCCAAGGAACTGGGCCCAGATATCCGCGTCAACGCGCTCTGCCCCGGTATGATCGATACGGACTTTCACAACATTCACACACCCGATGCGGGCCGCCGTGGGTTTGAGGCGAACGCACCACTCAAACGTCAGGGCAATGTGGAAGATGCGGCGAACCTTGTCCTGTTTCTGGCTTGCGATGACAGCGCATTTCTGACGGGAACGAACATCGACATCAATGGCGGCATGCTGTTTTCGTAGGAAGGACCTGCCATGCGCTTTCTGGCGATAGGCGAATGTATGGCAGAAATGGCTCCAACCGATAGGGATGGCGATTATCGTCTGGGCTTTGCTGGCGACACCTTCAACACAACCTGGTATCTGGCCCGTACGGCGTCTGATGTGCAGCTTCTCTACCTCACGGCCATTGGCGACGACGCCCTGTCGCAGCAGATGCGCTCATTCATGTGTGAAAGCGGCATTGACGACCAGTTTGTGCAGGTCGCGCAAGGTCGCACAGTTGGGCTTTACCTGATTTCGCTCAATCACGGTGAACGCAGTTTCTCCTATTGGCGCGGACAGTCTGCGGCCAAGACACTGGCCGACGACTCGACCAAACTGGATATCGCAATGGCCTTCGCGGACCTGATCTATTTCTCTGGCATCACGCTGGCGATCCTCACGCCGGACCGCCGCGACGTCTTGCTGAACGCCTTGCGTGCAGCGCGTTCAAACGGCAAGACCGTTGCCTTCGATCCCAACCTACGGCCAAAACTCTGGTCCACGGAAACCGAGATGACAGATACGATCATGCAAGGTGCCGCCGTGAGTGACATCTTGCTGCCGTCATTTGAAGATGAAGCCACGTGGTTCAATGATGCGGACCCGCAGGCCACGGCAGAACGCTACCGCGCGGTCGGGGCAAAGACGGTCATCGTCAAAAACGGCGCGGATCCGGTGCACTATGTCGACGGAGAAGCCAGCGGCCAGATAGCGTTCGCACCCGTAGACACCGTTGTCGATACAACCGCCGCCGGTGACAGCTTTAATGCTGGCGTCTTTGGGCGCTACGCTGCAGGCGAAGATATTGCTGCCAGCATTACCTATGGCTGCACCTTATCGCGCGCTGTGATCATGCAACGGGGGGCTCTGGTCCCGGTTGAGCCTGCGAGCCTTGAAACCGCGAATTACATGCAGGCGCGGAGCGATGCGTGAAACCTGGCGTTGGTTCGGAGAATTCGACCCTCTTTCTTTGAGCGAAGTCGCCCAGACAGGCGCCGCTGGTATTGTCAGCGCCCTGCATGCTGTGCCCTACGGTGATCTATGGACGTCAGAGGCTATTGTCAGGCGCCGCGCAGAGATTGAAGCTGCCGGTTTTACCTGGGATGTGGTCGAAAGCCTGCCCGTCCACGGGGATATCAAACGTGGCACCGGCCCCCTGTCCCGGCATTTCGACACCTACCGCGCATCGCTTGCAAACCTGGCGCAGGCAGGCGTCAAAACGGTCTGCTACAACTTCATGCCAATCCTCGACTGGACCCGTACGGATCTATCGCTTCCGGTGCCGCGCGGCGGCACCTGCCTGCATTTCTCGACATCAAGGATGGCTGCATTTGAAATCCATATGCTCGGCCGAGAAGCCGCCCATGACACCTATGACCCTGAGGCGATCCGTGCAGGCGACATGTGGTTTCAAGACAGCACCGAAGCGACGCGCGACGCGCTTTTGCACGCGATCATGGCCGGATTGCCTGGCGCCGTTGACCGCTTTGACGTGGCCGGACTGAAAGATGCGCTTGATAGGTATGAAGGTCTTTCTCACGACGATCTGCGCGCCAACCTCAAACGGTTCCTTGAAGAGGTGATCCCGACGGCCAGCGCGCTTGGCATTCATATGTGCATCCATCCGGATGACCCGCCGCGCGATATTCTTGGACTACCACGGATCGTATCGACCGAAGAGGACATCAGATGGATCATGCAGGCCGTTGATGACCCAGCAAATGGCCTGACGCTATGCACCGGCTCGCTTGGGGCGAACCCACGCAACGATCTGCCGTCCATCGCCCGCTCCTTTGGGCACCGAACGCATTTCGCGCATTTGCGCAATGTCATCAAGGAGCAGGACGGGTCTTTCACCGAAAGCGCGCATCTGGCCGGTGACATTGATCTGGTCGCCGTCATTGACGAACTGCTTGAGGCTGAGGCCAACCGAGACACGAACATCCCCTTTCGCGCCGATCACGGGCATGCGCTGTTGTCAGACATCGGCCAAACGTTCCAGCCAGGCTATACCCTGATCGGGCGGTTGCGCGGATTAGCAGAGCTGCGCGGCGTCATCGCCGCCCTGTCTTAGCCACCCAGCAGGTTTGGCAGGGTCATGGAAATGGCTGGGACAAAGGTGATCAGCATCAGCGCAACAAAGATAGCGATGTAAAACGGCCAGATCGTTCGAATGGCTTGTTCCATCGGTAACTTGCCAACGGCGCATCCCACAAAGAGACACGAACCAACAGGCGGTGTGCAAAGGCCCAGCCCGAGGTTCACCAGCAGGATCATCCCGAACTGCACCGGGTCCACACCCAAGGCCTGTGCTACCGGCAGAAAGATCGGCGTACAGATCAGGATCAGCGCCGCCATGTCCATGATCATGCCCAGCAGCAGCAGAACCACGTTGATCATCAATAGTATCAGGATCGGGTTGTCGGTGATCCCTGTCAGCAGCGTGACCATCTTTGTCGGCACACGGTAGTAGGTCAACATATAGGCAAAGGCCGCTGCACAGGCGATCAGGATCATCACCATCGCCGTCGTCTTGACCGACTGATTGACCGCCGTCTTGAAATTTTCCCACGTGATTGACCGGTAAACCAGCAAAGTCACGATGAACGCATAGATCACGCCAAAGGCCCCGGACTCGGTTACCGTAAACACGCCCGACAGCACGCCACCGACAATGATCACCGCTGTAAGCAGCCCCGGTATCGCGCCGACAAAGGCCAGAAACAGCGCTGTCCAGCCTGGGAATTGCTCGGCCCGGTAACCGCGTTTGATGGCAACGATGTATGCGGCTGCAGCCAGACAGATGCACATCAGGATGCCCGGTACAACTCCGGCAAGGAACAGCTTCGATATCGACACCGCCCCACCTGCGGCGATAGCGTAGATGATCATGTTGTGGCTCGGCGGAATAATGATCCCGGCAATCGAAGAGGTGACCGTGACGTTGACCGCATAGTCCGCGTCATAGCCCTTGTCCTTCATCACAGGGATCAGGATCGAACCAAGTGCCGAGATATCGGCAATAGCAGAGCCGGAGATCCCGCCAAACAACATCGACGACAGAACATTCACAATGCCGAGCCCACCGCGCACTGCACCGACAGCGGCCTGCGCGAACCGGACAAGGCGCACGGCGATACCGCCGTGAAACATCAACTCGCCCGCGAAGATGAAAAAGGGGATTGCCAACAGCGAAAAGACATTGATCCCCGCAACGATCCGCTGAAACCCGACCATCAGCGGCAAGCCTTCGAACCAGAACGCGGCAATGGCGGAAATGCCCAGCGCGAAAGCGACCGGCGTTCCAATCACCACGCACAAGGCGAAGAGGCCCAGAAGTAAAGCAAGTCCCATCAATCAGGCCCTATTCAATGCTGTCCGTGCGTGTATCCCGGCCCAACAGGTGTCGCGCGAGATGGCCAAGCGAAAAGACAAGGATCATGCCGCCACAAATGGTCAGCGGCAAGGATCGCAAACCTTCAGGCCATTGGATCAGCGGTATGAGTGAGTTCCACTTGAACAATGTCAGTTGACCGCCATACCAGAGCATCAATCCACCAAAGACTGTCATGAACACATCGGTCATAATGATCATTACAGACCGAACCTTGCGTGCGACCATCTTGCGAAAGACCACGACCGAGAGATGGGTGTGTTCATAAACACCGATCCCCGCGCCCAGAAACGCGATGAGCATCACAAGAAGCAATGAGAGCGGATCAACCCATGTCGGCGTATCGTTCAAGACGTATCTGCCAAATACCTGATATCCAAGCAAAAGCGTCATTGAGACGAGGGCAATAACAGCCACGACGCGACAGATGAAAACGACTCCGCGAAAGACACTGTCGATAGGGCCAAGCCCGGTATGTTTGTTTGGCAAATCGCTCATCCCTGTCGACCTTTGGTGCAACACAGCGCCCGGTCAGCTGACCGGGCGCCATGTCTGCAGATTATCCGAAGATCACTCGGTCGCTTGTGCGAGAGCGACCAGTTCGGCCATGTCCGGGTTGGCGGCCAGATAGTTTTCGTAAACCGGGACCATAGCTTCTTGGAATGGGGTCTTGTCGGCGATCTGGTTGATCTTGACACCCGCGGCCTCGACCGCCTCGCGGCTGGCTTGGGTCTGTTCGTTCCATAGCTCGCGCTGGAAGGCAGCGGCTTCTTCTGCTGCTGCGACGACAGCAGACTGCATGTCAGCTGACAAAGCTTCAAACTTTGCGGTGTTCACACAGACACATTCCGGAATGATCAGATGCTCTGACATTGAATAGAAGCCCGCAACCTCATAATGGCCGACGGATTGGAAAGACGGCAGGTTGTTTTCCGCACCGTCTACGACTCCAGTGCTAAGTGATTGGTAGACTTCGGAGAAGGCGATCGGCGTGCCGTTGCCGCCCATGGCATTCACCATCCCCGTGAAGAGGTCATTGTTCATCACGCGGATTTTCATGCCTGCCACATCGTCTGGCGTATTGATCGGGCCGGAATTGTTATAGAATGACCGCGCACCAGCGTCGAACCACGCAATCGGCAAGAGGTCAGCGTCACCCATTGCGCTAGTGATCTGCTCTCCTGCGGGGCCGTCCAACACCCGGAACATGTGGTCGACATCGCGGAAGATGAATGGAAGCGAGACGAGGTTGGCTTCATTCACGATGGAACCGAGCGGTCCAAGGTTGAAGTTGCCGACGTCGATCGCGCCCAGCTGCACCTGTTCGATAGCGTCCGGCTGGGTGCCCAGAACGCCACCATGGAAGACCTCCACATTGACTTCGCCGCCTGTCTTTTCGGCGACCAGCTCGGCAAAAAGGTCCATCGCTGCTGTGTTGGGATGGCCATCTGAGTGGATGTTCCACGCGCGCCAATCCTCGGCAATCGCTACAGATGCAACAAAGGACAGCGCGGTCGCGGTGCCCAGAAATGCCTTCGAAACTGATAAGTTCATTGTTCTCTCCCTGTGTTCATAATTCGGTGCTTTGCGATGCATCCAACCTTTCCTCCACAGTCTGATGCAGCACCTGGCGGCACGGAGGCGCATGAACAGCACCCCGCTATTGACTTACTGGAGACTAGTATCCCAGAATTGTCAAGAGAGTTGTCATTAAGTCATTTTGGTGGTGTT
Organism: Cognatiyoonia sp. IB215446; assembly: GCF_033963825.1. Lineage (NCBI taxonomy): Bacteria > Pseudomonadati > Pseudomonadota > Alphaproteobacteria > Rhodobacterales > Paracoccaceae > Cognatiyoonia > Cognatiyoonia sp. IB215446. The sequence goes on along the minus strand of NZ_JAXBMD010000003.1, from coordinate 176,031 downwards.
AAAGAGCGGACCGCAGGGCTGTCTGAAGGAATGGCGCCGACCCAAAAGCGCGCCCGGCGGCCGGCAAGGAGGGACAAAAGATGTATGACGCATCGCGCGTCAGCACGTCCAAATCGACTGCTGACGTGGTTTTTGAAAAGCTGCACGCCGACATTGTTGCGCTGACGATCCTGCCGGGTGCCAAGATTTCTGAAGCCGATGTGGCGCGACAATACGGGGTGTCGCGACAACCGGTTCGTGACGCTTTTCGAAGATTGCATAATCTCGATCTCATCGAAATTCGCCCGCAGCGCGCGACGATCATCAGGCGGTTTTCTCGGCCCGAAATCGAAAACACCCGTTTTGTCCGGCTCGCGGTCGAGTTGGAGGTTCTGGACCGCGCCTGCGCGATTTGGGATCAGCCTCGTTCGGAAAATCTCGCCAAAAACCTGTCCGAGCAGTCTGAGGCATTGGCGTCCGACGACCTCGCCAGCTTTCACGCGCTCGACTACGGTTTCCATGAATGTATCTGCGATCTGACGGGCCTGCCGATGGCGTTCGAGACGATCAAAAGCTGCAAGCATAAAATTGATCGCCTTTGCCTACTCAGCCTTTCGGACTACGAAAATGTGGCGGATGTTCTGGCCGATCATCGTGCGATTGCCAACGCGCTCGACCGCCGCTGTGCCGCAGATGCGCGCGAACTTATCCGGCACCACATCAGTCGCCTGGATACAACAATCGCGGAAATTCATCGGAAGAATGCGGCCTTTTTTCGGTAAGACAACAGGAAGGGTACGCCCATGGCAGATGACAAACCCAGAGTTGGAGCTCCGGTTGGCCCATTGACGCTCCCGATGGTCGGGAAAGACCAAAGCTATGTCATTGGCGGGCGCAATGACCGCTGGACGATGCTGTTTGTTTACCGCGGTCGGCACTGTCCGCGGTGCAAAAGGTTCCTGAACAAGCTGAACGCGTCCCTCTCGGACTGGACCGGGCATATGAATGTTGTCGTGGCCTCTGCCGACCCCGCTGACAAAGCAGCCGCCGATCAGAAGGAACATGGCTGGGCCTTTGATCTTTGCTACGGCATGACCGAAGAACAGATGCGCGGTCTTGGGCTTTACGTGTCCGTTCCGTTATCAGACGCAGAAACCGAAAACATCTTTGCCGAACCCGGCGCTTTCGCGATCCGCCCTAACGGCACATTGATGCTGGTCGATATCTCGAACGGCCCCGCAGCACGGCCCGATCTGGAAGAGCTTCTGGATGGGATGATCTTCAACATCACCAATGACAGGCCGGTACGCGGAACCGCGTAAAGGGGCCATCACGTGGTTTGACACTACTAGTATACTAGAATATCTTCGACGAGGAGTGACACCCATCCGCCGTGTCTCTCAGTAATTGCGCGCAAACGGGGGGACGCGATGCCAAAACTCGATGCTGATCGCCTCTTCCCGCTGGAGAAATCAGCGCGGGGCCATGCGCGCGATCTTTACGAAAGCGTTGCAGACCTGCCGATCATCAGTCCGCATGGCCATACCGACCCCTCATGGTTCGCGCTAAACGCGCCCTTTCCTGATCCCGCGCGGCTGTTCGTCACGCCAGATCATTACCTGCTGCGGATGCTCTGTTCGCAAGGTGTGCCGCTAGAGGAGCTTGGCATCGCTAGAACCGATGGCACGCAGGGCGAAAGTGACGGACGCACGATCTGGCGCAAGTTCGCTGCGCATTACCATCTCTTTCGCGCGACCCCGTCGCAGCTTTGGATGGATCACGCACTGGCAGAGGTTTTCAGCGTCACCGAACCCCTGAATGCGGATACCGCAGACGCGATCTATGATCATATCAGTGCGTGTCTGGCAGAACCCACCTATCGTCCCCGCGCGCTTTTTGATCGCTTCGGCATTGCCGCCTTGGCAACAACAGATGCCGCACTTGACCCGCTTGACCATCACCAGACCATCGCCAATGCCGACTGGTCCGGGCGGGTCATACCCACCTACCGCCCCGACGCCACGGTTGATCCGGATGCGCCCGGGTTCATCGATAACGTCGCGGCACTCGGAGGCCTGACCGGCGAGGATACGCAGACATGGCGGGGATATCTGAAAACACATCGTGCGCGCCGGGCATTCTTCAAATCACGCGGTGCCACAGCAACTGATCACGGCCATCCAGACCCCACGACGGCCGATCTTACCCCTGCCGAAGCAACCGCCCTCTTCGACAAGGTCATAGCCTGTGATGCCTCCCCGGACGATCACGCCCTTTTCCGCGCCCAGATGCTCACCGAAATGGCCGGAATGAGTGTTGAGGATGGCCTTGTCATGCAGATCCACCCCGGATCGCATCGTAACCACGCCGCCCACATTCTTGACACTTACGGACCCGACAAAGGGTTCGATATCCCCAAGGCCGTTGACTACACGACAGCACTCAAACCGCTCCTGAACAAACACGGGCTGAACCCCGATTTCACCCTGATCGTTTTCACACTGGACGAGACCACCTACGCGCGCGAACTCGCCCCACTCGCCGGTGTCTACCCCGCCCTGAAACTCGGCCCGGCCTGGTGGTTTTTTGACAGCCCCGAAGGCATGCGCCGGTACCGCGAAGCCACGACCGAAACCGCCGGCTTCTACAACACTGTCGGCTTCAACGATGACACCCGCGCCTTTTGCTCGATCCCCGCCCGCCATGATGTCGCGCGGCGCGTTGATTGCGCCTATCTCGCCACCCTTGTCGCGACCGGGCGGCTTGCCCGTGCTGACGCGACCGAAGTAGCCCATGACCTCGCCTATCGGCTGGCCAAACAGGCCTACAGGCTGTGACAGCAATGCAAACACTCGCCTTCCCATCCATCTGTTCAAAGGACATCTCATGACCCTCAAGACCGAAACCCGCTACGGGATCGACCCGGAAACAGCCAAAGGTTTGGATACGGATGGCCTACGCCGCCATTTCCACAAGGATGGACTATTTGAGGAGGGCGAAATCAATCTGGTCTATACACATTATGACCGGTTGATCCTCGGGTCTGCCGTACCGGGCGGTGGCAGCCTTGTGCTGGATCACATGGAAGAGACCGGCACACCGGGGTTTCTGGACCGCCGCGAGATGGGCATCCTCAATATCGGTGAGACCGGCACGGTCGAGGTGAACGGCGACACACACACGCTGGAACCCGGTGAACTCCTGTATATCGGGATGGGCGGCGGACCGGTGACTTTCGCGGGCGGTGGACGTTTCTACATCACCTCCTCACCAGCACATCGCCGTTGCCCGACCAAACTGATCAAGCTGGAAGACGCGCGCCGGGTGGAACTGGGCAGTCGCGAAACCGCAAACGAACGGGTGATCATCCAATTCTTGCACCCCGAAGTGTGCGACACATGTCAGCTGCTCATGGGCTATACACAATTCGCCCCTGGATCACTGTGGAACACGATGCCGGCTCATCTGCATGATCGCCGGATGGAGGCGTATCTCTACTTCGATGTGCCTGAGGATGCCCGCGTGTTTCACTTCATGGGGACGCCGGATGAAACCCGCCACCTTGTCATGGCCAATGAAGAGGTTGTGATTTCACCGCCCTGGTCGATCCATTGCGGCGCAGGCACGGCAGCTTACACATTCTGCTGGACGATGGCGGGCGACAATGTCGACTTCGGCGACATGGATATGGTCGCGATGTCCGACCTGCGATGACCGTGGCCCAAAGGCCAATCAGGATCGTGCATCTTGGTCTGGGTGCCTTCTACCGCGCGCATGCCTGCACATATCTGCAAAAGCTGGAAGGTTGGGGTGTTCTGGGCGTCAGCCTTCGCTCTGCTTCTGTCCGGGACGCGATGCGACCGCGCAACTACCGCTACACAGCGGCGGCGCTGACACCGGACGGGATGGATCTGCAGCAGATCGACGTTGTTCAGGACATGCTGGTAGCACCCGAGAATCCAGTCGCTGTCATTGCAGCCTTGGCTGATCCCGCAGTCTCGCTTGTCACTTTGACCGTGACTGAAAAGGGTTATTGCCACGACCCCGCAACGGGAACACTCAATGCCCATCATATTGGGGTAAAATCCGATATTACAAACGTGCTTCCGCGAACCGCCCTGGGGTTTCTGGTACGCGGCTTGCAGGCGCGACGGGCGGCAGGGCTCTCGCCCTTCACGGTACTATCCTGTGACAACCTGCCCACAAACGGCGCCGTCGCGCGCCGGGTCACGATTGAGCTTGCACGTCATATTGACCCAGACCTCGCAGACTGGATTTCGGCAGAGGTCGCCTTTCCTGCCTCGATGGTGGATCGCATTGTACCGGCCACGACAGCAGAGGATGTCGCACGGATTACCGCGCTGTCCGGCCAAACCGATGCAGCACCGGTCGTGCATGAGCCCTTTACACAATGGATCATCACAGATGAATTCGCTGGCGATCTGCCAGACCTTGCAGCGGTAGGTGCGCAGATCGTGCCCGACATTGCGCCTTTTGAGCGGATGAAGCTGCGCATGCTGAACGGAGCGCATTCGGCGTTGGCCTATCTTGGCAGCTTGGCAGGGTTCGAGACGGTAGCGGACGCTGTCGCAGATGACTCAGTCGCGTGCTATCTGCGCGCACTTTGGCACAACGAAGTCATCCCGACACTCACAGCACCACCCAACACACGCCTCGAAGACTACGCCGGCGCACTCCTCTCCCGCTTTGCCAATCGTGGGATCCAGCACAGGCTGTCGCAAATTGCCATGGATGGCAGTCAAAAACTGCCGCAACGCTTTCTGGGCACGATCGAAGACAGGTTGGCGCAGGGCGGCAGGATCGACGCACTGTTAATCGCCCTTGCAGGTTGGATAGCCTGCACAGCCAATCAAAGTAACGACGCAGACCCGATGGCGGCTGATCTGCGGGACTGTCACACGACTGACCCCCGACAAACGGTGCGCAATATCCTGTCACTATCGGCGATCTTCAAGGATACACTATCGACCCGATTGATGGACCCCCTGTCAGATGTCTACACGGAGCTAACGAAGAAAGGTGCACGTAACATGCTTACCGCTGCGGCACACTGAAAGGGGAAGCTATCGGTTCTTAGAACGTGAAGGGTACCTAGTGTGATGTTGTCTAAAGCGAGGGAATGGGAGAATTCCCCATTTCTTGTGGTCTTGAGCGGGCGCTTTCAAGATCAATTGACAGCGACTTCGCAGCAGAAGCGAAGGTCCATTTTTGCCCAAGACTCCTGCAAACTGGACAAGATCCGTGCTGCGCTGCAGCAAGGATCCAACGTCTGATCGGAAGGGTGTTCACACCCGTTCTGCTAAAAACCATCCTACCTTCGGCAAGCAGCTCAAAAATGCTCTTGCGCCGACCTTAAGGCAGTTTTGGAAAGAGAATTTGTGCCAAACGGTTTCGATAAGGTATATGTATTGCGATGAGCGTCTTGAATATGGCGCTGTGAAGACGCCTCGCCGAGTTTGCAAATACAAAGCCCCCATTAGTGTTTGGCTCTTTATCAATGGGGACAAAGACATCTTCATATGACCGGAAAATCTGAGCAATATCTGAAATGGCGTTGGTGGCGGTAAAGTCACCATTGGAAAAGTCTCTTTCCAGCTGGCGCCAACCCTGTTTTGGAAAGCTGCGGTGACCCTCGGCCAAGAGCTTGCATAGCAATGGATAGACCTCGTCCTTGTTTTTGACTACGGGTAGCTGCCCCCTTTCTACAAAAGGTGAGTTCTCAGTGAGATAGCTAAATGCAAATGACGGGCCATTCATAAGGCCTTTCTCCAAAAGCATTGTGCTCGAGATCGAGGTGACGCAATCCGCATGCCAGGTTGCCTCGTGAGGATCGATCGCTTCATCGCCGGAACCTGGACGCACAAAGACTGGTAGATCAGTTGATATCATCTTCTTTAGCTGACGCTGCAAAATGCTCTCGTGTTGCACAGGCGGCAGCCTAACGAGCAACTGGCAGTCAGCTCTGCGACAAGCGTTGTATAGATCAAACACAGCGTCGGCCTGGCGCAATCGCGCCTGTTTGGTATCTGTGACATTGTCGAGTGTTTGCGCACAGAACATGACGATCTTTTGGTCTTTATTCAGTCCCAGGCGGTGGCAATACGCGTCACGCGAGAGGCGCGGGGTGTAGTTTGCAGCTTTTTGAAGTTTTGGTGAGGAAACGATTGATATCTTTTCCGGTGGAAAACCGCGTTTGACCATGATGTCCTTCTGAAGATTGCCCCAAGCCAGAAATCTGTCGGCGATTGAGCAGTTGATCCCGGAAAACGGATCGCGATAGAACCGACGCTCGTCCATAAAGGCGCCTTCATGCGGAAGCAGGATAACGGGCATTCCATGGCTTTGGGCAACTTCGACAGCAATGCGCATTGGTGCAGCCCAATCCAGGGTCAGCACCATGCCGTGCACCGGTTGGTCCAGCTGCAGCAGTTGTCGTTCAAAGAGACGCGCATATGTCCTTGGATGGCGTAACGCAAAATGAAAAAGGGCGCGCCGTGAAGCGCTATCCCCCTTAGGTGTTAACCTGAGCGGAATCAGGGAGAGTTCGGGATCTTGACCGAAGACATCGCGCAGCAGGACATCGCCATGCGCTTCGATCCAAGGAATGTACACAAATGTTCTCATGACGAAACTAATCTCAAGTGCAGATGACTTTGCCTGTTCTCGGCGTAGAAGCGCCGGCGCAGCCCTAGCATGCTCGGTTGCGGGGTGCCAACCTTGACTGTTGAAGAGCGTTGGTGCTTAACCGGGGTCCGAAGCAATCGGTATGGAGGACTTGGATGTCGTACATCCGATTTCAGGAAATGCGCGAGAAGACGAACATCCTGCGTGTTCAGACCGATCCAGTGACTGGAAAACTGTCGCGCTTGGTCATTGGTAGCATTCGCAAATACCCTCAACCAGCGCGCGTCGTCCTGACAGCAACAGTGGCTTCGGAGGAGCAAAAGATCATTGATCAACGGCTAGGGATGCTCAATGAGCAAGCTATGCAAGTCAAGATACTGGAAGCTGCAGAGCTGCCAGCTATGATCCGCGATGCGGTGGGGCTAGTCGGTTCTGGAGTTGTTAGCGACTTGTCGTTGCTTGATGACTTGGAACACGCAGCACGTCAGCTCTTGCGCGCAATCAAAGAATATAATTCTCCCAGCTAATCACTGATTGATCTACGCTTTAAGAAGGGCAGCGAAAGATGGCTCGCAAAAGGATTCACCTCCACTTGGGTGGGCACAAAACGGCAACCACCTCTTTCCAACGTTTCTTAAAGATCAATAGTCAGTACTTTGAGGAGCAATATGGCCTTCGCAATATGCTCCCAGAAGAGTTGCGCACCATGCAGATCTATAAACTTATATCGCTTGCGCGCGCTGGTAGAGAGCTATCACCCGATGATCTGGAAACGGCGAGAACGGAGGCCCGGGATTGGTTCAATGATTGTTCGACCGACAACGTGATATTGTCGCATGAGGGTTTGGTCGGTCAGCATAATCTTTTCAAAGATCGTGGTATGTACCCAGGGATTTCGGATGCATGTGCGGTTATTGCAGACGCCTTTCAAGACGTAGATATCACCGCTGTATTTGTCATCAGGTCTCAGGCTGCTTTCCTGGAGAGTACGTATATGCAAGCAGTCCATTACGCGAACTACATGCCTTTCGATGAGTATGTTGAAGGTATCGATATGTCGACGCTATCTTGGAAGCGTATTGCAGATGTGCTCTACCACCATTTTGGCAGAGAAAATGTTGAGGTGATACCTTTTGAGGCCATAAAGCAAGGCGAGGGTGCGTTCTTTTCTTCTTTACTTAAGCAAATCCTACCCGGGAACGAAAAGTCAGCCGTTGATGGAGCAGTATTTGAAGACAGCTCACAGCAAAACGCAAGCCTGTCGGACACAGCATTAAGGATTGTTGGACGTGCGGCACCGTTAACAACGAAAAGTGAGTTAAAGGACCTAATCGCATATCTGCGAAAAAACTTCTCTAATCGGACCCATCCACGCGCATCGCTTTGCTCACCAGATCTTAAGCGCCGTATCAAACGACACTTCACCGTGGAGAATCAACAAGTGTTTGAAGATATCGCGCCGGAGTTTCACCACTTGCTCGATGCGTACATTGATATGGAAGCTCCGGGAAAGTGAAGCCCGGGATGGCACAGCGTGTGGCAATTCGGGCGGATGCGTCCTCTTTGATTGGTACTGGCCATATCTTTCGCAGTATCGCCATATTTGAGGGCTGGCGGGATCGCGGGGTTGCGTGTCTTTTCGTTTGTAGCGATGTGCCAGGGAACATGATCGGAGGTCTCAAGGCGATGGGCTTCGAAGCGGTCGCCATTCCGGCCACTACAGATCAAGTCGTTGATGCAACTGCCTTTTGCGCCGCCGTTAGAAGATGGGGCGGTGCAGATATTGTATGGGTCGATCACTACGCTTTAGATGCGCGATGGGAAAATCACGCGCGAACGGTCGGCGGCATTCTATGTGTGATTGATGATCTCGCGAACCGGCGCCACTCGTGCGACCTTCTGGTGGATAGCAGCCACGGTGCTGATGAGCGCCAAGTATACCGCAATTTGCTCCAAAACGACGACAGTGTTTGCCTGATCGGAACGGATTATGTCCCGCTTCGAAAGCAATTTACGGAGCATATGCGGATTGTTCCGGACCATCCATCGCATGTAAAATGTGTTTTGGTTACTTTGGGTGGGAATGACCCTGTGAACGCTTCCACATTGGTGCTTGACGCCATAGACTGTCCGGAACTGTCACAGATCGCGTTTCGTATGACCGTTGGAAGTGCAAACCCAAGGGCTGATGAGCTTCTGGCACGCGGTGATATGATGCCAAATGTTTCGATGCTCTATCAGCATCATGACATGGTCGGTTTGATGGCTTGGGCTGATCTGTGCATCGGGGCAGGAGGAACAACCTCTTGGGAGCGTTGCTACATGGGGTTGCCAACGCTTGGGTTAACGCTGGCTGACAATCAGTCAACCTTTATTGAGCGGTTAGAGCGCTTAGGGGTTGCACGTCACATTGGATGGGCGAACCTGATTTCGGTGCGCGACCTCCGCGCTGCTATTGTAAATTCAGTTGGGGACATCGCATGGCGGACGCGGGCTAGCACCGTAGGATTTTCCTTGATCGACGGGCAAGGTGTCAATCGCATAACCGAAACGATGCAGGCTGTTTATCGGCAGAGGACGGCATGACACCAGACGATGGCATTCTCCGTCCCATCAGTATCTTGGACGCGGATTTGACGAGAAAATGGCGTAACCAGGACGCAGTACGGCATTTCATGTTCAATACAGCGGTTGTTCAAGCCAACGACCACCAGAACTGGCTACAGGGCGTCATCAATGACCCCGAACGGTTCTACTATGTCTACGAAGAGAACAGCGCTGCCATCGGCTTGGTCGGGTTAATTTTTACTGATCTGGACGCAGGTGAGGCAGATTGGAGCTTCTACAAGGGAGCAGCGCACGCAAGGCGGGGTGCCGGTTTCCGAATGTTGCGAGTGGCGCTCACCCAATTCTTCAGTCAACTGGAAGGAAAGAGGTTACGCGGCGAGGTTTTGGAAGACAATATCGCCTCAAGAATACTTCATCAGAAACTTGGTTTTGAGATGGTCGAACCGTCAAGTAGAACGGTCTTGCATCGGGGTACTCAAAAACAAGTATTTCACTTTAGACTGCATCGTTCGGCATGGCACGCATGATGTTGCACCGTAGATAAAGACCCAAGGGCAGGCACAGAAGGGTATTTGATGGCAAGAATTCTGTTCACTGGCGGTGGCGGCGCAGGGAACGAGGCGCTCTACCGCTATCTAGGCGAGAAGCATGAGTTATACTTTGCAGATGCAGACATCACCAGCATAAGTCCTATGATCCCGGTTGACCGTCGGTTCGAGATTCCATGGGCGAATGACCCTGATTTCTGTGATGTCGTAATGGAACTCTGTACAAGCCGCGGCATGGACTACCTCGTCCCGGGAGTGGATGAAGAGCTTGCGCAATTGGCATCGTACAAGAACGGTTCCGTCCAGATTCTGGTGCCGCAGCGCGAATTTGTAGAAGAGATGCTGGACAAATACGGTTTTGCAATGGCCTTGGCGAAAGCCGGATTGCCTGTACCTGAAACGCGGCTTCTACATGATTGTGATGGTATGGATTTCCCGTTGATCGCGAAGCCACGATCAGGAAGGGGTTCACGCGCGGTGGCTCGTGTTGAGAGCCCGGCCCAGATAGATGCTTACCTGATCTTGCAAGGGAAGCCTGGCTCAGAATATGTTGCGCAAGCGATCGCCCCGGGCCACGAATATACCGTTTGTGTTCATGCCGATAGTACCGGTGAGTTGCAAACAGTTGTGCCTGTAAAAGTAGGCATCAAAAGGGGCATAACGCTGTCAGCAACTGCAAAGGCGTCGACCCCCATCTACAATTACGTCAAAGCCTTCCAGCAGAAGTTCCGGCCGCAGGGCATCTACAACATCCAATGTATGATGGATGAGCATGGCAATGTGAGCCCCTTTGAAGTAAATCCACGCGTATCGACCACATTTTGCCTCGCGCTGCAGGCCGGATTTGACCCATTTGATCATCAAAGTACCCCGCCCAAAGGGTGCATCCCGCAAAGCCCTATCCACCTTCGACGCCACTGGGCTAACTTTATCACATCAGAGAGAGCCGCTGAATGAATAAGACGTTCGAAATTGGAGACCGGACTGTTGGGGATGGTCAAAGCTGCTATTTGATCGCGGAGATTGGTTCCAATCACAATCAAGATTGGGACCTTGCTTTGCGGCTGATCGATGCAGCAGCGGAGGCTGGTGCAGACGCCGTGAAGTTTCAGACCTTCAAGAGTGAAACTCACGTCTCAAAGTTTGCGAAGATGCCATCCTACCTAATGGAGGGCGAGAGCATTCAGGAACTGCTAAAGACGCTGGAGCTTGACCGCGAATGGCAAAAGCCCTTGCAAACTCACGCACATAAGCGCGGTGTACATTTCTTTTCCTCGCCATGCGATATTGAGGCCGTCGATCTACTGGCTGAAATTGGTGCACCCGCAATGAAAGTTGCCTCATTTGATTTGCCCGATTTGCGACTGATAAGACATATCGCGAAAACTCAAGTCCCGGTCATTCTTTCGACCGGGATGGCGGATTGGATGGATATCCAACGCGCAATTGATGTTTGTGAAGATGTGGGCAATCCCAATATTGTTTTATTGCAGTGCACCTCGCTCTATCCAGCGCCTGTTGAACTCTCCAACCTCAGGGCCATGACAGCCATGCGCAACACCTTTGACGTGCTGACAGGCTATAGCGACCATACACTAGGCGATACGGTGAGCTGTGCGGCGGTTGCCATGGGTGCATGTATGATCGAGAAGCACTTTACCCTTGACCGAACCCTTGATGGTCCAGACCATTCGTTTGCTATGGAACCTGCGGAGTTTGCCGAAATGGTAACGCGGATCCGGGCGACGGAAGCGGCCTTCGGTGATGGCGCAAAGAACGGACCACGTGGCCCAGAGGTCGAGATGGCGGACAAAGTGCGCCGCTCCACACACGCTGAGCGGAACATCGCAAAGGGGGAGAGAATTACAGAGGACATGCTTGTCATCAAGCGACCCGGTAAAGGGATACCTCCCCATCTAATTGATCAAGTGATCGGACGCACGGCACGACAGGATATCCAAGCTGACCAATGGATCGAGTGGTCGATGATCTGAAGCGAAATATGCCCTTAGACGACCTTTCTCCAATCTTGATTACGGGTGCCAATGGCTATTTGGGGCGAAGTTTGATGACGACTTTTCGCGGTCGCGGACTGCCCGTTTTGGGCGTCGCACGAAAGCCATCAGGTCCGCATTGCGATTTTGTCGCAGACTTGCGTCATTCGGATGCGCTGGAAGATGCATTGGCGTCACTTTCGCTTTCGCGCATTGTTCATGCTGCTGCTGTAGTGCCCAAGACGAACGCAGACTACGCTAATGCAGCCGCTGCTGAGGAAAATGCTATCATGGCGCAAAACGTAGCAAACTATGCGCAGTCAAAGAACGTCCCACTGATCCTGGTATCCTCGATGACTGTCTATTCCGCAGCGGCAACGAACCCTGTTGTGGAGGACAACATGATCGGGAAACCCGGCTCTGCATACGCTGTCGCAAAACGCCGGGCGGAGGCGATCTGCCGATACACGGGTGTGACGGGTTTTGCTGCGCGTATCCCTGGGCTTTTTGGTGGGGACCGGGCGGATGGGCTCGTAGCCAACGTCAAACGGGCCCTAAAAAGCGGTGACAATCTGGTCCTACCGGGGGAGCCTGTCCAGTGGGCGGCTATGCACGTCCAAGACGCTGCGGACGCGATCGCAGAACTGTGCCAGATTCGCGCAATGACTTTTCAAGCTGTGAATGTTGGCTACGAAGGGCCAATGTCGATCAGTCGCCTCTATTCCATCGCTTGCGAGTTATTTGGGAGAGAGACCGACCATACAGTGGATCATCCAGATTTTGAGTTTGATCTGCATCGATGGAAAAGCCTCACCGGTCAGTCGCCCAAGCGCTTTCATGATGTACTAGAAGGATATTTGACTTGATGACGAAACGCCTCGTCCAGGTCGCGCCGTTAATCGAAGAGATGCGAAGGCTTGGGGCCGACCTACTGCTCTGGCGAACCGACACGGAAGCCTCGCATATCCATGCGAAAGCGGAGTTGAAGACGGAAGCCGACCGTCGCGCGCATCTCCGGTTGAAAGCTGCTTTGAATAAGCTGGATGCTGGCGTTCCAATCATCAGTGAAGAAGACGCGGTGCACGAGTCAAACCGGCCGTTGAGATACTGGCTGATAGACCCAATTGACGGTACGGCAAGCTGGCTGGAGGGGTTTGATGGTTTCGTGTCTCAAGTTGCATTGATGGAAGGTTCTGAACCGGTGTTGGGCCTGGTCTATGCCCCAGCACTTGATCTATTTTACATGGCTGCGAAAGGCGAAGGAGCGTGGCTAAACGGTCGGCGCATGCCAGAATTAGGCAGGCGCGAAGGACTGACGATGATAGACAACACACCAGAGCCTCGCGGTCTGTGTGCATCTCTTTTTGCTCACATGAGTGCAACCGGATACGTCGAAAGCGGGAGTCTGGGTCTTAAGCTGTGCCGCATCGCCGATGGAACAGCAGATTTGTTTGTCAAAGACGTTGTTGTCAGGGACTGGGACCTTGCACCCGCCAAGGTCTTGCTGGATGAACTCGGTGGAATGCTGACCGATCTTGACGCCGTACCTTACCGTTTCAGCGGTGCTTGGGAAAAAGCAAGCGGATTCATTGCGGCGCGAGATCCAGCGACAGTGTTATCATGTGTTAGCGCAATCGATGCGCTGGGTGGCAAAGCGAAGGAGTGTTGATGTCCAGTCGTTCTGTCCTTGTGGTAGCGGCACACGCCGATGATGAAGTCCTTGGCTGTGGTGGTACCATCGCCAAACATGTTGAAGCTGGCGATGCTGTTTCCGTGTGTTTTATGACAGATGGTGTCGGCGCCAGAGCGCAAGGGCATCGGGAGGCGACTGAACGGCAGCTTGCTGCGAAGGCGGCATTAGCCGAATTGGGCGTGACACAACTTGAGCAGCACGCTTTTCCCGACAACCAGATGGACACGGTCTCCTGCCTATCACTCACAAAAATCATAGAGGCAGCGGTGCAACGCAACCGGCCAGACATTGTCTATACCCACCATAGCGGTGACCTGAACGTCGATCATAGGGCCACGCATGAGGCAGTTATGACAGCGTTGCGACCGCAACCCGGAACGCATACCGCCACGATACTAACCTTCGAGGTCATGTCGAGCACAGAGTGGAGAGCACCTTCTCCAGCGTCTACCTTTGCCCCAGACTGGTATGTCGATATCGCCGATTTTCTCGAACTTAAGATGGCCGCACTAGGCCATTATCAAGCAGAAATGCGTGCATGGCCCCACGCTAGGTCGATGCAGGCGGTCGAACATCTGGCAAGATATCGCGGTGCCTGTGTCGGAGTGGCAGCCGCCGAGGGTTTCAAACTGGTCCGCAACATCCAGTAGGTCTCCGCAGGACATAGAAGAACAGCCATGCTTTATAATCGATCGGACAACGAGCGCGCTTTGAACCGCTTGTTTTCAGAGCATACGGATCTGCCGCAGCTAAATCTACTCACCGTCCCAGTGACCTATATCATTCATTTTTCACCACGGGATGTTTCCATACTCAGACAGAGCGCCCTAAACCTCATAGAGAATTTTCTTCCTCCAGATTGGTACGATGTCGGTGTTGTCGCGCAGCAAATGGAAACAACACCGGCGTCATCACTTGGCGCGCTGTTAAAGACCCGACTCGAAGCCATCACGACAAGCGCAATAATTCCGATCCATGCCGAAGACTTCTTCGCTTGCGAGCGCCTAGGTGCGTTTCAGATCACTTTAGGTGAAATGGGGTTTAACGTGCTTGGTCGACGCCTCATGCACGAGATAGCGACTTCAAACTTCATTGATGAAGGGCGATTGGGCCATAAGAGTCTCGCCGAGTTGACCCAGGATGATTTCATATGGCTCTTTGAGCGCGCTTTCACCGTTAGCCAGCAGAGGTCGGTCGTGACGACATACTCTGACGCAATCTACTCAGCCCATGTTCCATTGAGCTTCGACACATGGCGACGGGAGCCATCAGAGGCTTTCATTCGGTACTTTCGCAAGCTTTCGCTAGATTTTGAAGGCGCGGAAGCAACCAATCCGGAACCTATGGAGCGTTCAGGCCGGGAGAAGCAATTGGCCAACTGGTTTGCGGACCGGTTGCGCGCGCAGGCAAGCCAGTGGAATGAAGTTGGCTGGCCGGAATTATGATGAGTCGGTAGTATCTTAGCCAGGGGTTAAGCAGTTGGTAATGCGGATCTCTTTTGTTCGAGTTGCCGTCGAGTCCTCGTGTTGTTTGCGTTCTTAGAGATGTTTCTGGAAGGGACCGCAGCGCCCTTTCATTTAAGTAGCCTCCTGTCCAGAAGAGCAAAATTGTATCGCTAGCATTATGCTTTTCTGAACCACCGACGGATCAGCGAGGCCAAGCGACTGCTTCTTCAACGTGACATAGCAATCAGCGAAGTTGCTCATGCCGTTGGTTGCAATAGCCGATCAATCGTCAACGCAGCGTTCGAGCCGGCAACCGGAACCTCTCCCTGCGACGGGCCGTGAACTTTTCATTCCACACCTCGTCGTGATCCATGTAAGTTAGAAAGTTCATCACGAGTTAAATGGTTTTCTAGAATGCTCGTTAGGCCCTTGCCATCCGCCAAAACGTGGGGCATTCGACCGGAGATACTCCAAAAGGGCATGGATCAAGTAGACTAGGTTCAAGTTGGTTTCCTTCGGGTGCATCAGCTCTTCCAAAACACTTTTTAACTCTGGTAATTTAGGCACCTTCAGCATTGGCGCATTGGTTAGCTTCACTACAACCGATGCCCGGAGATTTCCATTTCAGCAGTTGCTACCACAACTCTTGTCATTTGCCGGTTCATGGTCCTGGTCCTAGACAGACATACCTTCCCGAGGGCAAAAGTTTCATTCGCAATGCTGGTTCCACATGCATGACGAATGCCTATTGACCCCACCCGCAACTTTCATTTCACTGACAGCGATGGTTCTTGGACGCCAAAAGTGCTGACAAGATGAAAAGGGAACACGGTGCGGCGTAGCCATAAGGCACCAAATCCGTGACTGCCCCCGCAACTGTGAGCGGTGAGCGACCCCAAAACACCACTGGGCCAAAGGTTCGGGAAGGTTGGGGCAAGCATTGACCCGCAAGTCAGGAGACCTGCCATCACCGGTGCCGCGTGCACCGGCATGTCAACACCCATCAGGCGGGGTGCCTGGTCTGGAGCATATGATGGCAAAGCGGTTCAACGACCCGCGACAACATGGTTCTGTATCCCTTGCCCCCGCCCAAGGCGGAGGGCCTTATGGAACATCGTATTACAATCTGCACATCCTGTCGGCACAAGGGCACCGAATGTCGTCCGGGCTATGAGCTGATCGACCGCCTACGCAAGGCCATGGCGGCCGCGGGCGACGCTGTCACCGAGGACTTTGAGATCTCCGGCGTGGCTTGCATGGCCGGATGCGACCGTCCTTGTACGGTGGCTTATCATGGCACACGAAAGGCCACGTATCTTTTCGGTGATATCGATCCTGAGACGGACATTGATGATCTCGTCGCCTTCGCCCGCCAATATGCCTATCTGCATGACGGCTGGTGCTCGTCCGTGGACCGGCCCGGCAAGCTGCGCAAGTCGACGTTGGCCCGCGTCCCCGCAGCGATTGTCGCGATTGAGGAAAGCGAGGCGCGAGCCTCGTGACCGCCGCCCATCTTTCCGTGCACGACCTGTCATGGTCGCCGGGGCGAGGCGCGCCGCAGATCCTGCAGGCAACCAGCTTTGATCTGCCTGCGGGTGGTGTGCTGGGCATCGTAGGTCCGAACGGTGCGGGCAAAACCACGTTGTTGCGCCTGCTCTACCGGTTTCACCGGCCGCGCACCGGCGCGGTGCAGGTTGATGGCGCGGATATCTGGAGCCTCAGCGCGAAAGAGGTCGCGCAACGGATTGCCGCCGTTTTGCAGGAACAACCCAGCGACTTCGCCCTGACGGTCCGCGAAATTGTCACTTTAGGACGCACCCCGCATCGGCGCGGCTTTGGTGGCAGTGCCGGTGCGCATGATGCGGAGATCATTGATAGCGCGTTGGGGCAGCTTGGGCTGCATGGCCTCGCACATCGCCATCTTGGAACACTTTCAGGAGGTGAGCGTCAGCGGGTCATGGTGGCCCGCGCGCTCACACAGCAACCGCGCCTTTTGATCCTGGACGAGCCGACCAACCACCTCGACATCCGCCATCAGCTTGAGGTGCTGGACCTGATCCGGCACCTGCCGCTGACGATTGTGACCTCTCTGCATGATCTTAATCTCGCGGCTGATATCTGCGATCACATCCTGCTTTTGCAGAACGGGCGGCCCGTTGGGTTCGGCACCCCTGATGAGGTGCTGTCCGAAGCCGCCGTCTCAAACGCCTTCCATGTGCAAGCGCGGCGCGAACATCTCGCGCCGAGCAACACCAATCATCTGACCTTTCATCTTCAGACCGAGGAAACGATATCATGAAGAATGCAATCTACGGCGCGACAGCACTCGCCCTTATCGGGAGCTTCGTACAGGCCGAAGTGACAGTGCAAAGCTGCAACCGCACGGTGACCTTCGATGCGCCGCCGCAACGGGCCATCTCAAACGACGTCAACCTGACGGAGATGATGCTGGTCCTCGGCCTCGCCGACAACATGGTGGGCTATACCGGCATTTCGGGCTGGAAGACGCTGGACGAAGAGATGCGGTTTGGTATCGATGAATTGCCTGAGCTGTCCGCGCGCTACCCGTCGAAAGAGGTGCTTGTGGGCGCCGATGCCGACTTTTTCTTTGCTGGATGGAACTACGGCATGAAAGTTGGCGGTGAAGTCACACCCGAAACGCTGGAGCCGTTTGGCATTCAGGTCTACGAACTCACCGAATCCTGCACCCATATAATGGACAAGGAAAAGGCCAGCATCGAGGACATGTATGCCGACCTGATGAACCTTGGTCGCATCTTCGATGTTGAGGATGCGGCGACCGAACTCGTCGATGGATACCGCGCCGATCTTGCTGCCTTCACGGAAACGCTGCAAACGGGCGAGCCGCTGCGCGTCTTTGTCTATGACAGCGGTGAGGATACGCCGTTTACTGCCGGGCGTTATGCCATGCCGACCGCGCTGATCGAGGCGGCGGGTGGCGTCAACATCATGGATGATTTTAAGAAAAGCTGGGCCACCGTCACATGGGAAGCGGTGGTTGAGCGGAACCCCGAAGTCGTCGTCATCGTGAATTACGGTGAGGTCACAGCAGAGGAAAAGCGCGACTTCATGATGTCCAACCCCGCCTTTGCGGACATTGATGCCGTGAAGAACGACCGCTTTGTGACGCTGGAATATGTCGAGGCGACACCGGGGCCGCGCAATATCCGCGCGATCAAGACCCTCGCCGACGCGTTCTGGAGCGAATAAGCCCGTGAGCGAGGCCGTCAGCACAGGGCAGCAATCCCGTCGCTTGAGCAGGACGATGATGTTCGTCTTGGGCGGGCTTGCGGTGCTTTTGGCCTCGCTCTCACTCGCGATTTCGGTTGGGGCTGTACCGGTTCCCCTCGGCACCGTCTGGGGTGTCTTTGCCAACAAGCTGTCGCCGGGTTTTGTCGAACAAACATGGTCGCAAGGCCGCGAGGCGATTGTGTGGGAGATCCGTTTTCCACGCGCGCTCTTGGCCATGATGGTGGGCGCGGGCCTTGCCATGGTGGGTGCCAGCCTGCAGGCGGTGACGCGCAACCCGCTGGCCGACCCGCATCTGCTCGGTATCTCGTCAGGCGGCGCATTCGGAGCCATTCTGGCGCTTTTGCATACCGGGCTTTTCATCGGCTTGCTGACCGTGCCGCTTCTGGCCTTTCTTGGCGCACTGGGCGCGACGGCCATTGTGCTGGGCGTGTCCCGCTTTGCCGATGCGACAAGCGCGGATAGGCTGGTGCTTGCAGGCGTTGCGGTGTCGTTCATCATCATGGCGGGGGCCAATGTGCTGATTTTCCTCGGCGATCCGCGCGCGACCCATACGGTTGTGTTTTGGATGCTGGGTGGCCTCGGCCTCGCCCAATGGGGGCAGTTGATCTATCCGCTGGTGATCCTGCTGGTCTGCGGTGCCTGGCTGATCGCGCAGGCTGGTGCGCTGAATGCGATGACCATCGGCGATGAGAGTGCCGCGACCCTCGGTATTCCCGTGGCGCGCTTTCGTCTTGTTGTCTTTGTCGTCGGCGCTCTGATCACCGGAGTTATGGTCGCGTTTTCGGGCATCATCGGTTTTGTTGGCCTGATGGTGCCGCATGTGGTGCGCATGCTGGTTGGGGGCGATTACATGCGCGTCCTGCCCAGTTCGGCACTTGTGGGCGCGATCTTCCTGCTTTGGGCCGATATCGCGGCGCGGACGATCATGGCACCAGAGGATATGCCGATTGGCATTGTCACAGGCTTGATTGGCGGTCTGTTCTTTGTCTGGCTTCTTGGGCGCAGGCGCGGTTGAGCCGCTACCGCTGCCTTTGCCCGCGCCAACCGAGCGTGCTGAAAACCGCAAAGAGCACAGCCGCAACACAAACGATGGAGGGTCCGGCGGGCGTGTCAAAAACATAAGCCGCCCGCAATCCGGTGACCGCCGACCCCGCCCCAATGGCCGCAGCAATCAAGGCCATCGCCTCAGGCGTGCGGGCGAGACCGCGCGCGGCGGCGGCGGGGATGATTAGGAGTGCGGCGATCAACAGGACACCGACAACCTTGATAGCCACAGCAACCGTGATGGCCAGCGACAGGGTCAGGATCAGTTGTTCTCGCTTGGGATCAAGGCCGCTGGCATAGGCCAGTTCCTCGTTCAACGTTGCGGCCAAAAGCGCCGACCACCGCCACATGATCAGCCCCACGACCAGCGCAGCACCGCCCCAGATCACCAAGAGGTCCATTCGCGAGACGGCGAGGATGTCGCCGAACAGATATGCCATCAGATCAATACGGATACCCGACAGGAACGACACCGCGACAAGCCCGAATGCCAGCGCGGAATGGGCCAGCACACCCAGCAGCGTATCCATCGCATAGCCGCGCCCGGAAAGCAGAGTAACGGTCACTGCCATGATCAGCGCAACCGCGACCGTACCGAGGAAGATCGACATCTGCATGGCCAGCGACAGTGCAACACCCAGCATCGCCGCATGGGCTGTGGCATCGCCGAAATAGGCCATGCGGCGCCACACAACAAAGCAACCCAAAGGGGCGGCGGCAAAGGCCACGCCGACACCCGCAAGCGTGGCGCGCACCATAAAATCGTCTAACATTACTCGGCGGCCTCGTGATGATGGTGATGATCGTGGTCATGCCGGTAAAGCGCCAGCGCACCCCCGGTGCCGGTGCCAAAGAGCGCGCGGTATTCCGGCGCCGAGGCGACAACGGCCGGCGTGCCTTCGCAGCAGACATGACCATTCAGGCAGATCACACGGTCAGAGGCGCTCATCACCACATGGAGTTCGTGGCTGATCATCAGGATGGCGCAGCCTGTCTCGGCCCGCACAGCCTCAATCTGGCGGTAAAAGGCGGCAGAGCCGGGCTGGTCGAGGCCCTGTGTCGCCTCATCCAGCAGCAGTATATCGGGCTGGTTGATCAGGGCGCGCGCCAGAAGCACGCGCTGAAACTGCCCACCGGAAAGCCGCGACATCTGCCGGTTGAAGAGGTCCGGCACACCTGCGGTGTCAAGCGCTTTTGTGCATGTCTTTCGGTCCACCCGATCGGTCAGCCGCATAAAGCGCCCCACCGTGATGGGTAGCGTCGGATCGATGTGCAGACGCTGCGGGACATAACCGACGCGCAGATCAGGGCGCCGCGTCACCTCTCCGGTAGCTGGTTGCAGCGCGCCGATAATGGCTTTGAGCAGGCTGGTCTTGCCAGACCCGTTCGGGCCAACGATGGTCACGATCTCACCGGGTGCCACATGCATGCTGACATTCTGCAGCACGGCATTTGCGCCGTAAGAGACGCCGAGGCCCTTCACGTCGATCAGGTTCATGAGGTGGCCTTGTCTACACAAGCGGGGCAGACGCCTTCGGCTTCGACAACGGTGCGCTCAATCTGGAATCCTGCAGCGCGGGCTGCCGCGCCTAACGCACCTTTGCTAGGGGTGGAATAGGCCTCTGCCACCGCATCGCAAACCCGGCAGATCATGAATGCAGGCGAGTGGTTTTCGCCAGGATGGGCGCAGGCGACAAAGGCGTTCAGGCGTTCGACCTTGTGCACGAACCCATTCTCAACCAGAAAATCAAGCGCACGATAGGCGACGGGCGGTTGCGAGCCGAAGCCGGCATCACGCAACAAATCCAATATCGTATAGGCCCCCAGCGCGCGATGTTCCTGCAGCAGAAGCTCAAGCACCTTGCGGCGCACCGGTGTCAGGCGCAGGCCCTTTTCGGCGCATCGTTCGTCGGCGGCTGCGAGCGCCCCGCTCACGCATGTGTCGTGATCATGCTCGTGAAAGCCCAAGGCTGGCGCTTCCTTGTCAGACAGGGATGCGAGGTCGCTTGTCATGTTATTCCATATCATATATGCCGCTGCTAATGTTATAAGATCACATGAGATATCCAATGTCTAGAAAGCTGCTCCCCCTCTCGGTCACCGCAATTCTGATGGGCGGCACCGCCATGGCCGATGTGCCGAATGTCGCGGTCGATATCGCACCCGTGCATTCGCTGGTGGCCCGTGTGATGGAGGGGGTCGGCACGCCCGATCTGATCATCCAGCCCGGCGCGTCGCCGCACGAATACAGCCTGCGTCCGTCAGAGGCCGCGGCCCTGCAGAATGCTGATCTCGTCTTTTGGATCGGCGAGGATCTGACGCCATGGATGGAAGGTGCCGTGGACACGCTGGCCGAAGGTGCGGCGGTCACAACATTGCTTGAGACCGACGGCACGACATTGCTCGATTTCCGCGAAGATGCCCTGTTTGAAGCGCATGATCATGGACACGACGATCATGACGAGCATGGGCATGACGACCATGACCATGACGCGGCAAAAGAAGCCAGCGATCATGATCATGACCATGATGAGCATGATCACGACGAACACGCTGACGGGCATGATCACGACCACGAGGAACATGCCGAGGCTGAGGCGCATGACCACGATCACGACCATGAGGAACATGCGGAAGCCGACGCGCATGATCACGACCATGACGATCACGCGGGCCACGATCACGGCGAGCATGACCCCCATGCATGGCTTTCCCCCACAAATGCCTCCACATGGCTGAACGTGATCGCCGCACAGCTTTCAGCGGCCGACCCTGACAATGCGGGCACCTACTTTGCCAACGCGGCGGCAGCGCGGGCCGAGATGGAGGCTTTGTCAGCCGAGATCAACTCCACACTTGATCCGGCACGCGGCGGCAGCTTCATCGTCTTCCACGACGCCTATCAATATTTTGAGGCTGATTTTGACTTCCCGGCCTCCGGTGCGATCTCACTTGGCGACGCAACCGATCCTAGCCCGGCGCGGATCGCCGAAATCCAGGGCCGTATCCGTGATGAAGGCGTGGATTGCGTGCTGGCCGAGCCCCAATACAACCCCGGCATCGTTGCGACCGTTCTGGAAGGCACCGAGGCTAGCACCGGTGTTATCGACCCGCTTGGTGCGGCGCTAGAGCCGGGCCCAGCGCTTTATCCGCAACTGATGCGCAACATGGCGGCCACATTGGCGGACTGCCTCTAAACGACCCAGGGATCGGCTGACCGCCTTTTACAACTGCGGTCAGCCAGACATCTCGGCATTGGAAATCGACAAAAGATGCTGCCAGAGCAGCGTGTTGGCCTTGTTGCTGCTGCCAGCGACGCGCACCGCCGTGACATCAAGGTTGATCGACGGCAATGTGCTCGATAAGTCAACAAGCTGGTCGTTGTTTATGTGCCGGTAGGCCAAGGATGCGGGCACCCAGGCCACCGCAATGCCCATGATCGCTAATTCCATCGCAGCTAAGGTCAGCGCGGTTTCCACCTTTGGCACAGGACGGACCATCTGGTTCAATGTGGGCAGGATATTCTTGTCCAATATCTGCCCCAGGAACACATCGCGAGGATAGGCCACCACGGGCAAATGGCCCGATAAATACTGCTCGTTCAGGTCTCCCCACATGTCCTGGGCAAAAACCGGGATGAGCCGGTCCTGCCCCAAAGTGAGGGTTTCCAGAAATGCCGCCTCAATCGGATGCGCGTCCCCTGTGGCACGGTAGACAAAGGCCAGATCAGCCTGGCGCGACAGTAAAAGAGCAAAGCATTCGTCCTGATTGGCCGAACGCAGTCTGACATAAACATCCGGCGCCTGCGTTCCCAGCCAGCGCAAGAGATCAGGTGTGAGTGAGGTGGTGAGCGCATGCTGGCTGGCAAAGACAACGCGGTTCTGGCTGGCCTCACTGCCGATGCGCAGGTCAGAGACAAGTTGCTGCATTTCGTCGGCTAGCTTGGCGATCTGATCACGCTGCCGCAGGGTTGTAGGATGCATTTGCAGCGGCTTGCGCCCGCGATCAAAGAGCGGCACACCGACATAATCCTCAATCGCGCGGATGCGCCGTGAAAAGGCCGATTGCGTCAGGTTGCGGCGGTCCGCAGCTTCAGACAAAGACCCGGTTTCTGCAACTGCCAGGATATCATTCAACCATTCCAAACGCATAAATTCACCCTAACATGCAGGTTTTGCATTTTGATAGGTGTTTTTCGAATTTGAAATCTCCGGACAACTTTGGCAGCGTGACGCGAGATGTCACATAACTGGGGGTAAGCATCGATGCATCTGGCGCGCTTTCCGCGGCTCAAATTTGCCCATCTGCCGACACCGCTCGAACCGCTGCCAAGGCTCAGCAAGGAGCTCGGCGGGCCGGAGATTTGGATCAAGCGGGACGATTGCACGGGGATCAGCAGCGGCGGTAACAAGACGCGCAAGTTGGAATTTCTGATGGCAGAGGCCGAGAAAATCGGCGCCGATATCGTGATGACGCAAGGTGCGACGCAGTCGAACCACGCCCGGCAAACCGCTGCCTTTGCGGCGCGTCTGGGGATGGATTGTCATATACTGCTGGAGGATCGGACGGGCTACACCGATCACAACTACAATCAGAACGGCAATGTTCTGCTGGATCATTTGCATGGTGCGACAACGCAGAAATATCCCGGCGGCCATGACATGGTCGGCGAGATGGACAAGAGTGCGGACGCCGCGCGCGCAAATGGCAAGGTGGTTTACGTTATTCCTGGCGGCGGGTCTAACCCGACCGGTGCATTGGGATATGTGAATTGCGCGATGGAACTTGTCGGGCAGGCAAATGATTTGGGCCTCGTGATCGACCATCTGGTGCACGCCACGGGCTCATCCGGCACGCAGGCGGGGCTGATCGCAGGGCTGAAGGCCATCAATGCGGCCATTCCGCTTTTGGGTTTCGGCACCCGCGCGCCGCAGCCCAAGCAAGAGCAGATGGTTTACGATCTGGCGGTCCGGACCGCTGATCTTCTGGGCTGTCCGGGCATTGTCGCGCGCGAAGATGTGCGGGCCGACACGAACTACGTGGGCGAAGGCTATGGCTTGCCTCGTGCGGACACACTGGAGGCCATTCGGATGTTTGCAGAGCTTGAGGGGATCCTGCTTGATCCGGTCTATTCCGGCAAAGGGGCGGCGGGCCTGATCGATTACTGCAGGACGGGCAAGTTCAAACCGGGTGAGCGGGTGGTCTTTTTGCATACGGGTGGTTCTGCGGGCCTCTTTGGCTACGATTCCGTCCTGCTTGATCACAGTAGCAGCCTCGCAGCCGAGTGAGCGTTTTGCGACCCATCGGCATTCTTGGCGGCATGGGGCCAAAGGCGACGGTGCATCTGATGCAGCGGGTTATTGATGCCGTGCCCGCCAATGATGATTCCGACCACATTCCACTGATCGTCGATCAGAACCCGCAGGTGCCATCGCGGATCGCGCACCTGATCGAGGGACGCTGCGGCGACCCTACGCCAGTGCTGGTTGCGATGGCGCAGCGCCTTGAAAACGCCGGTGTTCAAGCGCTCGCCATGCCCTGCAACACTGCCCATCATTTCGCCCCGCAGATCAGGGCGGCTGTCAGAATCCCATTCCTCAACATGGTTGAACTGGCCGTGCAAGAGGCTGCGGCGCATTGCGTGGAAAGCCGCAAAGTTGGTGTGCTTTCCTCGCCCGCGCTGCGACAGGTTGGTCTTTTTGACAAGGCCCTTGAAGAGGCGGGACTAGAGGCCGTCTATCCAGACGACGACGCGGCGATGCTCGCCGCCATCCGGCAGATCAAGGCAGAGGGCCCGCACTCCATCGCACGCACGACTCTCGCCACTGCATCAAGCGAACTGCTCAAGAAACGCGCGGAAATTCAACTTATTGCCTGCACCGAGTTCTCGACAATTGCCCGGCACTTGCCAAAGGAAGTCCGTCGGGTCGACACTCTGGACTGTCTTGTGAAGGGTATCTTGACGTTTGCAAAGGGGCAGCCACACTCAAAAAACAGTTTTGACGCACGACGGTCGCGTGCGTCGGAGCAACAATACCAGACCGATCAACAGGGAAAGGAAGAATACCTATGTTAAAAACGATGATACGTTCGACGCTTGGCGCAAGCGCGATCAGCGTGGCGAGTTTCGGAATGGCTCATGCGCAAGACCTGGTGCTGGGCATGCCCAACTGGCCCTCTGGCGTGGCGACGTCTCATATCCTCAAGCAAGTGATCGAAACGAACTTCGGTCTAGACGTTGAACTGCAAAGCGGGACAAACCCCATTATCTTTGAGGCGATGGATGCAGGCTCCATGCATGTGCATCCCGAGGTTTGGATGCCAAACCAGCAAAACCTGCATGATACCTATGTTCAGGATCGCGGCTCTGTCGTGATGAACGACAACCCCGTGCAAGCGGTGCAAGGGATGTGTGTCACCAAGTATACGGCTGACACCTACGGTATCACATCAATCGAAGATCTGACTGATCCCGAAAAGACCGCGATCTTTGACACTGACGGCGATGGCACGCCTCAGGTCTGGATCGGCGCGCCCGGTTGGGCCTCAACTGTGATCGAACGCATTCGCGCAAAATCCTATGGCTATGACGCTGTCATGGACCTTGAGGAATATGACGGCACCGTCGCTTGGGGTGCGCTGGGTGCTGCTGTGGAAGCAAACGAGCCATGGATCGGCTTCTGCTATGAGCCGCACTTTATCTTCGTGGCCTATGACCTCGTCTATCTCGAAGAGCCTGCCCATGATCCGGCGACCTGGACCATCGTTCAGCCAACCGACGATCCGCAATGGCTGGAGAAATCCCAGGCCTCGACCGCATGGAAAGGTGCTACCCTGCACCTGCATTATGCTGCTGAGGTAAAAGAGAACCACCCAGACGTCGCAGCGCTCTTTGACGCATACGAGATGCCGGCAGAAACACTGTCGACCATGGGTCTGGAACTCAGCCTCAACGACGTTGATCCCGAAGACTTTGCCACGCAGTGGATCGCCGACAACGAAGAACTCGTGTTTGAGTGGCTCACGAACTAAGCCATCACACATGCCGCTGCGCGGGGTGTTCCGCGCAGCGCAACCTTTTTGCATCCGGGAAGACCGATGAGTGAAGCCGTAGTAGAATTGTCCGACGTCTGGAAGGTCTTCGGGAACCGCGACAAAGAAACCATAGACGCCGCAAAATCACGTGGGCTGACCAAGCCCGAAGCCCTTGAAGAATTCGGAACCGTCATCGGTGTCCGCGAAGCGACATTCTCGGTCGCACGCGGTGAGATTTTCTGCATCATGGGCCTGTCGGGCTCTGGCAAGTCGACGCTCGTGCGCCACGTCAACCGGTTGATTGAGCCCAGCGCCGGGACGATCCGCGTGCTGGGCGAGGATGTTGGCAAAAAGAATGCCAAAGACCTACGCGAGATGCGCGCTAAGCATATCGGGATGGTCTTTCAGCACATGGCGCTGATGCCGCACCGGTCGGTGCGGGATAACGTGGCCTATCCGCTTGAAATTCGTGGCGTGCCCAAGTCACGGCGCTGGGCGGTGAGTGAGCATACGCTCAACCTTGTGAATCTGGACGGCTACGAAGACCGATTGCCACGCGAATTGTCGGGGGGCATGCAGCAGCGGGTGGGGATCGCGCGCGCCCTTGCGTCTGACCCCGAGATTCTGCTGATGGACGAACCGTTCTCGGCGCTCGATCCGCTGATCCGATTGCAATTGCAGGACCAATTCAAGTCGCTGGTTGAGGACTTGAAGAAAACGACGCTCTTCATCACGCATGATCTGGATGAGGCGATCCGCATCGGCCACCGCATCGCGATCATGAAAGATGGCGTAATCGTTCAGATTGGGACGCCCGAGGAAATCGTGACCCAGCCCGCAGACGATTACGTGCGTGAGTTTGTCCAAGGCATCAGCCGACTGAAACTCGTGCGGGCGCATACAATTATGGAACCGTTGGAAGAGGCTGAAATCGGCCATCTGAACGGCGCGCCCCGCGCAGAGGGGGATAGCGATCTGGACGCGCTGATCGATCTTTCTGTCGGGACCGAGGGGCCGATCATCATTACCAAAGACGGCCAGGATGTGGGCCGGGTGAGCAAGGAAACGCTTCTGCGTGGTATTCAGGGGGGCAAAGGATGACCGATGTAACCGCAGCGCCCAAGGCCGCAAATGTGGCTGAAATCAAAGCGGACCGTGAGGCGCTTGACGCCTCTGTTGCGGAATTTGCCGGGCAGAATGCTGAATACTATCAGGGCGCATTTCGCAAGATCCAGGAGGCGACCGGCCCATACGCGTTTACCTTCAACACGGCCGCCGCACTTTTAGGCCCAATCTGGTCCGCCGCCCGCGGGCTGTGGGGTGGCTTCTGGGGCTTCCTGATCCTTGAGATCGTCGCCTGGGTGCAAATCGGGCGCGGTACCTGGGGCGAGCTTGGGGCAGAGAACCTTGCCCGCGCCGCACAACAGGAAGAACGCGCGCAGCAGTTCATGGAACGCGCGGCGCAAGCGACGGCAGCAGGCGAAGACCCGACTCGGTTTGAGACACTTGGTAACAACCTTCTCCGTGCTGCAGAGGCCAGCCGGGCGGAGGCGGCTGCATTGGCCGCTGACAGCCTGCAGATCCTCATTGCCGGTTTGTTGATCCTGGTTGCGATCCGTGTGGCGCAGGGCCTCTGGGCGAACGGCGCCCTTGAGCACAAATACGAGGAATGGCGCATCGATCCCAAGAGCGTGCAATCGGGCTGGAGCACGCCCAACATGATCTGGGGTATCGTGCTCGCGCTGATCATCGCACCGCTGACGATCTATCGTTTCACCGTCGATGACGTGACCGAATGGCTGACCACTTTCCCGGCCAACCCGGATATCTATGGCAACACGGCCCGATGGCTTGAGGATGTCATCGACTCCGCCGCTGTCGCCGGTGCTGGTGCCTTTGACGGGATCGTGCTCGGCGTCCGGCGTGTGCTTGACGGGATATCGCTGGCGCTGATCGGAACGCCGTGGCCCGTGGTGATGGCCGTGATCTGCGTCGTCGCATGGCGCTCCGCCGGGCCGCGCGTGGCGATTTTCACCGCTGCCGCGCTCGCCTATATTGCCTTCCTTGGCTATTGGGAAATCGCGATGGAGACGGTGGCGCTGGTAGGTGCTGCGGTGTTCCTCTGCGTGATCATCGGCATTCCGCTGGGCATCTGGTTCGGGAAATCTCCGCGCGCCTACCGCTTCGCCGAGCCGGTGCTCGACCTGATGCAGACTTTGCCAGCCTTCGTGTATCTGATCCCCATCATCGCGTTCTTTGGCACCGGCAACCCGCCGGGCATTCTGGCCACGATCATCTTCGGCATGCCGCCTGTGATCCGCCTGACAGCCTTGGGCATGCGTGGAGTACCTGAAAGCATCAAGGAAGCGGCATCCGCCTTCGGTGCCTCAAACTGGCAAATCCTGCGCGATGTGGAGCTGCCTTTGGCGCGGCCATCGATCATGACGGGGGTCAACCAGACCATTCTGATGTGCCTTTCAATGGTGGTGATCATCTCACTCATCGGCGGCGGTGGTTTGGGCCAGACGATCCTTGAGGCATTGCAATTTGCAGCGAAAGGGCCTGGTATCCTCGGTGGCCTCGCCATCTTGCTTGTTGCCATGGTGATCGACCGCATCGTTCAGGGCGCGTTCCGGCGAAAGGACCTGTAGCGAAAGCACGTCGGGTCGAGGTCGTTGAGGTGTCCCCGACGTCCTATCCACCCGCAAACAATTCGATGCGGCTGTTTTGCAAGGAGTATTCAGGCGTCAGATTCATTGTCCGCCAAGACTTTCCGGGCAACGCGAAAGCATTGGAGTGCCTGCGGTACCCCGCAATAAATACCGATCACATGGATGATCGCCCGGATCTCGTCCCGAGAGACGCCATTATTGATCGCGCCACGACAATGTGTCTCCCATTCGTCCATCTTGCCCAAGGCGCCGATCATCGAAAGGTTCATCATCGACCGTGTTTTTGCGTCGATGACGTCGTCACCCCAGCCAAAGCCCCAGCACCAAGCCGTCATTGCCTCTTGAAAGGGGCGGGTGAAGTCATCGGCTGCGGCGAGGTTCTTTTCGACATAGGCAGTCCCCAGCGTTGACTTGCGCTGTTCTAGCCCTTTGAGAAACAGATCCTCGTCAAACACGCTCATCCCCTATCCTTTCAGTCTAATTGCGATGTTTTTGGTCTGGACGTAGTTCCACAGCGCCTCGCGCCCCTTTTCGCGACCATAGCCGGATTTCCCGTAGCCGCCGAAAGGCGTCTCAACGCCACCGGCATACCATTCGTTGACGAAAACCTGGCCCGTCCGCAGCTTGCGCGCCGCATGCGTTGCCCGGTCGAGATCGCGGGTGAATATGCCGCTCACCAGACCGTAGGGCGTGCCATTGGCGATTCTGATTGCCTCATCGTCCGACGAAAACTTCAGAACGGACAGAACCGGGCCAAAAACCTCCTCATTGGCGATTGTCATATCCGGGGTGACCTTGGTCAGGATCGTTGGCTCCAGAAACGCGCCCGAAATATTTGGCTTACGGCCCCCTGTTGCGACATGGGCGCCCTGTTCCTGCGCTGCGGCGATCATGTCGGCAGCACGGTCGCGTTGCGCCTCCGATACCATGGCGCCCATTGTCGGTCCGAATTCCGGCTGTTCGATGCCGGGGCGGACAGAGAGCGATTGCGCCACGCCCACCATGCGACCGACCAAAGCGTCGTGGACGCTATCATGCACAATCACCCGGCTCATGGCAGAGCAGACCTGCCCGGCATTGAAATAGATGCCCCAGCGCACGTCATTCTCGAATGCTGCAAGATCGGCGTCGTCATGGACGATGGCCGCCGATTTCCCACCAAGCTCCAGCACGCAAGGCACAACGTTTTGAGCTGCAGCCTTTGCAATCGCGATGCCAGTGGGGACGGAGCCGGTAAACACGATCTGGTTCACGTCGGGATGGGCCGAGAGTGCCGCACCCGCGTCCTGCCCCAAACCACACAGGATATTGACCGCCCCGTTGGGCAGGCCCACCGCCTCTGCCGCATGGGCAAAGCAGGCATTGCTGAGCGGTGTCAGTTCGGGCGTCTTGATCACGCAGGCATTGCCAGTTGCCAAGGCGGCGGAGAGCGACCGCGCAGTCATTTCAACAGGATAGTTCCACGGGATGATCTGCGCCGAGACGCCAAACGGCTCATAGGTTGTGAAATCAAAGTAGTTCTTGCCAAGCGGGATAGAGCGGCCTTCGACGGTTTCCGCCTGATTGCCATAATATTCAAAGTAACGGGCTGCGCCCTCAACCTCGATCCGGGCTTCCCAAAGTGGCTTGCCTTGTTCAAGCGTCAGGGTCCGCGCGATGTCGTCGATGTTTTCCAGCAGGTAGCGGCCCATGGCCTGTACCATGCGCCCACGCTCAACAGGTCGCAGATCAGACAATGCGCCGGAGTGATGCATGTGCCGGGCTGCCGCGACAGCGCGGTCCACATCGGTGGCATCGGCCAGCGCATGTTCTGCAAGCTTTTTGCCGGTGCCGGGATTGATCACATCAATCCGGCCTGCGCCGCCATCAATCCACGCGCCGTCAATGTAGTTTTGCCAATAGGATTTCATGAGGATCGTGTCCGATCGGTTTCAATGAATTCCCCGTCCCGACGGACGCGGAAGAGCCGACGCACGGGCACCAGCCTCTCGGATATGACAGAGTTAGCCATCAATCGCGTCTCGCATCCATTTTTGCAGGTGCATCACAGGATGCTCTGAATTCACGCCGCCGCGCGGGTCAACAACCAGCGGACCGGGTCGATATCCGCGCGACTGCAGCCCGCGCTGAACGGATTCGACGAGGTGAATGTCCTCTTCCACCGTTGTCTGGCGGTCTTGGAGGGCCAATTTGCGAACCTTTTCATCCTCAACCCCTCGCGCAGAATACCATCCCCGCCAGACAACCACATGCCCCGCATCCACCACGCGCCAATGATAGGTGTTCAACACGTTGCCGGGATAGACCTGGAACGAGAACACCGGCCACAGAAACCAGCTGGAATATTCATGGCTATGCGCAAAACCCGAATTGATGTCATAGGTCATGTCTTCCAGGCTCTGGCACTCGGTTGTGTGACGCAGGCACTTGCCTTGCGGCTGGATGTCATAGGTCTCCGGCTTCACCACGCCATTGGCGAAGGTCGGGTGGTTCAGGCTGCAATGATAGCATTCGGAGTAGTTTTCGACCGACACCTTCCAATTGCAGCTTTCGGGAATTTCGACCCATTCCAGAGGCTTGAGATCGCGCCATTGGGGCACCCACTCCTCAAGCTCCGCCCGCGCATCCGGGAACCAATCATCCATCGGGGCCGCGTCCGGGTCGAGATTGACGAAGACGAAGCCCAAGAACTCTTCCGCCCGCACTTCCGTCAGGCAAATCGTGGATTTGTTGAGGCCTTCCACCGCGTTGAGATTGGGACCGGAGCGCAAGGCGCCGCTTAGCTCATAGGTCCATGCGTGATAGGGGCAGACCACGACGCGCGTTTTGCCTTTGCCGCTGAGCAACTGATGCGCGCGGTGCTGACAGACATTGTAGAACACCCGAATTCTGTCATCCCGCCCCCGGATCGCAAAAAGGCTTTCGCCAGCAATCTCAAAGGTGGCATAGGCCCCCGGTTCCGCCAGATCAGCGGCATGGCATCCAAATTGCCACGTTTTGGCCAGAAGCCCCTGCTTCTCAACCTCGAAGACCTGAGGGTCTGTATAGTAGCGGGCGTCGAGAGAGCGGATGGGCATTGTCATGATGGCTCTTCATGGTACAGGCCCAGTTCATGACGGCGGGCGTGGAAGGTCGTGACCCGTTCCACGATCTCGTCGCTGGCCACGGCGATCACGAAAGACAGCAGCGTCTCCAAAAGTGCGACGGTGGTGACTGATGACGGGAAGAACTGCGGTGTATCGCAGGCGATGACAAAGCCATGATCCGCCATCCGAATGATCGGGCTGGCCGGGCTGTCAGAGATTGCGACGATCCGCATGCCTTGCGTTTGTGCGCGCGCCACTGCCTCCACCACTTCGGCCCGGTAGGGTTTGCAGGTGATGGCGATCAAGACGTCATCATTATCGGCCCAGGCCAGATCATCGATCGCGTTCGAACCGGCCCTTGGGATCGCGTGAAACCGCACCATGCCGGTTGAGGCGAGATAGGTGAAGTTGCGCGCGCTTGAGTTATTCACCCCGACGCCCAGCGTGAAGACGTTATCCGAGCCCCAGATCACTTCAGCTGCCGCTTTCAGATCTTCGGCAGAAATCGCCGCAAAGGTCTCTTCAATATTGCGCAGCGTGGCTTGCACCATATCAGCATAGAGGCCGCCAAGATCGCCTGATTTGCGGATATCCTGCAGCCATCTGGCACGCTCAGGAAAATCGGCGGCACCGTGCCTGATCGCCTCTCGAAACGGGGCACGGAAATCCTCGTATCCTTCGAACCCGACCTGCCGGGCCATGCGTACCACTGTGTTGGGTTTCACATTGGCCGCATCAGCAATTTCGCGGACGGTTGAGACGCCAACATCGCGCGGGTTCTCCAGCACATAGGTGGCCGCCTTGCGGGCCTCTGGCGTCAGCTCCCCCAACTCACCGGCCAGCCGCTCCAGAATCGTGTTTGATACATTTGTCCCATTCATGATTGACGATGGTATTTTTGTTTGATTAGCCTGTCGAGAGGAAAAACCGACTCGTATTGGGAAAAAGCCGTGGCGAATGAATTTCCAAGTCAGGCCCGTGTTGTCATCGTCGGCGGCGGGATCATGGGGGTCGGCCTTGCCTATCATCTGGGGCACGAGGGTTGGGGTCCGGACACGGTACTGCTGGAAAAGGCAGAGCTGACATCGGGCAGCACCTGGCATGCGGCGGGTCAGATCACCCATTCCACCTCCAGCTTCAGCCTTGGCAAATGTGTGGACTACAATATCGGCCTTTACTCCGGTGCACTTGAGGCCGAGACGGGCCAGCCGGTGACATGGCATGGCTGCGGGTCTTTCCGTCTGGCCTATACCGAGGATGAGATGGATTGGCTGCGCCACACCCTGTCTGTCGGGCGTTCCCTCGGGTTCAACATTAACCTTGTCGGCCCGGAACGGGTCGCCGAGTTGCACCCGTTTTACAATCTCGATGGTGTTCTGGGTGCCTTGCACACGCCCGATGACGGCCATGTGGACCCCACCAACGTGACCATGGCAATGGCCGCCGGTGCGCGCCAAAAGGGTGTGAGGATCATCCGCAATTGTCGTGCGACGAACATCACGCTGGGTAAAGACGGCGCGTGGATTGTCGAGACCGAGAGAGGCACGATCAACTGCGAACACGTGGTCAATGCGGGCGGCACCTATGCGCGGCAGATGGGCGAATGGTCAGGGCTGCAATTGCCCATGACCTCAATGACCCACCATTACTTCGTCACCGAACCTGTGCCCGAATTTGCCGCACTTGACACCGAACTGCCCGTCATCCGCGACGACAAGAAGGTCTCTGGCTATATCCGGATGGAACAAAAACGCGGACTGATCGGGATTTACGAGAAGGAAAACCCGAACTCCGTCTGGCACGATCATTGCCCGTGGGACTATGAAAACTGGCTCTTTGACGCGGATTACGACCGGGTGATGCCTTATCTTGAGGAAAGCCTGAACCGGATGCCGATCTTTGCCGATCTTGGCATTCAGCGCGAAGTGCACGGCGCCATCAGCCACCCGCCTGATGGTAACCCGCTGATCGGTCCGGCCCCCGGCGTGCGGAACTACTGGTGCTGTTGCGGCACCCAGATCGGCATCGGCTGGGGTCCTGGGCTGACGCGGGAATTGGCGCGCTGGATGGTCCATGGGGCAGCCGACATTTCGATGCGTGACTACGATCCGCGCCGCTTCGGAGGCTATGCCACGAAAGATTGGCAGGTGGTGAAGGCTGAGGAAGACTATTGCCTGCGCCACGAAATCCCCTTTCCGCATTTCAATCGCCTCGCCGGGCGGCCTATCAAACCTTCGCCTTTGCATGACCTCCTGAAATCCAAAGGGGCCGTGCATGAAGAAGTGTACGGTTTCGAACGCCCTCGCTTCTTCGCCAACGGAATCGCGCAGCGCGATCATTACGCGTTCAGCCGCACTCCAGTCGACGACATGGTCGCGCAAGAGGTGAAGGCGGTGCGCGAGCGTGTCGGCATCATGGATGTCACCGCATTTACCAAGGTGATGGTCGAAGGCCCCGGCGCCTATGCGTTGCTCGACCGGCTGACCGCGAACCGCATGCCGCAAAAGGACGGATCAATCACGCTGACCCATATGCTGAACCGGCGCGGCCGGATCGAGCTTGAAACAACGATCCTGAGGATGGCGGGGGACCGTTTCTACCTTGTCTGCGCGGCCTTTTTCGAACAACGGCTGATCGATCATCTCACGCAGCATCGCGATGGCGAAGATGCGACGATCACCGCCTTGTCCGAGGACTGGTCTGCGCTTGCGATCAACGGGCCTAGGGCGCGTGACGTGCTGGCGGCTTGCACCGATGCGGATCTTTCGAATGCGGGGTTCCGGTGGCTCGGCGCGCAACAGATCACCGTCGCCGGTCACAGACTTTGGGCGCTCCGCATGTCCTATGCGGGTGAGTTGGGGTGGGAGTTGCACATGCCCAACACCGCTTGCCGCGCCGTCTATGAGGCTCTTTGGGCCGCTGGTGAAACGCATGGGATCGCCGATTATGGCTCCTTCGCGATGAATGCGATGCGGATGGAAAAGGGGTTCAAAGGTGCGGGTGAACTCACCAACGAAGTGACGCTGGCCGAAGCCGATGTCCTGCAATTCGCCCGGAAAGACAAAGCGTTCCTTGGCAGCGATCACACCTTCAATGCAAACCTGCGATGGGTGTGCGCCTATCTTGAGATCGCACCAGACGGCAAGGCCGACGGCCATGGTGGCGAGGCCGTGCTGCTTGAGGGCAAGGTGGTCGGTTCCACCGCCTCTGTCGCCTTCGGCCCGACCGTCGGCAGAATCCTCGCCTTCGCCTATCTCGACCCCGACGCTGCACAGCCCGGCACTGATCTTGAGGTCATCATCCATGGCCAACCACGGCCTGCAAAGGTCCTTGGTGCCCCCGCCTATGACCCGCAAAGCCTGTTGCCGCGTACCGATACCATTGTGGAGGCCGCCGAATGACCCTGCCAGCAACGATGACAGCCATGGTCACGATGGGCCATGGCGATCTTGACCAGATTGTACTGCATGAAGATTGGCCACGGCCTGATCCAGCACCCGGTGAAGTCCTGATCAAGGTCGGGGCTTGCGGGCTGAACAATACGGATGTGAACACGCGCACCGGCTGGTACTCAAAAGCCGTCACCGAGGCGACGACAGGCGTCGGCCATGTGGAAATCGACGAAGATGACCCCGCATGGGGCGGTGCGCCCATTGCCTTTCCGCGCATTCAGGGCGCGGATGTCTGCGGTCGGATTGTCGCGGTCGGCGCAGATGTCGACCCAGCCCGCGTCGGAGAGCGTGTGATCACCGACGCGTGGCTGCGCGACCCTGGCGACCTGGAAGATATCAACAAGACCGGCTATTTCGGATCGGAAAGCGACGGTGGTTTTGCAGAATACACCACCATACCGGCGCGCAATGCGCTGGCCATCCGCTCTGATCTGAGTGATGCGGAATTGGCGACATTCTCATGCTCTTACTCAACCGCAGAGGGTATGCTGACCCGTGCCAACGTCACCGAACACGACACCATTCTCGTACCCGGCGCATCTGGCGGCGTTGGTGGCGCGCTGGTGCAACTCGCCAAGCGCCGCGGTGCGCAGGTGATTGCCATGGCGTCAGAAGCGAAGCATGACGACGTCGCCAGACTTGGCCCCGACAAACTGCTGCCACGTGCGCCAGCTGATCTGCGTAAGGCGCTCGGCCAATCCAAAATCACCGTGGTTGCCGATGTGGTCGGCGGCCCCGACTGGCCAAAGCTATTGGACGTGCTTGAGCGCGGTGGTCGCTACACATGTTCTGGTGCGATTGCCGGGCCGATGGTGACGCTTGATTTGCGCACGCTCTACCTGCGGGACCTGACATTCACCGGCTCCACCGTCATTACACCCGAAGTCATGCCAAATCTGGTTCGTTACATCGAAGAGGGTGAGATCAAACCAGCCCTGGCCGCGACTTATGCGCTAAAAGACTTGCGTGAGGCGCAGACCGCCTTCATCGCCAAAGAGCATACGGGCAACATCGTGGTTGTCCCGTGAAGATTAACCGCATCCGCCTTTACAGGACCAACCTTCCTTACATCGGCGGCGCGTATGGCTGGGGTGCGGGCAATGTGATCGAAACCGCAGTGGCGAGCGTGGTTGTCATTGACACCGATGCCGGTCTGCAGGGCTGCGGTGAATTCACACCTTGTGGTGAGAACTACATGGTTGCCCATTCCGCTGGGGTCGCGGCGTTGGCCGAGCTCGTGGCGCCCAAACTGATTGGCGAAGACCCGCGCCAAGTTGGGCGCATCGAACGGATCGTGGATCAGACCGTTCAGGGTCACGGCTATGCCAAAGCGCCTTTCGATGCCGCATGTTGGGATATTCTTGGGCAGGCGACGGAGCAGCCGGTCTGGATGCTGCTCGGCGGCAAGCTCACCGATGGGGCGCCAATGTACCGCGTCGCACCTCAGAAAGCGACGGATGAGACATTGGCCGAGATGCAACGCTACCGCAGTGACGGCTATCGCCAGTTTCAGATCAAGATCGGCGGTGACTGGGCCACTGATATCGACCGCGTCCGGGCAGGTGTCGGCCTGCTGGAACCGGGTGAGACTGCAATGGCGGATGCCAATCAGGGCTGGCGGGTCGACAATGCGGTGCGTGTGGCCATTGCCACCAAAGACCTTGACTACATCCTTGAACAGCCATGTCGGACCTATGAAGAATGCCAGCAAGTGCGGCGGGTGGCTGAGCAGCCGATGAAGCTCGACGAATGCATCACTGGCCTCGGCGCGGCGCAAAGGATCGTGCAGGACCGTGGTGCCGAAATCTGCTGCTTGAAGGTTTCGAACCTTGGCGGGCTCAGCAAGGCGCGGCGGGTTCGCGACTTTCTGGTGGAAAACCGCATCCCTGTGGTTTGTGAAGATACGTGGGGCGGGGAAATCACTTCGTCAGTTGTCGCACATTTTGCTGCATCGACGCCCGAGGAATACCTGCAGAATACGACCGACCTGATGAACTACAACACACGCTCAACTGGGATTGGCGGCCCTGTATCGAAAGACGGCAAGCTCTACGCAACCGATACTCCCGGCCTCGGCGTGCGTCCTGATTTTGAGAGCCTTGGTGCGCCAGTCGCGGAGTATTGTGCATGAAGGTGACCCGCATCTCGGTCTACCAGGTCGACCTGCCGCTTGCGCATCCATATTGGCTTTCGGGCGGCCGCCTCAAGTTTGAGGTTCTGGACGCGACATTCGTCAAACTCGAAACCGATACTGACTTTGTTGGTTGGGGTGAGGGGACGCCCTGGGGCCATACTTATGTCGCTGCACACGGGCCTGGTATCCGTGCGGGTATTAAGACGATGGCACCGTTCATTCTGGGCCTTGATCCACGACGCTTTCTCGATGTCGAACGCGCGATGGATTTGGCACTGCCCGGTCATCTTTATGCCAAGGCCCCCATCGACATGGCCTGCTGGGATATTGCGGGCCATGCGGCGGGGTTGCCCATTGCCGACCTCATGGGCGGCGGGTCCCGCACAGCCCGGCCTATCGCGTCGTCGGTCGGGGCCAAAACGGTCGAAGAAACCCGAGCCGTTATCGCTCGTTACCGCGAACGCGGCTATATTGCCCATTCCGTCAAGATAGGTGGCGATGTCACCCGCGACATTGCACGTATCCGCGATGTCGAGGCGTTCCGGCGCGACGGTGAAATTATCCTTTATGACGTCAATCGTGGCTGGAGCCGGGCGCAGGCCTTGCAGGCGATGTCGGCCACCGCAGATCTGCATGTGATGTTCGAGCAGCCTTGCGAAACGCTCCACGATATTGCGGCCGTTTCCGGGAAGCACAGCGCCGCAATCTCCATCGATGAGACGCTTGTGACCCTGCAAGACGCCACCCGCATTGCCCGTGATGGCATTGCCGAGGTCTTTGGCATCAAGCTCAACCGCGTCGGCGGCCTGACCAAGGCCGCACGTATCCGAGACGTTGCCTTGGCTCATGGCATCGACATGTTTGTTATGGCAACGGGCGGCTCGGTTCTGGCGGATACCGAAGCGCTGCACCTTGCCGCGACAATTCCAGATGACCATTGTCAAGCGGTTTGGGCCTGTCAGGACATGATCACTACCGAGATCGCTGGTGGGCGCGGGCCGCGCAATGTCGATGGCCATTTGCACCTGCCGGAGACAGCAGGTCTTGGCGTGCACCCGTATGAGGACGCGTTGGGTGACCCCATCGCGGTCTACGCGTGAAGGTCCGGCGCATCACCCTGTGGTCAGTCGATCTGACGAGCCATGAAACCTATTACATGGCCGATGGGAAGACTTGCGACACGGTGAAATCCCACATTCTGTGTCTCGAAACCGATACCGGTTTGAAAGGCTGGGGTGAGGTGTGTCCGATCCCGCATTACCTGCCCGCTTTCGCAGATGGTGTCCCGAGCGCGATCACCGAGATGGCCCCCGCCATTTTGGAGATCTCTCCATTGGGTGTGGATGCGCCGATGCGTAAGCTCGACGGCTTTTTGCAAGGTCACGACCATGCGAAATCCATTGTGGATATGGCGCTTTGGGACCTGTTCGGTCGGGCGACGCAACTGCCGCTTTACGCCTTGCTCGGTGGGCGCACCCGTGCTGACATGCCGCTTTATCACTCCATCACCTGCATCGCGCCCGATGAAATGGCGCGCATTGCGACAGAAGCCTACGCAACGGGTATCCGGCAATTTCAAGCGAAACTTGGCGCTGATGACAACTGGGAGGCTGATGCCGAGCGTCTGATCAAGGTACGCGAAGCCATTGGCCCCGGCCCACTTGTTTATGGCGACTGGAACTGTGGCGCCAGCAAGCTGCATGCCACCCGTACAGGCCGTGCGGTCGCACATCTCGACATCATGCTCGAACAGCCCTGCAAGACGCTGGAGGATTGTGCCGCCGTGCGGCAAGCGACGGGCCTGCCCATGAAGCTTGACGAAAGCGTCCACGATATGACGACTTTGTTGCGTGCAGCGGAACTCGGCGTTTTGGATGCGGTGGCCCTGAAACTCTCTAAGTTCGGTGGCCTGTCGGCCATGCGCCGCGCCCGCGATCTGACGGTGCACCTGGGGGCCCTGATCTGCGCGGAATGCACCTGGGGGTCGGACATCGTGACCGCGGCAAGTCTGCATTTCGCGGCCTCCACCCCGCATGGTGCGCTTCTGAACACCTGCGATCTGTCTGGCTATGTCTGGCCGCGAATTGCCCCCGATTGCCCCACACGCGGCAATGGCCGCATCGCACCACCTGACGGTCCGGGCCTCGGAGTCACACCCGACCCAGATGTTCTGGGCGATCCAATTCTGGAGCTTTCTTGATGCAAAAACTGACTTCACAAGCCGAATGGATCGCGCGCGCGCAAGAGGTATTACCGGCAGGCGGCTTCGGCAACTTTGACCCCGGCATAATCATCTCTCACGGGAAGGGATCGCGCGTTTGGGACGAAGACGGCAATGAATACATCGACTATCTGATCGGGTCCGGTCCAATGCTGTTGGGTCACGGCCACCCCGAAGTGATGGAGGCCGTGCTGGAACAATTGCCAAAGGGCATGACATTCTTTGCCAACAACACGAAAGGTATTGAGCTTGCCGAGGCGATTGTCGATGCCGTGCCCTGTTGTGAACAGGTTCGCTTTGTCACCTCGGGTGGCGAGGCTGACATGTATGCAATCCGCCTCGCCCGCGCCTATACCGGCCGTGACAAGATCATCAAATTCGAAGGGGGTTATCACGGCATGAGCGCCGAGGCGCAGATGAGCCTCGCGCCCGAAAGACAAGTCAACTTCCCGCTGGCCGTACCCGACAGCGCAGGGATTCCGCGTGCAGTTGCCGATCAGATGCTGATTGCTCCTTTCAACGATCTCGCCGCTGTCGAGGCTTTGCTGGGCGAGCATCACGACATTGCCGCGATCATCGTCGAACCACTTCAACGGATCATCCCTGCTATTCCCGGCTATCTGCAGGGGCTGCGTGAATTGTGCGACAAGCACTATGTCTTGCTAGTTTTCGACGAAATTGTCACCGGTTTTCGGCTGGCCTATGGCGGCGCGCAGGAACGATATGGTGTGACACCCGACATCTGCACATTGGGCAAGATCATCGGCGGTGGATTTCCATTAGCCGCTGTCGGCGCAAGCGCCGAAATCATGCAGCATTTCGACAAGAAGTTGGCCGGTGCAGGCAATTGGCTGATGCAATTGGGAACGCTGTCCGGCAATCCGGTTGCAGCAGTTGCCGGTCTTAAAACAATGGAGATACTCCGCTGTGAAGGAACCTACGAACGACTACGCAAAATCGGCCGTTCTTTGCAGGATATTCAAAGCGACGCGCTCACCAACGCCGGTATTCCGCACCAGATTTGCGGCGACGAGACGCTGTTCGATATCTATTTCACCGCCAACAAGTGCCGCGACTTCCGTTCTGCAAAGCACGATAGGCCTGAACAGAACGTCAGATACAATGAAACGATGCGTGACCATGGTATCCTCAAGTCACCTGCTAAACTTTACTCGTCCCTCGCAATTACGTCAGCCGATCTTGAAAGGACCAAAGCCGCTGTGAACCAGGCCGTGACATCTATTCTGGGAGGCTAAGTGCTTTTGATGCATGCGCTCCCTTTTTGAGGTCGCTAGTTTGCACTAGTCTTGTTCGGTTTTTGGTTTTGTCGACAGGGCTCTAGCGACGCTCTATGCCCACTGGTTGGTGGCGCGATAAGTCTCAATGATGTCACCCTCTGCGTGTGTTGCTTCATAGATTCCGCGGCATACTGCGCGACTGAGGCAGATCGCGGAAGCAGCGCAGATTTCGCCGAAAACGTGATGATCGACCGAACTGCCTGAGCCGGTTGAGACGCCGAACACAAGATCACCGTCAAGCGGCGTATGCGTCGGCACAATGGCACGGGCGAGCCCGTCATGCGCTGTCACGGCGAGCCTGTGGCATTGTGTTTTGCTAAGCGGGGCATCGGTCGCGACAATCGCAATTGTCGTGTTCGCCTGCGCGGTTGCGTGCAGCATCATCGCTTTTTCCTTGCGGCTGGGTTCGGGTGCCACCAACCCGGATGCGGGGTCAGGGCCAAGCCCGCCGAATTCACCGTCCATCTCAAACGCGGCGGCCCAGAAATGCCTGTCGCCCGGTGTCGTCACGCTGCCTAAAGAGTTCACGGCAACCAATGCGCCAACCGTTGTGCCGTTTGCGAGCACCATTGAAGCTGATCCGAGGCCACCCTTCTGCATCGCGGCCATTGCACCTGTGCCTGCACCGACCGAGCCGAGCGCGAAGTCCTCAGCCGCCGCATCCAACGCAGCGCGCCCCAGCGCCCTGTAGGGGTTCTCGTCCCAATCTTTGTCGCCCCCGTTGATCAAGTCAAACAGGATGGCCCCCGGCACAATCGGGATACGCATCGCGCCCACTGCATAGCCGCGCCCTTGCGCGCGCAGCCCGTCCATAACGCCGGAACACGCATCCAAACCAAAGGCCGACCCTCCTGACAGGACCAGCGCGTCGATAGCTGTGACGGTCTTGTCTGGCGCCAGCAGATCGGTCTCACGCGTGCCCGGCGCGCCGCCCATCACATGCACGCTAGCCTTGAACGGTTTGTCTGCGGTCAGCACAGTGCTGCCCGATTTCAGCCGATCATCCTGCGCGTTGCCTACCTTCAGCCCTGCGACATCCGTGATCAGGTTGCGCGGTCCTTTAGATACAACGGCCACCATCCACCTCCATCGCCACCCCTGTGATCATGCTCGCCTCATCCGAACAGAGAAAGCAGGCGGCGTTCGCCATATCCTCCGGCGTTGAAAACCGGCCCAGGGGGATTGTCGCCAGAAACTTTGCCCGTATCTCTGGCGTGTCCTCGCCCATGAATGACTTCAGGAGCGGCGTTTCCCCTGCCACCGGGTTCAGAGCGTTAACCCGAACGCCATGGGGCGCGAGTTCGATTGCCATCGCTTTCGTCGCGGTGATCATCCAGCCTTTCGAGGCATTGTACCAGTTCAGCCGCGGCCGGGGCGAAACCGCGGCGGTTGAGGCGATGTTCAGGATGGCGCCTGTTTCCCGCCCTTTGAA
The DNA here is from genome assembly GCF_033963825.1 of Cognatiyoonia sp. IB215446. Lineage (NCBI taxonomy): Bacteria > Pseudomonadati > Pseudomonadota > Alphaproteobacteria > Rhodobacterales > Paracoccaceae > Cognatiyoonia > Cognatiyoonia sp. IB215446. The sequence goes on along the minus strand of NZ_JAXBMD010000003.1, from coordinate 133,512 downwards.
ATGCGGGACAAAGGCGCGTGCGGTCAGATAGACCGACTTCATGTTCACATTATAGACCCGGTCGAAATCGGCCTCATTCACATCCTCTAGCGCGCTGGGCAGATGCGTCACACCGGCATTGTTCACCAAGATGTCGAGTGGACCGCGCTTCAGCACCTCTGCCGCCATCGCTGAGACCGATGCGCCATCAGCTACATCACAGGTGATGGCCACAGCGCCAATCTCATCCGCGATGGTCTGTGCCGCCGCGCCGTCGATATCGGCTACGTAAACCTGTGCGCCGACGGCCGCAAACCGCCGGGCAATGCCCGCACCAAAACCCGACCCGGCGCCGGTGACGATCGCCTTTTTGCCTTCCAGTCTCATCCCCTCACCCATGCCAAGCCGCGATAGTTTTCAGCGTAGAGAAGCCATAAAGCGCCTCAAACCCCTTTTCGCGCCCATGCCCCGATTTGCGGACCCCGCCGAAAGGCAGCTCAACCCCGCCGCCTGCGCCATAATTGTTGATAAAGACCTGCCCGGATTTCAGCCCCTTTGCTAGCCGCATCTGCCGTCCGCCGTCCCGGGTCCAGATGGCTGCCACAAGCCCATAATCGGTGCCATTGGCAATGCGCAGCGCCTCCGCTTCGTCTTCGAAGGGAATGATCACTTGAACCGGGCCAAAGATCTCGTCCTGCGCAAGGACATGATCCGGCGGGACATCGGCAAAGAGGGTGGGCGGGACGTAGTGGCCTGCGGCGTCGGTCACGACCTCCCCCTGCGCGGCGACGGTCAGATCGGCCCCTTTCTCAAGAAATCCGGTCACGATCTCCTTCTGCTTGGCCGAGATCAACGGGCCGATATCCAGATCGTCCATGGCTGGCCCCACCCTGATGTCGCGATAGGCCGCTGCCATCCGGCCCAGCACGTCCTCATAGACGCCGCGCTGCACCAGAATGCGGCTGGAGGCCGAACAGGTCTGTCCGGCATTCTGGATGCCCGCATTGATCAGGAAGGGCAGCGCGCGGTCGAGATCAGCGTCATCAAAGACGATTTGTGGGGACTTCCCGCCAAGTTCCAGCGTGACGGGGACCACGTTTCTCGCGGCGGCGGCCTGGATCACCTCACCGGTGCGGACCGACCCCGTGAATGACACATGTTGCAAACCCGGATGAGCGGCCAATGCGGCCCCAGCCTCGGAACCAAGGCCGGTGACAACGTTGAGCGCACCTGCGGGCAGCCCCGCCGCCATCGCGATTTGCGCAAAGGCGAGCGCGGTCAGGCAGGCATCCTCCGCCGGTTTCAGCACGCAGGCATTGCCCATGGCGAGTGCCGCGCCCACGGACCGCCCGATGATCTGCATCGGGTAATTCCACGGGATGATGTGGCCCGCCACCCCATGCGGTTCGCGCAGGGTGTAGACGGTATAGCCATCCAGATAAGGGATTGTTTCGCCGTGGATTTTATCCGCTGCACCACCGTAGAACTCCATGTAGCGGGCCAGCGCAACAGCATCCGCGCGCGCCTGTTTCAGCGGCTTGCCAACATCTTGCGCCTCTATTTCGGCCAGCGTTTCAGTCCGCTCCAACACCATCTGCCCGATCCGCGTCAGAATGCGCCCCCGCTCCAACGCGGTCATGCGGCCCCACTCCCCATCGCGCGCCGCCTGCGCAGCAATGACGGCGGCATCGATATCCGCTGCATCGCCCCGCGCGATAGTGGTCAGAGGCGCGCCAACAGACGGGTCCGCAACTTGGATCGTGGCCTTACCACTAATCCAAACGCCCCCGATCAGGTGGTGCGCCTGCGGAATATCAAACGGTTTCAATGGCATGGGGCAACTCCGGCAATTGGGGCGCGGCGGCGATCAGGGTTTGTGTGTAGGGGTGCTGCGGGTCGGTGAAGACGGTCTCGGTCTCGCCCTGTTCCACGATCCGACCCGCCTGCATTACCATTACCCGATCCGTGACTGAGCGCACGACGGAAAGATCATGGCTGATAAAGAGATAGGCCAGCGCGCGTTTGCGGCAGAGATCGGCAATCAGGTCGAGCACCTGCGCACGGACCGAGACATCGAGGGCCGAAACGGCTTCATCAAAGATGATCAGTTCGGGTGCGATGATCAGCGCGCGGGCGATGGCGAGGCGTTGGCGCTGGCCGCCGGAGAACTCGTGGATGTATTTGCCTGCGTCATCCGCTGCTAGGCCAACATCCTGTAAAGCCTTGGAAATCGCCGCTTCTCGGGCCTTGCCTTTGGGCGGTTTTTCCAACAGATGAAACGGTTCTGTGATCAGCCGATCCACCCGGTGGCGTGGGTTGAAACTGCCGTAGGGGTCCTGAAAAACCACCTGCATCTTGCGCCGCACGGCGAGGTTGGGGTGGTCGGTAAAGACCGGCTCGCCATCCAGCCGAATCTCTCCGCCCTGCACATCTTCCAGCCCCAGAATGGCGCGGGTCAGCGTGGATTTTCCGCAGCCGCTCTCGCCGACAAGACCAACCCGCTCGCCATGATCAATATGAAAATTGATGTCGTTGATCGCGCGGAACATAGGGCGCGGGCCGAAGAGTGTCCGCCGCGGCAAAGGGTAGTCTCGGAGGATATGCTTTGCGTACAGAAGCTGTACAGAACCTGTACGTACATCTGTCTTGCCGGGCAGGTCCACCTGATGGGTTGAGGCCTCGAACAGTGCCTTGGTGTACGGGTGCTGCATCCCAGCCAATAATTTCGGTGTCGGCCCGGCCTCTACCACGCGCCCCTTTTGCATGACGACGATCTGATCGGCGACATCTGCGACAACGGCGAGGTCATGGGTGATCAACAATAGGCCCATTTCGAAGTCGCAGACGAGGTCCTGCAGCAGGATCAGGATGCGCGCCTGCGTGGTGACATCGAGCGCGGTTGTGGGCTCATCCGCGATCAGCAGTTTCGGGCGCAGCGCGATGGCCATGGCGATGACAACACGCTGGCGCTGGCCGCCCGAAAGCTCGTGCGGATAGCGGGTGGGGGCCACCTTCAGCCCGACACGTTCGAGCATCTGGGCAGCGTGGGCATGGGCTGCGGCTTTGGACGTCTTTTCATGGATAAGGATCGTCTCGGCCACCTGATCGCCAATCGTCTGCACCGGGTTGAGCGCGGTCATCGGCTCCTGAAACACCATGCCCATCGTATTGCCGCGCATCTGGCAAAGATCGGGTTCGGATGTTTGCAGAATGTCGGTGCCGCCGAGGATGATTTGGCCTTGCGGTTTGGCCCCGCGTGGCAAGAGCCCCATGACCGACAGCGCGGTCATCGACTTGCCAGAGCCGCTTTCCCCGGTGATCGCGACAATCTCTCCATGCTGCACGGCAAGGTTCACATCGTGCAGGATATCGGTCGTGCCGATGCGCAGCGACAGGTTGCGGATGTCGAGGATGCTCATACCCGCGCCACCCTGATCCGTGGGTCGAGCCAGTCGCGCAGGCCGTCGCCCAAAAGGTTGAGCCCAAGCACCATCAGCAGGATCGCAAAACCGGGCACGAGCGCGGTATGTGGCGCGATGCTGACCAGCGTCTGCGCGTCGGCCAGCATACGCCCCCAACTGGCGGTGGGGGGCTGCGCGCCAAGGCCAATATAGGACAAAGCCGCCTCGGCCAGAATGCCGAGAGAGAACTGGATTGTCCCCTGCACAATCATCAGATTGGTGATGTTGGGCAGGATATGTTCGACCGAGATGCGGGTCGCCGACTTGCCGCAGACACGGGCGGCGAGGATGAAATCCCGCTCCCACAAGGGCAGGGCTGCGCCGCGCGCGAGCCGGGCGAAGACGGGGATGTTGAAGATGCCGATGGCGATGATCGCATTGACGGCGGAGGCGCCGAACACGGCTGTGATCAGAATGGCAATCACCAGCGACGGGAAGGCAAAGACAAGGTCATTGCCACGCATGATCACTTCATCCAGCAGCGATCCCTTGCGGGCTGCGGCGAGAAGTCCCAACGGGACGCCGAGCCCCATGCCGATACCCACGGCGACCAGCGCGACGGCAATCGAGGTCCGCGCGCCCATCATGATCATCGACAGGATATCGCGCCCGAACTGATCGGTGCCGAGCAGGTTTTCCCAAGACGGCGTCAGCAAGCGGTTCGGGATATCCAGCGTTTCGATATCGTAAGGTGTCCAGAGAAAGGATAATGCCGCCAGCCCCACGAAGAACACGCTCATCACCGCGCCGATGATCAGGTTGCGGTTCATGCCTTGGTCCTTAGGCGCGGGTCGACGGCGGCATAGGCCAGATCGACAAGGAAGTTGACGACGATCACGGTGAAGACCAACAGCATCACCACGCTTTCCACGACGATGAGGTCGCGCGCGCTGATGGATTGGAAGATTAATCGCCCGAGGCCTGGGAGGAAGAAGACCTGTTCGATGATGATCCCGCCTGCGAGCAGGAATGAGAATTGCAGGCCGATGATCGTCAGCACCGGGATCAGCGCGTTGCGGACGGCGTGCCTCCAAAGCGCTTGGCGGGCCGAAAGGCCCTTCGCGCGGGCGGTGCGGATGAAATCCTCCCCCAGCATGTCGAGGAGTGAGGAGCGCATGACACGCGCAAGGATCGCTGCCTGCGGCAGGGCGAGGGCGATGGCGGGGAGCGTCAGGGCTTTGACGGCTTGGAACGGGTCCCCCCATCCCGGAAACCCGCCTGCAGAGAACCAGCGCAGGTTGATCGCGAAGATCAGCACGAGGATCATCGCGAACCAGAAATTCGGGATCGCAACGCCCAATTGCGTGGCCCCCATGATCGTGATGTCGCCCGCGCCACCCCGACGGCTGGCGGCATAGATGCCCGCCGGGAAGGCGATGAGGGTGGACAGGATCAGCGCGTAGATGGCCAGTGGCAGGGAGACCCAGATGCGGTCGGCGATCAGTTCGGATACGGGTGTTTTGTAGGTCCAGGATTGCCCGAAATCACCCTGCAGCAGACCCGTGACCCAACTCAGATATCGTGTGATCAGCGGCTGATCGAGGCCCATCTCCGCCCGCAAAGCGGCAATTGTATCGGGCCGCGCATTGACCCCGAGCATGAAGGCTGCCGGGTCGCCGGGGATGACCTCAATCACCCCGAAAATGACGATGGAGGCGACAAAAAGGCTGATGATCAGCGATGTCAGGCGCCCTAGCGCATAGCGGATCATGGGCGCAGCGCCGTGTTGAGCGCGTCGGCAATGCCCGCCGCGATGGGATGGGCGCTGGTGGATGCCAAAGCAAGCGGCGTTTGCGGCCCACCATAGACTTGCATCGTCGCTTTCGGGTCGGCACCCGCTGCGATCAGCCGCTGGGCCATATAGGCGGCATTGATAGGCACAACCTGCCGATGCGATTCAACGCCGTTGCTGCCGAGATAGTGCAGGAGCGTCGCCCGGTGGCCGTATGAGGAACGTTGTCGGATCAGGTTCGGCGCGTCTTGCATCAAACGGAGCAGTGCAACCAAATTGCCGTCCAGCAACGCGTCAAGCGCCATTTCGAACGTCGGGTTGGCGGCCGCGTCTGGAACATCGTCCCATGCGGCATAGCCATATTCTCGGGCCATCGTTGTGTGAGCGTCGGACGGTGTGAATGCGCCATCAAATATCTGCGCAAGCGTCTGCCCTTGCGCCTTGGGCCACCAGGATTGGATGTGCATGCGTGCACGCGCATCGCGGTTCTGATGCGCCTTGAGCAGTGTCTTTGCCTGCCGGTCCAGTTGCTCGCGGATGGTCAGTTTGCGGAATGTTGGGGATTTCACATCTGGATGCAGGGCCAGAACGTCCGCGACGTCCGGCGCGACATAAACATGATTGGCGGGGTCGAAGGCGGGTGCGAAGGTGACGAAGCCCCTAGGCGCTGCACCATGCAGGCGCCGCCAGAGGACGTAACGGTCCTCGGTCCCGTCGTGATGCAGATTGCCATCACTGACAAAGCCGAGGCGCTCGTAAATGCTTGGGTTCCCGGTCAGGACGCACCCTGCCGCGCCACGTTCGGCCAGGATCGTAAGACCGGCTTCCACCAGCTTACGTCCGATACCCTGCCGCTGCCTGTCGGCGCGAACCGAGATGGGCCCGAGCGCATACCAAGCTCCCTCCGCATCAGTGATCTGGGCGGGCGAAAACGCTACATGGCCGATGATCTCGTCTTCATCGGCGACGAGCGAAAGAGCTAGATCGCCAGCATCGCGCAGCATATCGATCAGCGGCCCTTCGAAACCGTCCGCGAAGGGCTTTGGCGCGAAGGCCGCCTGCGTGAGGTCATGAATGGCCCGATGGTCTTCTGGGGCTTCAGCGCGGATCAGCATGAATGACCGACTTGAACATCTTGAGGGCAGAAGCCGCCCGGCGCATCGCCGGGCAGCGGCTCTATTCGGCCCAAGAGACCCCCGTCAGATCAACCGCCGCCGTGGGTTGGTTGACCCAGAGCCCCTGCAGCCCGGCCTTGGCGACCGTCGCCACCGCCAATTCGAACAGGAAGCCGTTGACATAATCCTCTGAGATGATCGTCTGCGCCTTGGCCAGAAGTTCGCTGCGACCCGCCGGATCAGTTGTTGCGTTCAGCTCCTCCATCAAGCCTTGGAATTCCGGGTTGTCGTACTGGAAGTAGTAGTCCGGGTTCGCATAGATGCCGATATCCATGGGCTCGGTATGGCTGACGATGGAAAGGCCGAAATCCTTGTTGGTAAAGACTTCTTCAATCCACTGCGCCCATTCGAGGTTCGTGATCTCAGTCTCGATCCCCACTTCGCGAAGCTGCGCCGCGATGATCTCACCACCGCGACGGGCGTAGGATGGCGGGGGCAGTTTCAGCGTTGTGGTGAAGCCATCGGCGAGCCCGGCCTCGGCGAGCAGTTCACGTGCCCGGTCCGGGTCATGGGGCGAATTGGCGAGCAAGTCGACATAATCGGGGTGATGCGGCGCGAAATGGGTGCCGATGGGTGTGCCAAGCCCAAACATGGCACCGTCGATGATCGCCTGTCGGTCGATGGCATGGGCGACGGCCTGCCGGACCAACACGTTATCAAAGGGCGGCATCATGTTGTTGGTGGACAGGATCGTCTCACCCTCAGTGTTGCCAACGAGGACCTGAAAGCGCGGATCGGCCTCGAACTGAGGCAAGTTTTCAGGGGCGGGGAAGCCGACAAAGGCGTCCACATCCTCGGCCATCACGGCCGCAAAAGCGGCGGTCGGATCGCTGATGAACCGGAACGTGGCACTTTCCAGCGCGGGGGCTGGACCCCAGTAATCATTGTTGCGCGTCAGCTCGATCCTGTCGCCCTGCACCCAGTCGGTGAAGGTAAACGGACCGGTGCCGATGGGGTTGGAGGCGATATCGGCAATGCTCTCTTCCGCGACGATCACCGCGTCGCCCCAGGCCATGTTGAAAAGGAAGTTGCCGTTGGGCTGATCCAGCGTGACCTGCACCACAAGCGGCTCAACTACGGTCACATCCGTAATCCCGGCAAAAAGCCCCTTTTGCGCGTTCGTGCTGTCCTCGGCCCGGGCGCGATCGAGGCTGAATTTCACATCTTCCGCATCCATCGTGGTGCCATCGTGAAACGTCACCCCGGCCGCGAGGTTGAATGTATAAACCGTCCCGTCCTCGGAAATCTCCCAGCTTTGGGCGAGACCTCGGCTGATTGACCCGTCTGCATCAAAGCGGGTCAACCCTTCAAACACATTGGCGTAAAGCACGCTATCAATCGCCTGCGCCGCGCCGCCCGTAGGGTCAAGGTTCGGCGGTTCGAGTTGGATCGCGACGGTGATGCTGTCTTGTGCAAGTGCGGTCGTGGCGTAAAGCGCGAATGCGGCGGCGAGGCTGGTACGTGCAGATTCCGTCATGATATCCCCCTAATAGCTGTCATCACTGTTGATGGAAGCGCAGGGCAAATCAAGTGTTTACGATTTCTTAACAGATGGCGTTGGCCGCTAGTGAACAGCAAAATCCGACAGTGCATTGATCACGACGATCCCCGCGATAATCAACGTCAGGCCGACAATCGCGGCAAGGTCGAGTTGCTGGCCAAAAACAATGACACCCGCAAGGCTGACCACAATGATCCCCAGACCAGAGGCGAGTGCGTAAGTGATCCCCAGCGGCATGTGTTCAAGCGCAAGGGTCAGGAAGTAGAATGACCCGCCCAGTCCAGCGACAACAAGCAGTGATGGCCAGAGCCTTGTGAACTGCTCACTGGCATTCAAAGCGGCGTAGCCAATAGCCTCTGCAATGACAGAGGCGATGAGGTAGAGGTAATGAACGGGCAAATCGGTCTCCTTGATCGCGGTTTGGTCGGTCTGTTAGCTTTCGGGAAAGACCATGAAAACGGGATTGACGTGAACGACATGGGAAAGGTCGCCAATGACCGTGTTGGCACATACAATTGCCGAGGCACGGGTTCTGGCACATGATCAGCGCTTTTGGTGGACGTTATTGTCGCTCGGTTGCGTTATCGGCCTGACCGGTCCGTTTGGTACGTTTGACGACCTGCCTCTGCTGCGCCGTATGGCTTATTGGCTGTTTGCTGTGATGACGACCTTCTGGCTTGGCTATCTGACTTCGTACGCTGTCACGAGTTTTGCCGAAATCCGCGGGATCGGCGGGGGTATGAGCCTTGTGATTGGCGCTTTTGCCGCTGGTGTTCTGGTGACCTTGTGGTTGTCTGCGTTCCACGGGATCGTTTTTGAAACGGCGTTTTGGTCTGAAACTGGCCGGTTGCTGCCTTATGTCATGGTGATCACCCTCCTCGCGGCCTTTGCGTCAGACTACGCGGCAACCCCACGCCATGTATCATCGCATCATGCACCACCGGCCAAGCCCGTTTGGCTTGCGCAATTGCCTGATCATCTTGGTACCAACCTGATCCTGCTGCAGGCAGAGGATCACTATGTGCGGGCTGAGACGGATCGCGGAGAAACGCTGTTGCGGACGACTTTGCAGGAGGCGTCAGAGGGTTTGGGGGATTATGGCATCCGCCTGCATCGGTCATGGTGGGTGGCGAAGGATGCGGTCGCGGCGTACCGGTATCGAAACGGGGCACCCGCAGTCGTGTTGCAGGATGGTCGGATTGTACCTGTTGGCCGCACATATCGGCGCGCCGTCAAAGAGGCGATGCGCTGACTGGTCACCTTGGCCTTGCGCCAACGCAACGTTTCATCTGTTCCTGCTAGCCTGTGGTTTTGTTGCCTGATATCTGCGCCCGAAAGCTGGAGGATGCGAAATGAGCGCCACTGCCAAGAAACGCGCACCGCTGCCCGATGATATCCGCGCAGCAAAGGGGGGCACGCCGCTGGTGAGCTTGACCGCTTATACGACGCCGATGGCGCAGATGATGGACGCACATTGCGACTTTGTGCTGGTGGGTGACTCTGTCGGGATGGTGTTGCATGGCCTGCCATCCACGCTTGGCGTGACGATGGAAATGATGGTCCTGCACGGGCAGGCGGTAGCGCGGGGGTTGTCCAGCGCCATGATGGTCATCGACATGCCGTTTGGGTCGTATGAGGAAAGCCGCGAGCAGGCGTTTCGCAATGCCGCGCGTCTGATGGCGGAGACGGGTGCCGGGGCGGTCAAGCTGGAAGGCGGGGTGGTTATGGCTGAGACCATCGCATTTCTTGTTGCGCGCGGCATTCCAGTGATGGCGCATATCGGGCTCACGCCGCAATCGATCAACACGCTGGGGGGCTACAAGGTGCAAGGGCGCGGGGATGCGCGGGATGCCGCCTTGGCCGATGCGGAGGCGGTCTCAGCCGCCGGTGCTTTTGCCATCGTGTTGGAGAAGATGCCGGAGAGTTTGGCTGACGAGATCACCGCGCGGGCGCCGATCCCCACGATTGGCATTGGGGCCAGCGCGAAATGCGACGGGCAGATATTGGTTGTTGATGACATGCTGGGATTGTTCACGGCTTTCAAGGCAAAGTTCGTCAAACGCTACGCGCATCTGGGCGACGATGGGGCGGCGGCCATTGCGGCCTACGCGGCAGAGGTGCGCGCGCGGACATTCCCGGCGGCAGAGCATGTCTTTGGCGATGAGGCGCCGAAGTGATAGCGCCCATCGAACAGACCCTGGCCGGGCTGCGGGCGCGGACGGCGCTTTGGCGCAGGGCCTACGAGACGATTGGCGTGGTCCCCACGATGGGCGCGCTGCATCAGGGGCATCTGTCGCTCGCGCGGGCGGCGAGGGCGCGTTGTGACCGGGTGATCGTGACGATCTTTGTGAACCCCAAACAGTTCAACAACCCCGACGATCTTGAGAACTATCCAAGGACCGAGGAAGACGACGCGCGCAAGCTGGAAAGCATCGGTGTGGACCTCATCTATGTCCCCGGTCCCGATCAGATTTATCCTGACGGGTTCGCGACGACGGTCACGGTGGCAGGGTTGACCGATATGCTATGCGGTGCGACCCGGCCCGGTCATTTCGACGGGGTGGCGACGGTTGTGCCGAAGCTGTTTCTGCAGACCTCGGCCGATTTCGCCTTCTTTGGCGAGAAGGATTATCAGCAATTGCAGGTGGTGCGCCGCCTTGCCGCTGATCTTGATATCCCCATCGAGGTCATCGGCTGCCCCACGATCCGCGAAGAGGACGGGCTGGCCATGTCGTCACGCAACCTGCTGCTGTCCGACCGATCACGGATCAAGGCGCCGGTGCTTGCCGAGGTCATGGAGGAAATGCGTGATGCGTTACTGAGTGGAGCAACCATGGGCGCTCTAACCCCTGACGCTAAGGCCCGCATACTGCATGCTGGCTTCAGCGACATCGACTATCTCGAACTACGTGGCGGAGAGGATTTGCAGCTCTTAAATCAGACCAAACCCGGCGCACGCATTTTTGCAGCCGCGTGGCTGGCTGGCGTGCGGCTAATCGACAACATCGCAGTTTGATGGCGCACGCCAGACAGTCACTACCGTTTACAAATTGACCGCAGGTATCGACGCAAGATAGGCGTAACAGTGATCTTCAGCGGTAGCATCCGACCGGTTCATGACAGATGTCGGTGTGCTTTGCGGAGACAACGTGAAAGAAAACACCAAAGCGCGCTATCTGCGCAAGTTAGAGCGGCAAGTGAACGAACGGCTGGCAGTCTACACAAATGTCCTGGGATGGGGTTACGAACTGCCGCCAGTCACGCCGTTCGAAAATGTGGACTACATTTGTTTCACGGATCAGAAAATCAAAACGCCGAATGGTTGGACATGCTTGTCGGTCACCTCGTTTCTGGAAGCTGATCCTTTCCGTAGTTCGCGTGAGCAGAAGATTCGCCCTCATCGTTGGTTAAGGCAGCACGATAAGTCACTCTACATTGATAGCACAGTATTGTTGAGGCGGGACCCGAACCAGATTTGGGAGAAGCTTGTTCCCGATAACGAGGTTGTCTTTGGTGGGATGTTTCATTCGTTTAGGGCAAGCGTCGCTGCCGAGTTCAGCGCCACCTTAAAGTACAATCTCGAACACCAGCATGTGCTTGATGAACATGAAGCATTCTATGAAGAACACTACTCCGAGGTGCTGCATGCGAGACCGGTTTGGGGTGGCATATTGGCGCGCCGTCATAACGACCCGCATTGTGTCGAGGCAATGGAGAGATGGTATGCGCATGTCTTGCGATATTCGAGGCGCGATCAACTGTCATTGCCCGCTGCCCTGACGGCGATCCCACCCAACAAAGTGAACATCATTTCCGAGAACATCAAAAGCTCGAAGTTTCATAAGTGGCCTCATGGCAGTCTTAAAAAGCCGCCATATCAGACGGTCGAAGATCCTGCTGAAAGGATTGCATTGTCGGCCACTACTCAGACAAAAACAGGAGAACCTGCCGTGACACAGGATCCTCAAGGCCAGAACATACCGCAGCCAACCCGCAAGTGCAGTTTTGGCTTTGATGAAGAAAAGCAGCTCTTCTTTGCCCAAGATCGCCGAACTGGAAAGAAGGTTTTCGTGTCTGACCGGGCGCGGCTGTCTTTGTACAGACGTGGCATCTTTCGTCGTCGCAAACAGCTTGTGAGCGACTATCGTTTGCCGCGAGGTCTCATCACCAAAGATGATGTTGTCCTTGATGTAGGCGCCAATATTGGTGAGATTGGCATGTGGTGTAATGACAATGGTGGAGGCTATTACGCCTTCGAACCTGATCCAAGCGCCTATGCCGCATTGCGCGAGAACGTCATCGGTCAATGCTACGATGTTGCGCTAAGCGACTCTAGTGGGACAGCAGAATTCTTTCTCAACACAGAATCTGCAGACTCAAGCCTGTTCAAACCCGATAAGCATAGTGGTGTCATTAGTGTCGATAAGGTTCGGCTTGACGACTTTGAGCCGATCTCCGGCCTTACCAAAATCAAGCTTCTGAAAGTTGAAGCAGAGGGGATGGAGCCGGAGGTTCTGAGCGGTGCGGAAAACACCCTGAAAAAAGTCGAATACATCGCAATTGATGCGGGTGCAGAAAGGGGTGGAGAAAACACCGTTCCGGAGGTCTTGAATTTTCTCACTGACCGTAGATTTAAGATCCTCGCTTGTTTTCTAACGCGCGGTACATTTTTGCTCCGCTCAAAGTCTTTTGAGTAATGCCTTCTGTCGAGTAAAGAGCAAGAGCGATCTGATGGCGAACGCCGAATTGCATGCTTGCGTCATCAAGGTCCACATTCGGATGTGGCATTGGGTGCGTTTTCAACACGGCTAACGCGATGGTCGCGCCTCAGACATGAAGCGCGCGCCAGTCTTCGTTTAGTCTTTCCGCGAGCCGGAAGGTCCGCACTGGTGTCATCCTTGCGACCGAGGCATCCAATCCAAGCGCTCTAAGTATGCTCGCCAAAGCGCTTTGCGGGTCCCTTGATAGTGCCTCGTAAGCAATTGAAAGGGGTGTGATGGGCTGCTCTGCAGACCATCTTTGCCGGGTGTAATTCTGCTCAAGGTGCTTTCGCGTGAGTTATGGAGCCATATGCGACATTAGTCGGTGGCAATGTGCTCAGTGTTTCAGACATCGCCAAAATGCTCCGACATGCCCGTAGCAGCATGGGGTGCCAAACTCACGACGCCAATGCGCTCAAATGTCTGCTAGGCACTATGGTCAGATCGCTTACTGTGCTGTGTTCAGAGAACTCTGACAACCGCAAATCGCCAGAGCATCATCCGAAGGCATCGGCTTTTGGTCTATGAAAGATCAGCTGTTTTGGCGCGGAAAGAACTTGCGTAGTTTTGCGGCGTTGCGGGATTGGTCATGTGCCTGGCCCACGCGCGCGGCGCCAGTTGCTCCCAGTGCAGCCAGAGTAGCCTCATCTGCTGACAACGCATTTTTGATTGCACCACGCAACGCGGACACATCTCCTGGCGGGACGATCCAACCGACCTTGTCGTCCACAAGTTCGGGGATGCCGGTGATTTGCGTGGTGACCACGGCCCGGCCCATGGCGAGGCTTTCCATCAGCACGATTGGCAGACCTTCGGCAAAGCTGGGCAGTGCGAAGATACGCGCGCCTTTTATGGCCGCACGAACCTCGTCCCCGGTGCCCCAACCGGGGAGCGAGACGTGATCCTGCAACCCCAGTTCGGCGATACGCGCCTCAATCCCCGCGCGATCCTCGCCATCGCCGATAAAAACCAGCTCCAGTTCAGGATGATCGGCGACCAACGGTGCGACCGCCTCAACCAGTAGCACCTGCGCCTTGGCAGGGCACAGACGCCCGACGCAGACGACGCGTTTGTTTTCGGGCGGCGGGGTTACGCTGAACTCATCGAGATCAATGCCGCAGCGGACCACTTGGACCTTGTCGGCACCGGCACCGCCGGTCGCCTGCAGAATGACGCCACGCGCATAATCGGTGATGGCGGCGACAAAGGCCGCGTGTTCGACCTTCACCGGCAAGCCATTCGCCGCCGGATCGTCAAATTCGTCAGGTCCATGGGCGGTGAAACTGTAACTCGGCCCGCCCATGCGCCGGGCCAGCAGGGCGACAGCGGCTGAGTTGGTCGAGAAATGTGCGTGGACGTGGTGGATACCGGCGGCGCGGGCGGCTTGTTTGAAGAACACGGCCTCGATTAGATAAGCGGCGTTCTTCAATCCCGTACTGCCGGGCCGGGTAGCAAGATGAACCATCGTGCCAAAGGCCCGCGCGAAGCCCAGCGGGTTGGTCACCGCCTCTTTCAGCGCGCGCCCGATCAGCGCCGCCGCACCTTGTTGCAGGATATAGGTCGTCTTGCCGATCTCATCGCGGTCGCGGGGGTCGACAAGGTCCTCACCCCAGTTGCGGATCGCAAAGCGCTTAACCGGCATGCCCGCCGCCTCATGCGCATGGATCTCGCGCCGCACGAAGGTGGTCGACGTGATCGGATAGGTGTTCATCAGGTAGGCGAGCGCCACTAAAGCAAACCTCGCAGATACGCGCCGTATTCGGTCTTCGCATAACGGTCGGCAAGCGCCTCTAGCGCGGTATCGTCGATCCAGCCTGCATTATAGGCAATCTCTTCCGGGCAACCGGTCTGCAGACCCTGCCGGCTTTGCAGCGTCCGCACAAAGTTGCTCGCATCCAGCAGGCTGCCATGGGTGCCCGTGTCGAGCCAGGCATAGCCGCGACCCATTGTTTCGACGTTCAGCATGCCGTCGGCAAGGTAGCTTTCCAGAAGTGTCACGATCTCCAACTCGCCCCGTGCGCTGGGTTTGATATCGCGCGCGCGTGCCGGGGCGGTGCCGTCGAGAAAGTAAAGCCCGGTGACGGCATAGTTCGAGGGCGGCACATCGGGCTTTTCGATAATCTGCGTGACCCGCCCACCATCGTCCATACCGACAACACCATAGCGTTCCGGGTCGGCAACCCGGTAGCCGAAGACCGTGCCGCCCGAGGCTTGGTTATCTGCGCTCTCCAGCAGTTCCGGCAGGCCGTGGCCGAAAAAGATGTTGTCGCCCAGCACCATGGCAGATGGACCACCGGCAAGAAACTCTTCCGCAATCAGATAGGCCTGCGCCAGACCGTCGGGACTGGGTTGCAAGAGCCATGTGATTTCAACCCCCCATTGGGACCCGTCGCCCAGCAAGTGCTGGAATTGCGCCTGATCCTGCGGGGTAGTGATAATCGCGATCTCACGGATATCCGTGAGCATCAGGACCGATAGCGGATAATAGATCATCGGCTTGTCGTAGATCGGCATCAGCTGCTTAGAGAGGCCCTGCGTAATCGGCCACAGGCGCGATCCGGTGCCGCCGGCAAGTATCACACCCTTGCGCATGCTCATGATGTGCTCCTCCGCGCCAGTATTTCGGTCAGGGCCGCCTGCCAATCCGGGCGTTTGATCCCGTAATCCGCCGCAAGCGAGGTACAATCGAGCCGCGAATTCGCCGGGCGCTTGGCCGGGGTCGGGTAGTCGGCGGTTGCGATATCCTTCACCGTCACATCCCGCCCCGCTGTGGCGAAGATCACGCGCGCGAAGTCGGCCCATGTCGTATCGGGGGTGCCGCTGAAATGGTAGATGCCGGTTTTGCCAAGTCCGGCCGCGAGGTCTTTCGCGATACGCAAACAGGCATCCGCAATCGCGGCGGCGGGGGTCGGTCCGCCATTCTGGTCGGCCACGATCGTCAAAGTATCGCGCGTCTCAGAGAGACGCAGCATTGTCGTGACGAAGTTCTTGCCCGTGCCGTCAAAGACCCATGCGGTGCGCAGGATGACGGATGTACCGCCTGCATCGGTAACCTGCTCCTCTCCAGCCAGCTTGGTCCGTCCATAAGCGCCCAGCGGATGGGTCGGGTCTGTGGGAAGCCAAGGGGCGCCTTCGCTGCCGTCAAAGACATAATCGGTTGAGATATGGACGAAGGGGATGTCCTTGGCCGCGCAGGCGCGAGCCATGGCTCCGGGCGCTTCAGCATTAATCACAAAGGCCGCATCTTCCTCTTCCTCTGCCGCATCGACAGCAGTCCAGGCGGCGGCGTTGATGACGGCGTCCACGTCACTTGCGGCGATGCGGTCGGCGCAGGCCTGCGGGTCGGCGAGGTCCGCTTCTTCGCGGCCCAGCGCGGTGATGGTGACGCCATGGGCCGGACCAGAAGCCATCAAAGCCCGCGCGACCTGGCCGGTTTTGCCGAAAACCAGAACCTTCATGCGGTGCCCAAGCGCTGGCCAACGCCATCCCGGTCCAGTAACGGTCGCCACCAGCTTTCGTTGGCCAGGTACCAATCCACCGTTTTTGCAAGGCCCTCATCCAGCGTCAGCGATGGCCGCCAGCCCAGCTCGTCCCGCATCCGGCTGGGGTCAATCGCATAGCGCAGATCATGGCCAGGGCGGTCGGTGACATAGGTGATCAGGTCGGCATGCGGCGTGTTGACTGGGCGGCGCGCGTCCAGGAGCGCGCAGATCTTGGTGACGAGATCGATATTCCGTGCCTCGTTCTCGCCACCGATATTGTAGCTGCGCCCCACCTGACCTTTCGCGAGCACCGTCAGCAGCGCATCTGCATGGTCCTCGACATAAAGCCAATCGCGCACATTCTCGCCTTTGCCGTAAACCGGGATGGGTTTGCCATGCAGCGCGTTCAGGATCACCACGGGGATCAGCTTTTCGGGGAAGTGGTACGGCCCGTAATTGTTCGAACAATTGGTCAGCACAACGGGCAAGCCATAGGTCTCACCCCATGCGCGCACTAGATGATCGCTTGCCGCTTTCGAGGCGGAATAGGGGCTGCGCGGGTCGTAAGGCGTCTCTTCGGTAAACTGACCCACAGCGCCCAGTGATCCATAAACCTCATCGGTCGAGATATGGTGGAACCGGAACGCATCCGGTTTGCCTTGCGCCTGCCAATAGGCGCGCGCGGCCTCAAGCAGCGTGTAGGTGCCGGTCACATTCGTCTCGATAAACGCGCCGGGGCCATCGATTGACCGGTCCACATGGGACTCAGCGGCCAGATGCATCACCGCGTCCGGTTGGTGGGCTGCGAAAATCCGATCAAGAGCCGCGCGATCACAGATATCGGCCTGCTCAAACGCGTAGTTTGGGTCATCGGCAACGCTCGCCACATTGGCAAGACAGGACGCATAGGTCAGCTTGTCGAGGTTCACGACCGCATGACCTTGCCCCACCGCCTGCCGCACCACCGCAGACCCGATAAAGCCAGCGCCACCTGTCACAAGGATCTTCATGAGGCAGGCTCGTACCGGAATGGCGATTGCAGATCACTGAAGGCGGGTGCCGCCGCGTCCTTGTCCGACAGAACCGCCGCATCATTGGCTATACCCCAGTCGATCCCAAGATCAGGATCATCAAACCGCACCGCACCTTCGGTTGCGGGCGCATAAGTGGCCGAGCACTTGTAGGCCACGACGCAATCTGGCGCCCGCGTGACAAAGCCATGCAGGAACCCCGCGGGTATCAGCAATTGATTGCCCTTCTCATCCGATAGCTCAATACCAACCCATTGCCCGAAGGTTGGTGAGCCGACGCGGATATCGACCGCGACATCAAATATCACCCCTTGCAAGGCGCGGATCAGCTTGGCCTGCGCGGCGGGGGGCGCCTGAAAATGCAGCCCGCGCACAGTTCCCTTGTCGGCGCTGTAGGACTGATTATCCTGCACAAAGGTCGTGTTGATACCGAACGCCGTAAGCGTCTCTGCATTATAGGTCTCGCTGAAATGACCGCGGCTGTCGGAAAAACGGCGCGGCGTGATCTCAACGACCCCCGGCAGATCGGTTTCCTTTATCATCACGGCAAAATCCCGACGTTGGAACTGTGGTCAATCATGACTCTCGCTAAGGGCTTTTGAAAGGAACAATCCACACGCGCCCGCACGATCGGGCCATTACCGCCGACGCAACCGCCCGAGCAAATTCCGCGTCTTACGATAGACAATGGGCGGCACAAACTCACGCACGACACGCAACGTGGCTTCGTGACTACGTGCATCGTTTGAACCAGGGCGCTGTTTGAACACGGTCGATTGGGCCACACGCCCTTCCTCCCATGTCGCAGTGTAGTAATAAAGCGCGATGGACAGACGCGGTTCGCCGTCAGGGTGGTTTACCGGTTCGGGGTTGCCATGCATCGTATTGGCCCCGGTCGAAAAACAGCACATCCGGTTCATGATCGGTACGAAAGAGTCGACCTTCTCGCTCATGTCATCTGTCCAGATTTCAAACGAGCCGCCATATTCCTCTTTCCAATCAGGATTGAGGTAGATCAGCACGTTCAACCGACGTTCAAGATTCATGATCTGATGGTGGTCGAAGTCCGCGTGAATATCCAGATAACCCGTTGTATTCGTGCGGTGAATCCCACCGCCACCATAGTAAGGATCAGGGATTAGGCCCTTTATGCCCGACATCTGCTCGAGAAACTGGATAAAAGGGCGCGAGTTCAGCGCATGAAACACCGCCTTGGAGTATTTCGGCATCCTGTCAGGGTTAAACGAGGTCTTGAGGTTTTCGTTCGCGCTCATATTCTCGGCGGGCTTGTCGCCCATCTGCAAGGCCTCTTCACGGACACGCGTGATCACCTCTTCCGGCAGGAAGTTGTCGACAGAGGTATAGTGATAGGGTGTCTTGGATTGGTAGTCGGCAGCCAAGGATGCGCCAAGTTCCTTGGCACGCTTCGACTCAATGCTTAATGTGTCAGGATCAAATGGAAAAAATTCTTTCATATCATTCACTTAAATAATGTACTCGTCGGTTGTTAGGATATTTTAGATGGGTGACAGGGTCAAGTTGAGGGCAGCCTATTCCGGCTAATTGTTGCACATCTAGGCAATAAAATTGACGACTGCCAAATCAGTAACATCTTGCCGTCTTAGGCTAGCTATGAAGACTTGTTTGGCGCCAGACTCAGGATATTTGAAAGGAGTTGGATAAAGATGCAGTTGAACAATTTGATTAAGATATTTGCGATGACGTGGCTAGCTGCGTCAGTGAACCTGGCCACATTTGTGACTGCGCAAGAGCGACCGCTAACCCTCCGTGTTGTCCAATCCGGCCATAGCCTGACGGATGTCATCCTGGAGCCACTGCGCCTGATCGTAGCGTCTGAAGGGGTAAGGGGCGCAATCATCGACAAATCCACCATACCGGGCAGTGGTATGGATTTCCGGTGGGATCATTCGAACGATTCCATTCAGACAGACGCACGCTACAACATCGACCGCTACGAGATGCTAGTGTTGACCGAGCGTGTTTCTTTGTCCGGGACGATGCGCTGGCACAACTCAACGGGCGAAGCGCTGAACTGGTTCACGCATGCCTGGCAAAATGGCAATGGGGGCGAGGGCGCTGAAACGGTTCTTTATGCCACTTGGGTCAACACCAACAGCGGCCCTGAGTTTGAGAACCCGTACAATGACCCTGACGGACATATCCCATTCCGCGAACGGCTGCCGCGTGAGATGGCGGGCTGGGAAGAAATTCAGAATCATGTGAACGTCAACCGTCCAGCTGGGGCGCCGCCGATGAAAATGATCCCCGGCCCGCTGTTGATGGCCGCGATCTATGACGATATCGCAGCAGGACGTGCACCGGGGCTCACACATATCAATGACTTGTTTCTGGACACAATCCACCTCAATGAGGTCGGCGGCTACTTTATCGCGCTGGCCCACTATGCGGTGATCTATGATCGCGACCCACGCGGCCTGCAGAACGTTGGCAGCGTGACGCCTGAACAGGCGGTCTACATGCAGGATCTAGTATGGCGCGTACTGTCAGAGCAGACGACGCCGAGTTGACCTCAATCCGCGATGTCAATGGCGCTCATGAACAACTGGTCAAGGGCGCCTTCGTAGCGGGCCGCGGCTTCCGGCGCGAGCGTACCTGAATACAGCAATATCCAATGGGCAAAGGTGATCTCGTGCCGCGTCCAGACCTTGTCATAGGCATGCATGAGCTCAAGTCGGCTCCAAGTTTGTGTCTTTTGCCAGAAAAAGTCGGTCGTCTGGTAGTCCACAAAGCAGAAACTGTCGCGATAGGCGGCCCAGGTGTCCTGCACGCTCCAATCAAGTTCTCTACCGATCCGGCTTAGATACTGCGACGCTATGTAGCTTTCTGGGGCAGCAAACCTGCATTCTTCGCCAATGGGGATCTGTGTATAGATTTCATTAGCTGTCTTGGGAAAATGCGCGGGCGGGGCATCTGCACGCAAAGGCGGCGTCCAATATTTCAGCATGTCATCGGCATGTCCGAAAACGGTCTGATCGGTCACATGATAGGGTGCGTATTTCAGCGATCCGTAGCCGATCCCGAAGATACGGTGCTTTTGATCGAACCCACCCATGACTGGGAAGGACTTCGCCATCGCCGCCAGTTCCGCCATGATATTGGGGTTGTAAAGCCGCTGATCGACACGGGTTTTCATCACCCATGTGGCGCCGTCTTCCACGGCCTTTTTGATGCCCGCACCTGCGCTGACAAGCTGCATGTTGATGTTGAAAAGTCCCGCAACGTCCGGCTTCTCGCACGGCACAACTTCGACGCCCAGATCGCGCATCGGGGCCAGATGCTCTTCGGGCGTATCGGCCCAGGTCGACAGGATCAGCTGCACATCCGGCATGTGGCGGCGATAGATCGCCATGGTCTCATATGCGAAATTGTCGGGCACAGGCAGCGGCCCCTGCATGACAATGGCCATCCTCTCCACATCCAGCGGACGATCCCGCTGCGTGCCGAGTTGAGCGGCGAATTTCGGGCGTTGGCGGTAGGTTGAATAGGTGTCAGAGCGCTTGTTCAGCCACCGGACAGAGCCATCGAGCAAGCGTTGCGCGACCTTGTTGCCGATCCGCGTCACCAGATCCTTTTTCGGCGCGTCTTTCGTCATGAAACAAGGCTTGGCAAGTTTGCGACGGCCTTTTGCGCAACAACACTACCCTCAAACGCCTTGAGGTCGGCGGGCACACCGATCCCATGCATCCCCGCGCCCACCTTCCCAATGGAATGACAGCGGATGTCAGCTCCTTCATCGGCCAGCGTGCTGTAGACCGGGGCCACGTAGAATTCGCCATTCACCCGCGCATCTGCAGCAATCATCGCATCAGCCCCGCGCACGAAATCCGCACCACGCGCAAAGTTGTAGATGCCGACCGTTGCTTCATCCGACACAACCACCTTTTCGACCACTTCAACGACCCGACCGGCCTCATCCCGGCGGACAAACGACCATTTGTCGTCATCGGCCCACATGGTCATGATCAGCCCGTCCGCGCCCTCCATATCAGCCAGATATGCGTCAATCGACGCATCGATATACTGGTCACAATTGGCGATCATCAGCGGGTCGTCGTTGTCAATCGCCTCGCGCGCTAACAGCACAGTGCAGGCCGCGCCCTCGGTCACTTCATCCACATAAATGATGGAGCAGCCGGGCGCCCAATCCTGCAGCTTGGCAGCCAGATCATAGGTCTCATCGTGTTCGCGCAGGATCAGGAAATGAAACTGGTGCGGGGTCGTGGGGCGCAGATTTTCGATGACCACTTGGATCATCGGATAGCCCTGAACCGGGATCAGCGGCTTGGGCAAGGTATAGCCTTCTTTCGCAAAGCGGCTGCCGCGCCCGGCCATAGGCACCACGATATTCAGCATAGATACTTGTCCCCCGCCACACTCGGTAGTTTCACGACGACCGTGGTCACATCCGTCACCGCCTCAAAGTCAGTCGCCTCGCCCGGTTCGATCAGGATGATGTCTCCCGGACCATAGGGCACGTCATTCATCCGCGCCTCGCCGCTGATAATCAACGTCACCTCGGGCGCGACCTTATGATAATGCTTGGGCTCTTTCGTGCCCGCCTCATAGGACTTCACGCCCACTTCGGCATTTTCGGTCTGGAGAACAGCGGGGTCAAAATTACCCACAAACCAGCCCTTGGTCATGTCATCGAGCCGAAAGGTCTTCATGATGCGGCCCCGCGTTTCTCGGCCAGCAGCTTTTGATCGTATTCCTCGACCGCCTGCGGCGTGGCGAGCGATGTGTAGTCTTCGCGCTCGATCTGATGAATACCGATCTTTTTCTGGTTCAGGATCAATTCGTTAAAGGTCGGGCAAACAAAATAGCCACCATTCACGCTGGCCTTCTTCATGATCATCGCCTTGGCGGCGGCCACGAAGTCCGACCCTTTGCGGAAGTAATAGACACCCGCCGTCGCATTGCGACTGATCGGGCGCTTTTCAGCGGCCTCAATCACAATCCCATCGTCATCCGTTTTCACGAATGACCAGCGGGGGTGCACGCTATCGAAAACGACCGTACCGGCATCAAGATCACGCGCGCGGAAATCCTCAATCACCGCATTCAGATCGAAATGTAAAAGCTGATCGCCATTGGCGATGACCAGTTCGTCATCATTGTCGATCTGCTCGACAGCCAGCATCACAGTGCAGGCCGCACCAGCCGTTTCACCGTCAATCGGGATAATATCACATTCGGGGTCGAGCAGGCGCAGCACATCGCGCAGATAGAACCGCATGTCATCTTCCTTGCGGATGACAAAGGTGAAATTGGCCTGCGGCGTCATGCGCAGGCAATCGAATGCATGCTCGATCAGCGGGCGGCCATCGATTTCGACCACTGGTTTGGGGAAGGGAAAGCCGTATTGCTGGAACCGCTCATCCTTGCCAGCCATGGGGATAACGATATTCATGATTGGCCCTCCACCCGTGCGATCGCATCAAGGATGCGGTCCAACTGAACGTCGTAAATGCTTTGCACGACCAAAAGGTGACAGCCCGCGCCCTCTGCCGCCTTGATGCCGTTCACGTTGTCCTCAACCACCAGTGTCTTTTCCGGCGGCACACCGACCATCCTTGTGGCTGTCAGATACATGTCCGGGTCGGGCTTCGGCTTTTTCACGTCCTCGTTCGACAGCATCACATCGAAATAGGATTTCAGTGCGCTTTTCTCCATCATCAACTCGATGGAGTTGCGCACCGAATTCGACGCGAGCCCAAGCTTGTAGCCCCGCGCCTTGAGGCTGGAAAGCGCGTATTCATGCACAAAAACCGGGTGGCAATCGGTATGCACCTGATCGGTCGTGTATTGCTGTTTGAGATCATTCAGAAACCCGTGCAGTCCACGAGGCAGGCCGCGTTCGGCACTCAGCATCTCCAGCTTTTTGCGTGTCGGCAGACCATCAAAGGTCGACAGGTGATCTGCGCGCGAGATCGTGTAACCAAAGAGCTCCAGCGCCCGGTTCAGCGCGTGATAATGCCAGTCCTTGGCATCGATCAGCACGCCATCCATATCAAAAATAACGGCTTCAATTTTCGTCATCCGAAAAACTCACTCGCTGTTTCGGGGATATCTGTACAAAGAATAACGTCATCACTTTGGCAGAGGTCAGAGGATTTCATCATCGTCCAAAGTGCCTGGTGATCGCGTCCATGCAGTTCAGATGACACGACAGCCACCTTCTTGCCCGCCGCGAGATGCGCGCCAATCACATCCATATCCCACCATTCGCTGTGGAACGCATCAAGCCAGACGCCAGCAGCCTCATCATAAAACGCAGGCACCTCTTCCACGTCAGAATGGCGCGTGAACACAGCGATATCCGTTTTCAGCCAGCCTATGGCATCGGGCACCGCCATGTCGAAAACAAAACACCCTGTCAGCCCGTGATGCGCCACCTGAGCGGTCACCATCGGCTGCAAACCGTCCGCTTTGATGTTGAGCGCCATGGGAAGGTCAGGGTTATGGGCGGCCACCTGCGCAAACATGTCATCTGCGGCCATCGCTCCCGCCAGGGGCGGATCATGTGCCACGACCAAACGGCCATCAAGGTCGCGTAAATCCGTCTCTGTCCCGTAGCCTAGCGAAAACGACCGGTCGAAAGCCGTGGCCGTGTTCTTTTCATCCGCCGTTTTCCAATATCCGCGGTGTGAAATGATGATCATGGATGATCCAAAAATATCAATAACAAATACACCAGTGGTCTAGTCGCGTTAACCTTCTGTATCAAGCCTTTATCCTTGCCACAAAGCGCCGCGGCCCGGATGATTGTTTCGCCAACGGTGCCTAGAGTGACGCATAGACAACACCAGCGATGATCAGGGTCAGCACCAGCCACAGGATGTCAAAACTGATCTGCTTCATACCCAGATAAGGCCGCACCAGCCAGAGCGAATAGGGCACCGTCACCAGCGGGACGAGCGCGATGATGACGAGTGCAGCGTTAAAGCCAACATACTGAAACGTCAGTGGCAGCGCGATGCAGATCCACGTGGCACGCACACCAGAAATCACCATCATCGCCCGGCTATTGCCGTGGTTCATGATCAGACCATTCACCGTATCGAACCTGACGGCCAGGAAACGCAGCGAAAGAACGGTCAGATACAGCCCGGCAACTTGGTAGGTTTCGGTGTATAGCGTATCAATCAAAAGCTGCCCACCAAAGAACAACACCAGAAACGCGCTGAGGCAAATGACGTCGATCCCGGTCTGCAGTTTGCGATAAAGGCGCGGCGCGTCGTGAGGTCGGGTGCGCAGAACCTCACTGATCACAGGGAAACCCACACCATCACCCAGCCGCACGACCAGCATAACCCCAGCCTCGATCCAGAACATCGCAATTACAAAAATGCCGAACGTGGCAGCGTCTAGAAACACACCAAGGATCAGCTTTTCCGCATTGACGGCGAAGAAGGTGAAAACGGACGATCCCAGCAGCCACTTGCCAAAGTGCCAGAGCCGGTCGGCAACCTCTTTGTCCCAGACAAACGCCATGCGCGGGCCGGGATAAAAGGTATGCGTGAATGTGACCTTCAGAATAGCACCGACGAGCATCCCACACATCAGGGCCCAGACAGTTGGGCTTATCGAGGCGAAGATCACCATGAACACAATCGTTAGGGCGTGGTTGAGGTTGTCAAAAATCGCCGGATACTGCATTTGCAGACGCCGCTGGCTGAGTTCGTTTCTGGTTGAGTCGAATCCCAGAATGAGCGGCACAAATGCCGCCATCGCCATCAGATACGGAAGGTTGGGATCCGCGTAGACCGTACCTTCCGGTGCATAAATCGGGGCCAGGAACCAGACTAGCACGGCCAATACGAAAACAGCGGTCGAAATCATCGCACCACGGCCAATCTTTACAACCCATGCAACGCGTAGAAAATGTGGCTGGTCACCATCCTTCTCGCGCATCACCGACCGGTTGATGCCGATGTCGGTAAACAGGTTGAAGCCCGCCAGCAGCACACCAATTAGGGCCATCAGACCGAAGGCTTCAGGGACAAGCAGGCGCGTCATGATCAGGTTGCTGCAGAGCCGCAGGATGTTGCCGCCCATCACCTGAATGATGCCCCAGCTGCCCGCCTTCGCTACGCGACGGGACAGTGATGGCCCTTCGCTGCCTTGGGTGGATGATGCGTTTGTCATTTATACTCGATCAATTGTGCCTGATAGCCGCGCCATCGGCGCCAGTAATAGGTAAGAATGCCCTGACTTTCCGCGAATTTGCCCAAGGTCAGCAGAACGGCCTGCTCCCAGGCGAAGCGGCTGTTGCCGTCCCGCAATGCCAGGCGGACGACTTGCAGCGGATAGACGAGCAAGAGTAAGAGGGCCGCGGGCCCGGTGAGAAAGGTCAGGCAGAGCACTAAGAGCGGAATCGCGACACCCCAAAGCAATGCGCGGCGCGTTGCGGCCACACCGTGCTTTTCGGGACCACGGCCATGCATAGCCTGCCCCTCCGCCGCCGCATGCCCAGCGCGGCTGGCACGTTTCCAGAACTGGCCAAAGCGGCTCATATCCGCGTCATGCAGCGTCATCTCTGCATCCAGGCGCCAGATCTTCCAACCCAGCCTGCGCATCCTCAAACACATCTCTGGCTCTTCCCCGGCGATTAGGCCCGGGTTGTAGCCATCCACTGCCTGCAACGCATCCCATCGCATCAGGGCATCACCACCACAGGCGCTCGCCTCACCAATCGGCGTGCCCCATTCAGCGTCACACATGCGGTTGTAGACGGTCTTCTCAGGAAACCGCTCGCGCCGTCGCCCGCAGACCACGACCACACCCGGATTTTCTTGCAGAAACGCCGATGCGACATCCAGCCAAGCGGGGTCAAGCACGCAATCACCATCGATGAATTGTACAAAATCTGGCGGCGAGCCCTCCGCCAGAGCGGCAATACCAGCATTGCGTGCTCGCGCCGCGGTAAATGGGCTGTCCATATTGAGCGCGACGACATCAACACCGCGATCCTTTGCCGCTGCCACCGATCCATCATTTGAACCGCTATCCACGTAAACGATACGCTCTACCCGACCCTTCAAGGAATCCAAACAAGCGATCAGACGCTGCCCCTCATTCCGTCCAATGGCCACGGCATGGATGGTTGGCAAAGACTGTGTCATGCAAGCGCCGCCGGACGTTTTTCACCGGTCAACGACATGCGACGCGGGAACATCGCGCAGTCAAATTGGCTCAAATCCAGTTTCAACAATCTCAGCAACCAAAAACAAAATCTGCTGTTCACTAAGCGTGGTTTGACGCCATTGTACAGCCTGCAGACTGGCAGAGCCTGAATAGGCGTCGCAGTGATGCATCACGATAACGTTCGCTTCCGCTTGCTTTTCACACAAGTATGATAAGAAGCGATCTAACCGTCCATGAACAGACATCGCGGTCCGCCTACACCTGACCATATATGCCAAATCTTTTTGCCACTTTCGTCCTCTTTTCCTATCCGCTGGTCGTGATTGTGCTGTTCCGGCGGATGCCGGTACCGAATGCACTGATCTGGTCGATCATGGGCGGATATCTTTTTCTGCCGGAGCGGACGGGCATTGATTTGCCGCTTTTACCAGAGTTGAATAAGCATCTGATCCCCAGCCTGAGCGCAGCCATCATGCTGCTGCTGACCCCAAAACCACCGATGCGCCGCATTGTTGATCCCAGAGGTGCAAACCAGCGGGGCGGTCGTGCTGAAGGTGGCACGACTACAATCGCAACGCGGCATCAGCCCAGTGTGATCGCGAATCTCTGTATCGCGACCATGTTTATCGCACCAATCGGGGTCGCGCTGACAAACACGGATTGGGTCGTATTCGGCCCACGCGTGATTCCCGGCATCCGTCTTTATGATGCACTTTCAATGATGCTGAATGCAGGCGTGATGCTTTTGCCCTTCTTGTTGGCCAGGCGGCATCTAGGCACGCATGAGGCGCATATGGCGATGCTCTGGACCTTCGTAAAGCTGGGATTTGTCTACACTCTACTGATCCTGATTGAGATCCGTCTAAGCCCGCAACTGCACCGCTGGCTCTATGGGTTTCACGCACATGATTTCGTCCAGCAGATCCGTTTTGGGGGCTTTCGCCCTATGGTGTTCATCCAGCACGGTTTGCGGGTCGGAGTGTTCATGCTGATGGTCGTGATCGCGGCCTTCACCCTCTACAAAATTCGCGTCGCCAACCGTCCACCTCCCGGGCGAGCCGGACAGTCAGCAACTGAAACGCCAAAAGACAAGGGTTTGCCGCTTTATGTCGGCATCTACTTTCTGGCCATCTTGCTGATCTCGAAGGTTGTTGGCGCCTTCATGATCGCGATGATCTTCGTGCCATTTCTGATGATGACTAAACCCAGCCAATGGCGAATCCTTGCTGCCTTCGCAGCTCTGCTCGTTCTGCTTTACCCCATGGCACGATCCACTGGTGTGGTGCCCGTCGAACGTGTTTATAACCTTGCTTCTATCATCAGCGAAGACCGGGCGGGTTCCTTCCGGTTCCGGTTGAACCACGAGGAAGCCCTACTCGAACGGGCTGCCCAAAAGCCGCTTTTGGGGTGGGGTGGCTGGGGGCGTAGCCGCGTGTATGACCCCTTCACGGGCGCGGATATCACCGTTGCCGATGGCATCTGGGTGATCGTTTTCGGTGTGTCGGGTTGGGTTGGCTACATTGCGCAATTCGGACTTTTGACGCTGCCCGCCTTCGCTTATTTCTTTGCCAAAGGACAGCTTCGATACGCGATCGCCAGTCAGGGCTTGTGTTTGATATTGGCCACAAACCTCGTCGATCTGATGCCGAATTCCGGTTTGACGCCAGTGACATGGATGGTTGCGGGTGCGTTGCTGGGTCGGTTCGAACGGCGCGGTCAGAGTGAGCCTCAACGCACAGAAAATCCGCGACGTGATTTACGCCGCAGAACCGACCTGGCCGTCGCATCCCCGCGTCAGGTCAGACGCCGACCTACGGCCTGACGCGGCCCCAACCCTTGGTCTTCATGTTCAGGAAGAACCGCTCGAACGTGCGGAAACTGATATCGGCGATCACTATGGAAATGCCGGTATAGATCAGCAGCACCACCCAGTTTTGTGTCGCAAGGCCAGCCGCACCCAGACCCACGTTTGCGATGTGCAACCCGATCAGGTGATAAAGATAGACGCCATAGCTGATTTCCCCAACCCTCGCGATAGGCCGCAGGGCAAGGACAGGGCGCAATGCATTGTCTTCACGAATCACAATCGTGATCAAGGCAATTGCCATCGCGATATGCAGCGCCAGATTGGGCCACCCCTGCAAATCTGCAGGCAACCATTGTAGAAGTGCCAGAATGGTGCCGAACGACAGTAGGCAGGCAGGTGCAGATGACAAAAAGCGCGCGAGAACAGCAAAGCTTGCTGGCCGGTGCAGAAGTATCGCCACGACCGAACCGAGCAAGATGGGCGCATATGTCGTGTTGAACATCGCAAAGCGCAAAGGCCCAGCCTCAAATGCGGCAATCCCTAACGGCGTCAGCCAACCGATCACCGCTACCACATTCAACAAGACCAAAAACCCAAGGACCGGGATCAACCAGCCGGGCGGCAAAATCATCAGCAAGAGCGGCCAGACCAAATAGTACTGCTCTTCCACTGCGAGTGACCACATAGGCGATAAAAGCGGGATATCCGTAGTCAGGAAATTGGCAAGAAACAGATAGTAAAAGGGCAGTTGGCTCAGATACTGGGTCTCACCCTTCACACCTATGTAGTAGGTGGCCACCGCTGTCACGACCAGAAAGTAGACAGGGATAATGCGCAAAAACCGCCGCCAGTAAAACCCGCGCAGTGAGAAACGACCGCGTTCCGACGCCTCGCGCATCAACAACGTAGTGATCAGAAAACCACTGAGAACAAAGAAAAAATCAACCCCTACGAAGCCACGTGTCGCGATCCGGGGTGCGTTTTCAAGGCTGGTCCAGACCGGTCCATGATGCCAAAGCACTGCCGCGATGCACAAAAAGCGTAGGCCATTCAAAGAGCCGAAATGCCGCGTGGCCTGATAGTCTGAGAATGACGGCGCATTGTCCGCTGGCATGGCAATACTGATCACGTTTGAAATCCAAAACCGTTTGATATGCCTATCCATGTCACGGTTTCATGCGACCGCAAAGCCAAACTCGCCGTTGTATCACACCAACACACACTGTTTTTCCAGTGTTGGACCTGTCGGTCGTCGTCATCATCGTATAGACGTAAGGCCATATTTTGTGCCTACATTGAATATCAGCGCCGTGATGTTAACCTATTTGCATTGTGATTTAGATGACTGCTCGCCCTGAACCCCACGCCTCTTGGTTTATCACAGGCTACTTGCAAGCAGGAGTTTTCTGGCTGTTTCTGGCGACGCTGGCAGCGCTAGCCTTCTTTTTTGAAGGTCTGCAAGCGCTCTTCACAGCATGGCAATTGCCGGAATACAGCCACGGGCCGCTGATTCCCGTTCTTTCGCTGCTGCTGTTTTTACGTCAGTTGAAGACGGTGCCAGTCGATCATGGCCCCGTCACCGATCAGGGTCCGGGTATCGCCCTTTTGATCTTTGCCGTCATTCTAGGCCTGCTCGGCAAACTCAGCCAAATCGATCAGATTGTCGCCTATGCGATCATCCTGTGGGTCGGGGCAATCCTGCTGATCTTGTGGGGCTGGCGTGACGGTCGGCAGTTCTGGCCGCCGGTTGTGCATCTGGTCTATATGCTGCCACTGCCCGGCGTCCTTTATTACAAGGTCTCGACCTATTTGCAGATGGTATCATCCGAACTGGGCGTGTGGATGCTGCAGGTCATCAACGTGCCGGTCTTCCTTGAGGGCAACATCATCGATCTGGGCGTCTACAAGCTGCACGTTGCCGAGGCCTGTTCAGGCCTACGCTACCTTTTCCCGATCATGTCGTTTTCCTATGTCTTTGCTGTCCTGTTTCGCGGAACGATTTGGCACAAGGCGATCCTTCTGCTAGCAGCGGTTCCGATCACGATAGTCATGAACTCCGTCCGCATCGCTTTTGCTGGCTGGCTCGTGAACTATGTGGGGCTGGAATACTTGGAAGGGTTCACGCATTTCTTCGAAGGCTGGATCATCTTCATGATCTGCGTGGTCCTCCTGTTCCTTTTGGCGTGGCTGATGCTGCGGCTTGGCGGCTCTGGCATGGGGATTATCGACGCGCTTGACCTCGACACAAGCGGATGGGGCAGCCAGATGGCGCGGTTGCGGTTTGTCGCACCCTCACGCACACTGGTTCTGTCGGCTGTCATCCTTGGCGCTGGCGCTGCGGCGTGGGAGGCGCGGGGCACGACCGAACGCGTCACTGTTTCGCGTGAGCCCTTCGTGTTGTTCCCCACATCGCTCGATACCTGGCAGGCTGGCATTCCGCAGGCGTTATCGCCCGAAGTTCAGCGGACACTTGGCGCGGACGATTATCACTCGGTCTGGTTTGCAGAGCCGAACGAAGCCGCTGATGTCGGTCTCTTCGTGGCCTGGTACTATGATCAAACGGATGGCGGCATCCACTCGCCCGAGATTTGCCTGCCCGGTGCGGGCTGGGAAATTGCCAAGCTCGACCGGATCGACATCGCGCCCCAGGTCGGGTTTGACGCGCCCTACAACCTCAACCGCGCCGTGATCCAAAAGGGGCAGACGCGCATGCTGGTCTATTACTGGTTCGAACAGCATGGACGTCACACCGCATGGGATTTCGCTGCCAAGATGTACCTTTTGTGGGATAGCTTGGTGCTTGGCCGCTCTGACGGTGCATTGGTGCGCCTGACAACGCCGATCCTGTCGGGTGAGAGTGAGGCGGACGCCGAGCGCCGCCTGCAGGACATGTTCATCGAAACAACACGGGTATTGCCCCGCTTTGTGCCGGGACTTGATGTATGAGTATAGAAAAGGGCCGGCTGCTGATTTACGCGCCGGTGCCGCTTTATGGCACGCCTGACAACTGGATGATCGAGGCGCAGGCGGCGAATGGATTGCGCCTGTGGGCGGAAAACTTTGATCGCGTCACGATCATGATGCCTCATCTGGACGGTCCCGCGCCCACAGGCTGGACGCCTGCAGATGAGGTCGGCCCGAACATGGCGCGGGTCAAAGTTGTCGCCTTGCCGACGGCCTGGGTGCTGCCCAAGTTTGCAAAAGTCTACAGGCCGACCCGCGATATCATCCGGGCCGAGATTGCGCAGGCTGAATATCTGTCATTTGCCATCGGGGGCCTGATTGGTGATTGGGGCGCTGTCGCCTGTCTGCAGGCCCACAAAATGGGACGGCCATATGGCGTGTGGACGGACCGGGTGGAGTCGCAGGTCACACGCTCTGATGCGCGCGCTGGACCGCTAAAAGGCCGGATCAAGAAAAGCGTGATACACCGCCCTATGGCGATACTTGAACGATGGGTCATTAAGCGTGCGACCATTGGCTTGTTTCACGGCCAGCAGACGTTTGACGCTTATGCGCGATACTGCCGGAACCCACAGATCGTGCATGATATCCACGTTTCGCGTGATGCGCATATCTCTGACACGGCCTTTGAAGCCAAACTGAAAAGCGCCGCTTATGACCCATTGAAAATCGTTTATGCCGGGCGCGCGAATGCGATGAAGGGTCCGCTTGATTGGGCGTCCGCCTTGCAGAAGCTGGCACAAAAGGGGGTTGATTTCGAAGCACATTGGCTCGGCGACGGCCCACAACTCGATAACCTCAGAAAACAGCTTCAGGCTAATAGGCTGTCAGATCGTGTGACCTTGCATGGTTTCGTCAACGATCCGGCGCAGGTCGCCGCGCAAATGCAGGCGGCGCATGCTTTCCTCTTCTGTCATAAGACACCTGAGTCTCCACGTTGCCTGATCGAAAGCCTAATCGCTGCCACCCCGATTGTGGGCTATGAAGGGTCTTACGCCGCTGATCTGATTGGCGAAAACCAAGGCGGTCATCTTGTCCCGATTGGTGACACTGCTGCGCTGGGCGATATGCTATTCAAGCTCGCGCAAGACCGCAGTCATCTTGCCGACCTCATCCAAAACGCCCGAAAGGACGGCACGCCCTTCGATGATGAAAGTGTCTTTGAGCATCGATCGGACCTGATCAAACGCTATCTTGGCCAGCAACGGTAACGCCCGCGATCAGACCCTCACCACCTCCATACGCAAAATCTTCAGAAAGCGGCTGACATGCCCAAATCGCCACTGGTTCACATCGGATATCAAAAGACAGCATCGACGTTTTTGCAGAAACGGGTCTTCTCCGACGATGCCGTGTTCGTCAGACCATGGGGAGAACATGCTGCTCCAGCGATTGAGCATTTCGTGCTGGAGCATCCAGAGCATTTCGACCCCGTCACGGTCCGAAACGCATTTGGGCAGTTCGAGCACCAGATTCCGGTTATTTCGCAAGAGGATTTGTCCGGTTTTCCCGTATACGCATTCTATCATGCCGAAACCGTCGCGCAGCGGATCAAGGCAACCTTTCCCGATGCGCGCATATTGGTCTGCATCCGCGAGCAAAAATCGATGATCGTCTCGCAGTATTTTCAGTTTGTCCGGCAAGGTGGCAGCAGGTCGCTTCTTAGCATGCTTAAGGACAACGACAGCAAGGTTGGTTTTCGCCCGGTCATCCGCAAGGAACACTTCGAATACGATCTGATGTACAACCTATTGCGTCGGTATTTTGACGCAGACAACATACTTATGCTGCCTCACGAGCTGCTGCATCACGATCCGGACGCCTATTTTGCGAAGCTCAACGCATTGCTTGGGACATCACTGGTATCAACTGTCGCAACTGAAACGGTGAACGCAAAACGCAGCGGCAGTGCAGCGCAGATTGAGCTGTTCTTCAACAAGATGTTCCCAATGCCGCCGGATTTGCCGACGAACTATGGTGATTACCCGCTGTGGGTCCGCGGTCGTAATCGCATGCTGAGGAACATTGATCTGTTCGCCACACGATACACTAATTTGGGTCAGTCTTTTGAGGATAAGATCAAGCGTGACGCAGCCGGATATATTGGTGATCACTTTGCGAAATCCAACTCACGTCTTTCCAAGCAGTTAGACATCGACCTCGCCGCGCTTGGCTATCCAACTGCGGCCAAGACACAAGTGACCGCCGACTGAGTCGGCACCGCCTGGGTTTCTTGGTCAACTCGAGAGGTCGCGTTTCCGCAACGTTAACAATCCTCCTGATTCGCACCAATGGAATCGATGCCCGCAACAACCAAACCGTCGCGCAGGCAAAATACTGTACTTTGGGGCAAAAAGAGTCGTTTTATGCTTGCACAGGGCCATAGATTGCGGCCATTTGATGTCATTATGTAACCAGATATTAACTTTTGTCTTGATTGAGACGAGTGGAGTAACGACGATGAAACGGCTTTTGGCAGGCGCGATTGCACTTTTGATTTTGTCTGCGGTGAACGCGGCGGCGGCAACATTGAACTTTGTCGGCGCAGGTCAGACACACGATGTGACCCGAAATGATATCCAGCCAGCGTTCAACACAGAAATAGACATCATTACTGGCGATCAGAAGACCTACAGCAACGGCTTGTTCCTTGATGCAAGTGGTGGTGCTGCAGACGTGACCTACACATTCCTCGGCGCTGAAGCGGGCAACAGAAACTTTTCAGCCATTTTCGGTGGTGGGACGTTCTTCAATAGGGGTGGTGCTGCGTCCACGCCGGGTGACCAAATCACCGTGCGGCAAGAGACGAGTGGTTTGCTGGATTTTGCCTTTGGGACATATTCACCACTCCGCGCGATTGGCGTCTTTTTCAACGACGGTCTAGCCTATCCGGGTTCTTCCAACTTCGCGATGGGCTTTATCCAGATCGACGTGAACTCGTTCTACGTGCTCTTTGATGACATCGCGCGGGGTGACCGTGACTTTGACGATATGGCCATCCGTATCGATGTCGCGGCTGTGCCCATTCCAGCCGGTGGACTGTTGTTGCTGTCTGCATTGGCCGGGGCACTGGTGCTGCGGCGGAAATCCAACATCGCCTAATTCAAAACAAAACATTTTCACGACGGGGCTGATCGCTGATCGGCCCCTTATTTTTCTCAGCGAAAATCAGTCATATCCCATCTGACCGGTCTCATTGTCCATATACCGGCACTTGTTGAGAAGCACGCCGACCACATTCGTCTGTGATGCAAGATCACGCTCACAGACATCGATCTCGGCCAATGACGTGCTTTCGGCTGCAGCGACGAGCAAAACACAATCGACGACATCCATGAAAGCAAGCGTATCGTCGGTCTGCAGCATCGGTGGCATGTCAAAAATCGTCAGATCCGGCTGGTAACGCGCTTCGATTTCATCCAGCGCAGGCTCAATCGTTGAGCTTTGCAAAAGCTCCGATGAATTGCGCACTGGCCCGTAGTTGACGGCAAAGGCCAGGTTTGGTCGCGCGCGCATTGCCACATCAGTAAAGCTGGCTTTGCCTTCAAGAACAGCGGCAAAGCTGCCACCCCCCGAAAGATCCAAAGCCTTTGCCAAAGTCGGACGGCGCATGTCCATTTCACCAACAATCGTGTGCACCTCAGCCTGTTTTGAAAGCGAAAAGGCGAGGTTGAGTGCGACAGTCGACTTCCCACAATCCTTACCTGGTGACGTGATGGCAAGCCTTTTCCATCCTTGCGCACGCATCTGCTGCAGAACTTTGGTACGCAACATATCAAATGCCGCCGCCCCTTCGGGCTTTGCCGCAGAATTGCTGAATGTGACGATACGCTGCCGCGCCATCTTTTTGGGTGATGGCACGAAGTTGGCCAACGGCAGCCAGATTGACGCGCGATCCGTGGCCGGACGGATCAGTTGGGACCTTTTCGACATCGGCCCGCCAACGACGGGCGTAGCTTTGGATGGCGCGACAGGTTTTGGAGGAGGAATACGGCCCTCACGCGCGGCGCGTGCTTTTGCGATTGCGGCTTGTATCTTATCCATAATATTCCGCCATTCTTAGACCAGCCCAACCCTGCTCATGATCTCATCAAGGATGGGCTGCAACGGACGGATGTAGGCATCAATATACCAGATCGCCGCCGGCAGACCGACCAGAACCATGACCACCACGGCGAATACAATCAGCCGTTTGCGCCAAATCTCGCCCCTCGTCCGAATGTAGGGCATCGTCATGATAGGGGTGATCTGCAAGCCGTTCACGATATCAACTGGACGGCGCACCGCAGTGTTTATCAATTCGAGCAGCGCGATCAGTCCTAGCCCCATACCAAGGCCAGCGGCGATTCCCATCGCAACAATTCGACGCCTATTCGGACGAGTCGGGCTTGCGGGTGGGCTCGCCTGTTCAATAACCGAGATACGCTGACCCTTGGACAAAGCCTCAATCGTGTCACCAACTTCTGCGGCAGAACGGTTGCGCACAGCCTGATCGTATTGCGCGCGCAGATTATCGAAATTCCGCTCTAATGTGCCAAGGGTGATTGCGTTGCCGGGTGTCGCAGCGATCGATGCGGCAAGTCGTTCCAGATTTGCGGTGATGACAGCCTTCTGTTCATCAATGAACCCGATCTGTCCATCAAGATCGGCGAGCTGCAATTCGAATGGCGTCAGTTGAGTGCCTTCATCATTCAACCCGATTGTGCCCGCTGCCTGCTGCTCCGCAACGATCCGCTCAAGCGCCGAAATCTGTGCCTGCAACACTGCAATGCGTGGATTATCCGATGACAAAACGGCAGAGGTGCGCGTCAGCTCATCTTCCAGTTCCTGCAGTTCGGCCTCTTCCGGCGTGCGCGCAACAGCACCGACCAAACCAACTTCGCCGGTTTGTTCAAACAACTCAACCAGACGCTCACGCCTATCACGCAGCTGACTTTTCTCGCGTTCAAGTTCCAGCAAACGCTCCTGCTCGGCGGCCTGCTGCGAACGACGAAATTCAAGGCTGTCGGGCAGGGCTTCCAGATTGGCCTCTTGAAACTCAAGGATGCGCGCACTCATCTGGGACAATTCCTGTTCCAGCCGGTCGGTTTCCTGCGAAAAGAACTCCAGTGTCTGACCAGAAACGGTCGTCCGCATCTCAATGTTTTCTTGCAGGATGAGCGTGACGACCTCGTTCGTGACCGCTGCGGCCATCTGTGGTTCGGGTGCGTCAAAACTAACG
Source organism: Cognatiyoonia sp. IB215446 (assembly GCF_033963825.1). NCBI lineage: Bacteria > Pseudomonadati > Pseudomonadota > Alphaproteobacteria > Rhodobacterales > Paracoccaceae > Cognatiyoonia > Cognatiyoonia sp. IB215446. The sequence continues at coordinate 97,210 of NZ_JAXBMD010000003.1, read as the reverse complement.
GTCACAAAGGATGCGGATGAGCCGCGTCCGGTACCGCTAGTCTGAATCCTGATCCGCTGCCGCATGTCCATCACGCGTTCATCAGGTGTCAACTGATCCTCTGGTGCGGACGCACCGCGATAGACGCCCAACCGGTTGGCCATCTCAAGCAGATTGTCTCGCGCCAAAATCCGTTGACGAATAATCTGCAACTGCTCGGTCGCATCCGTGCGGACGGTCGAAGCGGCAAGGTCGCCGGGGATCTGTTCGGATTCAACCACCAGCCGCGCTTCGGCGACATAGATCCGCTCTTGTGTCAGCGCGACAGCAAGGCCAACGGCCGTGCCAAGGCACAGCAGGACAAAGAAGTAAGGAAAGCGGCGCCAAAACACCGCAAGATAAAATCTAAAATCGATCATCCACCAATCACTTCGTACTGCCAGACTGCAGAGCCGGTTGATCCGGTCTTTCAGTCGCAACGCCCCCGGCGAAAAATACCCCGTCGCCCAGTACTTGTTCAACCGTTGTTGCCGTCACTTTTTGTTCTTCGCTTGTATAGGCATAAAGCAGTGACAAGTCACAAAGCTGATTGATCAATCGCGGCACGCCGCGAGTCTGTACAAAAACCATGTCGCAGGCGGCTGGTGTAAAGATTGGCGTTTGCGCCCCAGCAACTTCCAACCGGTGGTCGATGTAGTCACGAACGGCAGAGGCATCCAAGGCAGGCAAATGAAAACTGGAAGCGACCCGCTGGGCAAACTGGGTGAAGTCCGGGTGGCGGACCTTGTCGCGCAGCTCGGGCTGACCAACCAGCACCAATTGCAGAAGCTCATCCTTATTGGAGTTGATATTGGTAAACATCCGCAGCTCTTCCAACGACTCGCGGCTAAGGTTCTGCGCCTCGTCAAAGATCAGAACGACGCGGCGGCCTTCGCCATATTGCGCGATCAGATATTCCTCAAACTGACCGAAAAGACGCACATAATCGGCCTCCGCCGGAACCGGCTGATCAAGGGCCTGCAAAACCCAACGCAGCAACTCATCCCGCGTGCCGTGGGCGTTTGAGATTAAACCGATCGTCAACTCATCGCCCATCGATTTGAGCAGATGATGCAAGAGCGTGGTCTTGCCCGCGCCGACGTCGCCAGTGATCAACGTGATTGGCGCGCGCGTGACGATACCATACTCGAACATCGCATAGGCCCGTTCGTGCACCGGCGACCAGAATATAAAGTCTGGATCGGGCACCAAACTGAACGGACGTTCATGCAGGCCGAAGTGATCAAGGTAAATATTGATCGCGTGATTCATGCGTTTCCCAGCCAAAGTTGGCAGCGCTCTGTGACACGGGACACAGACGCGATTCGAAGTCTTGTGATTTTTATCTGATAACCGCTTTTCAAGCCAGTCAGAGCCCCTTGGTAAGGAAAAACTGACTTTAGGTAAGGTTGGAAAAACAACAGACTGGTGCGCGAGACGCAACAATGGGGAAAAATGCCGATTATCAAACACTTAAAGAGACGATAAATTCAGCGATTACGCCGAAAATGGGCTATTTTTGTGGCTAATGATCCGTTAAAGTCTGCGTTGTTAGGACCGTGTGTTGCTCCACGAGTCGGATTGCTGAAAACTGGTGATGTAAACGGTGCAATGGTACTGACAGATTAGATTTGTGTCACATTTTTCGGGCACATGTTTTTGGAAAACGAGTAGAGATTAATGACAACAAATTATTCAGAAGTCCCCAAGAGGACGAAGGCGCGCGCCCTTGCAGCCGCGCTGCTCAACGAGCGTCCTTATGAGCTTGGGCTAAAACGTATTTTCGATATTGCTTGCGTGCTTTTAGCAGCACCCATTGTCCTCCCGCTGATTGGTATCATGGCAATCCTGGTGTCGCTGGACGGCCATTCTCCTTTCTATCGGCAAGACCGTGTTGGCCGTGGCGGCCAGATCTACCGGATCTGGAAGTTGCGGACCATGGTGGCAGATGCTGACCAGATGCTGAAAGGCTATTTGGCTAGCAACCCGGATGCCGCCGCTGAATGGGCACTGACTCAAAAACTTAAGCGCGATCCACGGATCACAAATATCGGCCATGCACTGCGCAAAAGCTCTTTTGATGAACTGCCGCAGCTTTGGAACGTGCTTGTGGGCGAGATGAGCCTTGTTGGCCCGCGGCCAATGATGCCGGAGCAGCGCGACCTTTATCCTGGGCGTGCTTACTTCACGCAACGGCCTGGCATCACGGGCACCTGGCAGGTCTCAAAGCGAAACGAAAGCACCTTCGCTGATCGGGCACGCTTTGATACCGACTATGTTGCGAACCTGTCTTTCGCCAATGATATCAAGATCTTGTTGGCAACGGTCCGCGTAGTACTGAAAGGCACGGGTTACTAAACAGGTAACCCGTGTAGACCCGCATGCCTATGCTGCACTATGCCACCAGACGCACCCTGCGACGGGGGCTTTTGTGTGTTGCGCTTTGCGCTTTGGTGGCCTGCAAGACATCCGAGGAAAAGGCCGATGAATTCTATCAGTCCGGTCTGACGCTTCTTGAAGCTGGTGATCTTGATCGGGCGGCGATTGAGTTTCTGAACGTCTTTCAACATGACGGTTTTCACCAGGATGCGCGGCGTCAGCTGGCCGATATCCGTATGGCACAAGGTCAGGTCGGTGCGGCCTATGGGCAATATCTGCGCCTGATCGAACAATATCCAGACACGCCCGATGTGCGCCTGATCCTTGCGCGGACCGCGATTGACATCAACAACTGGGATGAGGTGCGTCGCCATGGCGATGCGGCGTTCCAGCTTGTGCCTGACAATCCAATAGCCCAAGCCCTGCAAACCGCGTTGACTTATCGCGACGCGACATTTGCCAACGATCTGGCCGCGCAAGCCGCTGCCGCCACGCGCGCGCATGACCTGCTGGCCGCTGATCGGATGAACGAGGTCGCGCGCCGCGTTGTTATTGACGATCTTCTGCGCAGCGACACACCAATGGACGCCATGCCCGAGATTGACCGGGCCTTGCAACTCGACCCGGAAAGTTATGCCTATCATACGATCCGCCTACGCCTGCTGATGCAGGTCGGCGACATTTCGGGCATTCGTGCACAGCTTGAACGGATGGTAGCGCTTTATCCCGAAGACGATGACCTCACCAACACATTGGTCAGCTGGCATTTATCACAAGAGGATTTTGACGAGGCCGAGATCTATCTGCGGGAACTCGCGGGTGACATCGCCGGACCAGTCGAAGGACATATCGCGGTTGTGCAACTGATACAGGGCGCGCACGGTCCAAGTGCCGCGAAGGTGGAACTCGACCGCCTTGCCGCTGCTAATGCCGGTACGCCAAATGCGGATATCTACCGCTCTCTCGCTGCCGTTATTCGCTTTGATGAGGGCGCGCAGGAAGACGCAATCGCAACCTTCGCCGATATTCTCGAAAGTGCACCCGCCGTTGACCAGACCCGGCGCATACGCAACACTTACGCGCGTCTTTTGATTGCCCAGGGTGACATCGCCGGCGCCCGCGATCAGGTCGACACGATCCTGAGTGAGGACCAGTCAAACGTCGATGCACTGAAACTGCGGGCCGGGTGGGCAATCGCAGATGATCGCGCCGATCAGGCAATCCTTGATCTGCGCATGGCCCTTGGTCAGCAGCCACGCGACGCCGAAATCCTGACGCTGATGGCGGACGCCCATGAACGCGAAGGTAGTCTTGCGCTCGCTGGCGAACGTCTCGCGCTGGCCTTTGACATCAGTGGTGCGGCACCGGATACCGCGCTCCGCTATGCCAGCTTCCTGATGCGCGAAGGGCGCAGCGCAGCCGCGCGCAATGTGCTAACGGACGCCCGCGCAGCCAATCCCGGTGACATCCCGGTGATGACGGCGCTTGCCCGCATATTGCTGACCAAAGGTGCCTGGGTTGAGGCGCAAAGCATCGCCAACACGTTGCGCAGCATCGAAACACCTTCTGCGCAAGAGGCCGCGACATCGCTGCAGGCCGCGCTTTTGCTGGGGCAAAACCGGGTCGATGACAGTCTGGCGTTTCTGCAAGGTGAGATTGATCAGGGCAACGCGGACATCACCGCCATCACACAGGTGGTCCAGATCCACTTGCGGTCCGGGAACGTGGACAGCGCTCGCGTCTATCTGGATCAGGCGCTGACGACCCACCCCGATGACCGCACGCTGCTTATGCTGGATGCGAGCCTGCATGCCATGGCCGGTGCATTTGACCGCGCGGAAGACCTTTTCCGTGACATGATCGCGGCAACGCCGACTGCCGAGGCCCCGGTCCTGCGGCTTTATAACCTTCTGGTTGCGACAGACCAACCCGACGCTGCCAGTGCATTGATTGACGAGGCCCTTAAAGACCAGCCAGACTCGCTCAACCTGCGTTGGATTCGCGCGGGCGCGCTGGAGGCGCAAGGCGACATTGACGGGGCCATCGCCCTTTACGAAGAGATGTATGCCGTCAACTCAAGTGCTGTGACGATTGCCAACAACCTCGCGTCGCTGATCGCCACGCACAAAAACGATGCCGAAAGCATCGCCCGCGCGGCGGCCATCGCCAAGCGGTTGCGTGAGCTAGATTTGCCGCCGTTTCAGGACACTTACGGCTGGATTGCCTATCGCCAGAACAAGTTTGACGAGGCGCTGACCTACCTGAAACCCGCGGCAGAAGGGCTGCCCGATGATCCGCTGGTTCAGTACCATCTTGGCATGACCTATGCCGCGCTCGGCGATCATGAAAAAGCCATTGAGCAGCTTGGCAATGCGCTCGCGCTTGCCGGATCAAGCCCCCTCCCGCAGTTCGACGAGGCGCGCGCGAAGCTGCAAGAGCTGAGTCAATAAAGTGTCACTTCGCAACAACATCCGGTTTTTGTTGCGTTTTTCGTTTGGTGAAACCGGAAATCGCGGTAAGTCTGGCCCCAAGTGGGGCATAGATCCCGCGTGAAACTATTGGAATGAGGCCGTGTCATGACCCGTTTTGCCACGTTTCTGGGAGCTCTTGCCGCCCTTTGGCTCATCGCGACCCCAGGTGTCGCACAGGAATATCGCGTTCAACCCGGCGACACATTGCGTGTCGAAGTTGTCGAAGACCAAAGCCTGAACCGCACCTTGCTGGTCTCGCCCGACGGGCGCATTTCCCTGCCTGGTGCCGGGGCATTGCGCGTCAACGGTTTGACGATTGAGCAGATCCAACGCGCGCTGGCACAGCGTCTGGCGCCCGGATTTGTCAATCCACCCAATGTCTTCGTCGATATTCAGGCATTGGCACCCGAGGATGAAGACCCCGTCACTTCGATCTTTGTTGTGGGCGAGGCAAACACCGTCGGCCGAATTGAGCTTGAGCCTGGCACGACGTTGCTGCAGGCTTTCGCGCAGTTCGGCGGCTTCACGAACTTTGCCGCGACCAAGCGCATCCAGCTGCGCCGCGGCTCTGATATATACACCATCGACTACAACAAGATCCTGGATGGCAGCAGCCGTAATGGCTCCGTGCGCATGCACGAAGGCGACGTGATCATCATTCCACAACGGAAACTGTTTGAATAACGTCCCGCACCCCGGACTGCTTTAGGGGGAGTGGTCTGACATGAAGAAGTTCACCTTTCTGGTTTTGGCAAGCAGCCTTTGCCCGGGCCTTCCTGCGGCGCAAGAGGCCGAGCCGGGCGGCGTCTTTTTCACCTTCGACATCACTCAGTCGTTAGAGGCAAATTCAGACCGCGACCTGGCAACACCTGAAGAGGAAGACGAGGTCGAGGCGACACTCGGTTTGCGTTTCGGTGCCGTGACAGAGACACGGACACAGCGGCTTGCATTCGGTCTGGGGACCGGTTTGCGGGCTGTAGATGGAGAAGTTTCGAATGAGGATGTGAGCGTCCAGCTCTCTTATGACCGTAACAGTGCCGATGCTGTGCTTAACACGTCTGTCCGAGCCGTCAGGTCCGATATTTCGTTTCTGAGGGATGCGTCGGATTTCATCAATGACCAGGGCGAGATCGAACTGCCCGACGATTTTGAAGATCTGACAGGCACCGGGACGCGCACAGCATCCACAATCTCTGCCGGATTCCGCTGGGGTGAGACCGCGCCCTTGGGTTACCGGATCAGCGTCAGCCAGCAGTTTTTGCGCTATGAAGACGCAAGTGCCGCCTTGGCAGATAGCGACACAGGTTCGATTGGCGCCGGGTTACGGCTGAATATCAATGAGGTGACAACAGGCAACCTCGACCTCAGTTACACCCAAACCGATGAGGTGGGCGAACCGCTGGAAGATCGCGTAACACTAAGTGGATCGGTAACGGTCGACCGGCCATTGGGTGATCTGACCTTTCAACTCAGCACATCTCGCGATGAAGCCGATGACATCTTTTGGGCAGGGTCCGTGGCGCGCCGTCTGGCGCTACCGCGCAGTGCTTTGTCCGGTTCTCTGGGCCTCGTCGAAGATGAGGCTGGTGAGGCGCGCCCCACGGGTAGCTTGGCGTATACTCTCCCTCGGCCTGCAGCTCGGATCGAACTGAGCGCAAATAGATCACTCCCCCCCGGCGGAGACCGTGCAACGACCACTTTGCGCGGTACCTATGCGCAGGAGATCACGCCGGTTAGCAACATGCTGTTCGACGTCACATTTGGTGAGACGCGCGACCCTGATGGATCTGACAGGTTAGCGACGGGCAGCGTGACAGGACGATACGCCGTTGAACTGACACCAGTCTGGTCATTCAGCGTCGGAGCGGGAATCAGTCTGCGCGACGAGGACGGGACAAGGCGTCGCAGCAACTCACTCTTCCTGGGGTTGGATCGCCCAATCTCATGGAGACCCTGACGAGTCTTCGCGAGAGTCGGAAACGTCGCCGCAAAATCAATCAATTGCCTTCAGAATTATCGCGACAATTGATACAGAACCGGGCATTTGTCGCCAAATTTGGGCTAATTCTCGCCGATCTTATACAAAAATGAGTTGGCAAGCATCAATACCGGCCTAATATGAATATTGTACTAGAAATTGTTTCGGCAAAGTTGGCGCAACGTTAAGGTTATATTAACGCAAGGATCGTATGCTCGCCAACATGTGGACACAGTTTGGACATGGTTGTTGACCACGTTCAGGCTTGCTTCGGGTAAAACCGGTGCTTCAGTCCCCAAAGGGAGGAGTGGATGATGTTTATCGTTGCTATCGCCTTCGGGATCTTGTCCGGCATGATTGCTGCGGCAGCGGCACTTTTAGCGGGTTACGGGTTACTAACAGCATTTGTCGTCTACGTCGTCGCAGGGATCGTCGGTACGGTTGTTACCGCCGTAGTCAGCTTGATCCCCAAGCAAAGCCATGCAGCCAAAGCTGGTGTGACGCAGCGCGGCTAAGCGTGCTCTCGCATTGTTGAACGGCTTTATCCTCAAATCATCACTGATGACAGAAGCTGTTTTCGTTGGGGCGCCAAATCGTGCCTGTGGCGACAGCGCGACCTAGCGAAGCCAAGATAAGTCAAGCTGTCGGTTGCGCACGCTTGACGGAACGGCAACCAACTCATACCACTCAATTCAGCGCGTTCGGCGGCCATTTGATGGTACGAGTTTCATTTGAGCCCACAGGATCTTTTCGATTGCATCTTTGCCGCATGGTCACCGCAGATCGGTGATCCGACCCTGATCGGCTGGGCCACTGTTGTGGCCTATGCACTTGGCGGAGTTCTCGCGCTGGTGGTGGTTATCAGAAATCCCGGTCGCGCCCGCCTTTTTTGGCTAATCGTGATGGCGCTACTTTGCGCGCTAGCAATCAACAAACAACTCGATCTGCAGTCGGCGCTGACGGCTGCCGCGCGGTGTCTGGCGCAAGCACAGGGCTGGTACGAAAACCGCCGGTCAGTCCAGATCGCCTTCATCCTGTTCGTGGCGGTCGCAGCCTTGGTCGCAGGCCTGACACTTGCCTGGGTGATGCGCCGGCAAATGCCACAAATCTGGCTCGCTTTGCTGGGCCTCTGCCTGCTTCTTGGCTTCGTTGCCGTGCGGGCTGCGGGCTTTCACCACATGGATCGTCTGATTGGCTTTGAGATCGGAGGGATCCGCCTCAACTGGCTGTTGGAACTTGGCGGGATCACCTTGATCGCGGTCAACGCGCTTGTCCTGATCGCAAGAAGCAACGACAGCGCTCGATAGCATCTGTTGCCCGCACCGCGTCACATGATAGCGTCCACATGATTGATGCAGCACATTTGCACGAGGGCATATTTTGACAGCCATCCAAAAGGTCGATCTGGCGATTTTTGCGCATAATGAAGAACACAATATAGGTGCAGTGCTCACGATGCTTGCAAAGCAAAGCATCTTTGAAAATGCCGAGATATCCGTGCGGATCATCGTGCTTGCCAATGGTTGTGCTGACCAGACCGTGAGCGTCGCGCAGACGACCATCCGGGAGCTGCCGCATGGTCGACATTTTGAAGTGTGCGATCTTGCCATCGGAGGGAAGTCGCGTGCATGGAATGCGTTCGTGCACGAGACTGCGCGCAAAGATGCGGATCATCTGATCTTTTGCGACGCCGATATCGACATCCCCGAACCGGACACGCTGGACCGGCTGCTCGCCTTTGTGCAGGCCGACCCCAAGCGGGTGATCGCATCAAGTCGCCCCGTGAAAGACATCGTTTATGCCCCGGATAACCTGAATTACCGTGACAAGATGATTGCCGCTGCGGGCGGCACGCTCGACAATTGGCGCAAGGCCGTCTGTGGCCAGCTTTACATCATGCGCGCCGCAACTGCGCGCAGCTTTCATCTGCCCATCGGCCTACCCGTGGAAGATGGTTTTGTTCGGGCGATGACCCTGACCGACCTTTTCCGCCACCCCGAAGACCTTGATCTGATCGACGGGGACAATACGATCTTTCACGTCTACGCATCCGAACGTGGTATCCGCGCCCTGATCCGCCACCAGGTGCGGATCGTGATCGGCAGCGCCATCAACGCAATCATCTTCGATGTGGTTCGGCAATCTGACACGCCCAATCAATTGCTGCGAGAGGCCGCAGAAGACGACGATTGGCTGGCCCGCACATGCAAGAGCGCTCTGCCGCGGCGATACGGCTATGTGCCGGTCCACTTCCTGACCAAACGGCTGAGCAATCTGCGGGCGCAGAGCCTCAAACGCAAGGCAATCTTACTTGTTGGGTTCGGCTTTGATCTGGTGGTTTACGTAATCGCACAGTTCAAAATGGCGCGCGGGACGGGGGCAGGGCACTGGTAGCCGAGGCGTTCAGCCACCGTTCGCCCGCCGCGCGCGCAACGCCGATCGGAGCAATCGCGGCATCACCATGATGCAGGCGACATAGCGGGCGGCCAGCCGTCTGGGATTGGTCATCAACCGCCAAACCCATTCCGCCGCGATAGCACGCACGAATTTCGGGGCGCGTATCTGTGTGCCGGCAATGAAATCCAGACCGGCGCCGATTGAGACAAACCCGACACGATCCGTCTTTGACATCGCATGGGCCGCGAACATTTCCTGTTTTGGGGCGCCCAGAGCCAGAAAGCACATCGCAACGCCCGCATCTTCAAGCTGAGCAACATACCGATCCGCCAACTCGCCCGTCGGATCAAAGCCCATCGGCGGCGCGATACAGGTGACAACACGCAGACCTGGGTGCTCCATCTGCAACGCATCCGCTGCTGCCTGCAACGTCTCCTCGGTGCTGCCGAGCAATCCGATCGGCACGTCCATTTCACCCGCAAGTTGCGCCAATGGCGCGATCAAATCGGCCCCCGCCAAAAGCGAAACCGGTTGCCGCGCCAAGCGCGAGAGCCACACAATCGGATTGCCATCCGCTGTCACATGGCTTTGGGCCTGATAGGCACCCCGAAAGGCCGGATCATCCCGCAGCTTGACCACGTGATCGAGGTTCAGCGTGGCTAGACTAAAGCCTCGGCGTTCCGCAAAGTGCGCGCGCATTTCGGACAAAAGCACATCCAGCGAAGGCATATTCACGATCACATTGGGCCCTTTGTCGCTGGGCACCCAGGTGACATGCCCATCGTTTTCAACCATGTTCTTCAAGTCCAATTCGCACCCAATCCTAATCTATCAAAGGGCGCTTCTCGATCAGGTGACCGTAAAGCGTGGTAAGAATACTAACCCCCAACATAATGATCAGCCATTGAATGGCGATATTTAGCACAAAGCCCATAACGGGAATGGCAACCATCACCGCCGTGCTCAGGCTGTCGGCAAAACCACTTAGCCCGACCAGCAAAACTGAAACACCGAAGATCGCTCCTGACAGCGGCGCAGAGGCTGCCCAAGCCTCGCCCATCCGGATAGGCTGGCCGACTGCGACAGAAGGCAAGGCGAGCGCGATCCGCAGCCAGACAAAGGTCAGCACCGAGACCAGCGCAAGCCCGACCACCCATTGCATCACCAAAGGCCCGATTGTCGCCAACGGCCCCAGCACAAGCACAAGCGGGATCGCGACGATCACAAGCAGCAGAGCATAAAGAATGCTTCGCCCGGCATAGGCCCCGATTGGCCTGTCCGAAAAGGCCGGCAGCGCGCCGCTATATTCCTCCAAAAGAACAAACCGATGCCAGGACACCGCAACCCAGCTAAAGATCAAAAGCCCGAAAATAGCCATTCCAGTTAGGCCCAGGAAAATGATGCCCGCGTCTGCCCCTGATAAGGTGCCTGCGGCGCCGGGGCTGCCCAGCAGGTTCAGCCGCTCTTGAAAAAGGGCGACGAACAAGGCGAACCCGGCCAAAAGCACCAGATATGGACCAACCGAGACCCGCAAGGCCTGTCCAAAATTGCGATAGATCATGAAAAATGCATGCCGCAGAATCTGCAATGCCATCGTCGCCTCTCACCATCTCCCCCATCGCAGTTCGCATGCCCCATCCGCGCCCGTCAACCGCCCGCGCCTTGCCCCTCTCGTTGAAAACAGCTATCGCGCCCTGAAGGACACATCTGATGCAAAGGCACCGCGCATGACGGCTCCGAAGAAAGTGGTGCTCGCCTATTCCGGCGGGCTTGATACCTCGATCATTCTCAAGTGGTTGCAGACGGAATATGGCTGTGAAGTCGTGACATTCACCGCCGATCTGGGCCAGGGGGAAGAGCTGGAACCCGCTCGTAAGAAGGCCGAGATGATGGGCGCCACGGGCATCTATATCGAGGATCTGCGCGAAGAGTTTGTCCGCGATTTCGTCTTCCCGATGTTCCGCGCCAATGCGCTTTATGAGGGGCTGTACCTCCTCGGCACCTCCATCGCCCGCCCGCTCATTTCCAAGCGGCTTGTCGAGATTGCCGCAGCTGAAGGGGCCGACGCGGTCTCCCACGGGGCGACGGGCAAGGGCAATGACCAGATCCGGTTTGAACTCGCCGCCTATGCGCTCAACCCAGAAATCAAAGTCGTCGCCCCCTGGCGCGAATGGGATCTGGGCAGCCGGACCAAGCTGATCGACTTTGCCGAGAAACATCAGATCCCCATCGCCAAGGACAAACGCGGCGAGGCGCCGTTCAGTGTGGATGCGAACCTGCTGCACACCTCGTCCGAGGGCAAAATCCTGGAAGACCCCGCCGAGGAAGCGCCTGAACATGTCTACCAGCGCACCGTCGCGCCGGAAGATGCGCCCGATACGCCCGAAATGGTGGAAATCACGTTTGAGCGCGGCGATGCGGTTGCCATCAATAGCGAACGGATGTCACCTGCCACGGTGCTGACCAAGCTTAACGAATTGGGTGGCAAACACGGGGTTGGCCGTCTCGACCTCGTCGAAAACCGCTTCATCGGCATGAAGTCTCGCGGCATCTATGAAACCCCCGGCGGCACCGTGCTGCTGGAGGCGCATCGCGGCATCGAACAGATCACGCTGGATGCAGGCGCAGGGCACCTCAAAGACAGCATCATGCCGCGCTATGCGGAGCTGATCTATAACGGCTTCTGGTTCAGCCCCGAACGCGAGATGCTGCAGGCGCTGATCGACAAGTCTCAGGAGCATGTCTCCGGCACCGTCCGCGTGAAGCTCTATAAGGGCTCCTGCAACACGGTCGCGCGTTGGTCGGACAAGACACTTTATTCCGAGGAGCATGTGACGTTCGAGGATGACATGGGCGCCTATGATCAATCCGACGCGCAAGGGTTCATTCAGTTGAACGCACTGCGGCTCAAACTGCTGGCCGCCCGCAACCGGCGATGATCGACGCACGGCCTGTTACGCTGCAAGACGTGGTGCCCCTGCACGACGTCACCGTGCGGGACGACCAAGACCGCTTTGTCGCGCCCAACGCGATCACCATCGCGCAAGCCCGCTTTGAGACCGGCGCCTACGATTTTTGCCTGTGGGACGGAGACATCCGCGTCGGCCTTATTGCCCTGATCGACATGGCGGAACACGAGGATCTTGAAGAGATCGATGACCCCGAGGCTGTCTATGTCTGGCGACTACTGATCGGCAAAGACTTCCAACAACAAGGCCACGGCAAAGCCGCCATGGATTTCGCCGAAGACTGGGCCCGCGAGCGCGGACGCCGCTGCGTGCAAATCCAGGCTGTCGAAGACAACATGGCAGCCATCGCGATGTACCAGGCGCTGGGCTACACCCTCACTGGCCACAAGTCCGGTAAAGAGGTGCAGCTAGAGAAGGTGCTCTGACGAACGGCCAGCTATTCGGATTGCCCGGAGGCCCTCTCGACCTGCAGCAACGCCGACACGATCCGCAACGGCACGTTCAGATCTTCAAACGCATCCGTGATACCCGCCATGATCTTTTCGCGGTTGGCGCGCAGACCACCCACCGCGAACATGTCACGGAAATGGGACAGGGCGATATGCATTTCCTCACCGGTGCTTGTGGCAGAGAACAGTTGGGCAAAATCGCCAACCTGCGTCTCAAGGTCCGTCAGCAGATCGATCACGCCTCGCAGTGCCGGATTGTTTTTTTCAACGCCGTGCTGCGAAAGCCAGACGCCATAGACCTCACCGTTCTGCCCGGTAACGCTGTCGACTTGAACAAGATCATCGACATTCATCCGGCTGAACCAGCCCCCGGTCTTGCGCTCTGGTGCGATGAAGAAAGCAGGGATGGGCGCGGCATTCTGAAACCGGACAACAATGCCGCGAAAGAGTGTGCGGGAATTCTTGCCACCGGTTTCAAACTTCACTTCTGCAAGTGCGAAAGGTCTGTCGTCAATAGTGCCTGAGATGCAGTCTTCGGCCCGACGCACACCCGCCTTTGGCAAAAGCCGCGCGGGAAGCGCGTCAAGAAAGGCCCGGCCATTTTGTTCATATTCCAGATCAATAGCCTTGGCCAAATGCGGCAGGACCATGCGCTGCTGCCCTTTCGTCACCCAACCATTGATGAAAAAGAGGATAACAACCCCAACGAAGACAAGCGCTAGCGAGACAAGTTGATTATCGGCATCCGCACTTGCCCAAATCAGGAGACTCAACGCGATGGCGACCACGCTCACACCAGCCGCGAAAATAAGGCCGGTGCGTCTTTTCTGTTCCAGTTCCGGCATCAGCTCTTGCAGCGTCACATCAAGCTTTTGGTCAGCTGGCTGTGTATCGGGGTGATCGGACATGGCACGCTCCGGCTAAAAACGGGGTTTTTCTAGCATCCTGTACCAACACCGCGAAGCGGGAGTTTCCTCACCCAGCGTCACAGTTGCGCGCGCGGGCTCATCTTCGTACCGATTGCGCAGTGAAGAGGAGACGGTTTTGGACATTTCAGAGATCGCCGCGAAGATGCAAAAGGGGATTTCCAGCCGGGAGTTCACAGGCAGCCTGAAATTTGATTGCGGGCAGGACGGGGTGATTGTTTTGGCCGACAATGCCGTCAGCCGCGATGACCGGGACACGGCCTGCACCATCGGCATCACTACGGCCAATCTGGCGAAACTGATCACCGGCAAACTGAACCCCATGACGGGCGTCATGATGGGCAAGCTGAAAGTCTCTGGCGATGCCCGCGTGGCGATGAAGCTGGGCGAGTTGCTCAAGGCCTGAGCCGCAGGCTCGCCATCGCTTCGTAATGTGGCAAGGCCTCTGCAAGCAGGTCTTGATATTGTACCGTCACCACCGGCAAATCCCCCTCGGCGCCAGCAAAGCCGGTGCTCTTGTGCACCGCGTTGTACCAGTGTTTGGCCCAGATACCATCCTCCGCACGGGGGCCTGAAGGCCAAGAAAGCATAGCGTTATCAAAGGGTAATCCGATGTGATCGCAAAGCATCCGCAGCATGCCCGCCGGATCGGCCCGGATATCCGCACTGTCGATCACGATACCGCCCAGCGCGTCGTAAATCCGCGTCTGCGCCAAGAACCCGATATCGGCCATCTCCATCTCATCCCGCTTGGCGCCATAGCTCGCGATGACCCGCGCAGGATGGCGGATCAGGTGGATGTTCAGGCAATCCCTGGCCCAATCCAAAGGGAAGTCCTTCACCATGTGATGCGGCATATGCTTCATGTAGAAATGCGGTTTGCCGTCGGGTATCGACCCGGCACAGCGGGCCGTGACCGCCTTTGGATCGGTCTCATGCGCCGCCAAGACCTCTTCGTGCATCGGATGATCAACACCAGTCGCGGCAAGATAGGGTGCATAAAACGGTTCATCCCAAACGGCGAAATCGGCACGATTGCCAAACGCATACATCATCGCGGTCGAGAGATTCCGCGGCCCCGACCACATCGCGATTTTCATGAGCGGGCCACCAGATCTTTGTAAAGGTCACGCAACCGCGCGGTCACCGGGCCAAGCTGCCCTGTCCCGATCACCCGGCCATCAATGCTGCCCACAGGCGTCTGTGCTCCAAAAGTCCCGGTCAAAAACGCCTCATCCGCCGAATAGGTATCGACGAGGCTGAAATTGCGCTCAAAAACCGGGATGTCATTGGCGCGACAAAGATCGATCACCTTCTGCCGCGTGATCCCGTTCATGCAATAATCGCCGGTGCTGGTCCAAACCGCGCCATTCTTGACGATGAAAAAGTTGCAGGCATTGGTCGTGTTCACGAAACCATGCACATCGAGCATCAGCGCCTCATCCGCGCCTGCCTTTTCGGCAGCGATGCAGGCGAGGATGCAGTTGAGCTTCGAATGGCTGTTCAGCTTCGGGTCCTGCGTCATCGGCAGGCCGCGCTGATGCGGCACGGTGGCGAGCGCGATGGGGCGCGGGATAGAGGGCCGCGAATGCTCCATGATGATCACGATGGTGGGGCCAGAGCGGGAGAGGCCCGGATGCTGAAAAGGCCGCACCTTCACCCCCCGCGTCACCATCAGGCGGGCATGGGCATCTGTCGTCATCCCGTTGGCCTTTTGCGTCTCCACCAACGCCTTGGCCACGCCATCGCGGTCCATCCCGATATCCAGATCAATCGCCTTCGCGGCCTCGAACAACCGGTCGAGATGTTCATCCAAAAACGCCCACTTCCCATCATAGAGGCGCAACCCCTCCCACACGCCGTCCCCGAGCATGAAGCCGCTGTCATAAACACTAACCATCGCCTCGGTTTTGGGCGCAATCCGGCCATCGACATAGATCAGGATCGCCTCATTACGCGCATCCTCTTCGGTTTGATGGGTTGTGACTTTGGTCATGTGATCGACTTGGTGTTGCGGCAAGGTCTGGGCATGATCCTTCAGTCCGCCAACTCTGTCCAAGACTATTCGAATAGTCTTGGCAAAAATCTTCCAAGATGCTTGCAACGCTTTGACTTTCACGGATGCGTGAAATTACAAAGCGTCACCTTGCCCAAATAGCGGCTGACGGGCACTGAGAATGGTATGCAACACACTATCCAAACGCTGACACTCTGCCTTGCCCTTTGCGCAGGTGTGGCCAACGCCGAAACACTGAAAACAGCCTATGTCGCGGGCGGCTGTTTCTGGTGCGTTGAGAGCGATTTTGAATCGCTGGACGGCGTGGTCGAGGTCATCTCTGGCTATACCGGAGGAACGACCGAGAACCCGACCTATCGCACGATCAAAGGGTCAGGCCATTACGAGGCGGTTGAGATCACTTATGACGCAGATGTCGTGAGTTACGACCAGTTGCTGCACTCCTTCTTCCGGTCCATCGATCCGACGGATGCTGGCGGGCAGTTCTGCGATCGGGGTGAGAGCTACCGTACGGCTGTTTTCGTCTCCACCCCGGCAGAGCGGGCGGCGACCGAGCGGGCGAAGGCCCGGGCTGAACGGGATCTTGGCCAGCGTATCGTGACCCCGATCCTGGATGCTGCGCCGTTTTACGTGGCCGAGGACATTCACCAGAATTATTATCGCGGTGAACGTCTGATCGTCACGCGCCGGGGCGTGAAGACCCAGGCTGAGGCCTACAAATTCTATCGCGATGCCTGTGGCCGGGATGCGCGGGTCGCGGCGTTATGGGGCGATTCAGCACCCTTTGTTCAGGACTGAAACGCCTGCACCTCGGCAAGGTCAGGGATCACATCCGCCGTGCCGTGGCGCGTCACCATCAGTGCGGCGGCTTTTATTGCCTGACCAATCGCCTGTGCCATCGGCATCTCACGATCAAGCCCGGCAAGCACATAGCCGGTGAATGTATCGCCCGCTCCGGTCGTATCCACAGGCTCAACGGCGATGGCAGGGAAGTGCTGGCGGCCATCCTTGCCAAACCACTCCGCCCCATCGGCGCCAAGTGTAACGATCACGTCGGAGACGGGCAGATCGGCAGGCGCCAGACCGGTCGCGGCTTCCAGCTGTGCGGCCTCAACCGCGTTCAGGATCAGAAAGTCGAGATGGGCCAGCACCGCCTCGACCCGCTCCGCATCAAACGGGGCGGCGGCATAGGCCACGCGCAGCCCCATCTTCTTACCCAAAGCGGCGGCGGTGCGTTGCAGGTTCGTTTCGTTCTGGATGACCAGCCAATCACCTGTTTGCGCCTCGGCCATGGCGGTTTGCAAAGTGGCTTGGGGGATTTCGGCATTCGCACCGGGGTGCAGCACAATCGCATTCTCCCCATCGGGGTTGACCATGATGATCGCCTGCGCCGTCTCGGTCCCGATCTCGGCGATGTTGCGCGTATCAACGCCGTATTCCAGCAGCCGCTCAACTGCCCAGTGGCCGTCGGCCCCAACCGCGCCAATATGATAAACATGCGCCGCCGCACGCGCCGCCGCGACAGACATATTGGCACCCTTGCCGCCCAGAAACACCTCTCGCCCTGTCGAGGCCAGCGTCTCTCCCGGCGCGGGCACATGCGGGACAGCATAGACGAAATCCGCGTTGATTGAGCCGAGGTTCCAGATCGCCATCAGTCGACCTTGCAGGCGGCGATCACCGCCATGTTCAGGATGTCGTTGACGGTTGAGACGGTCGAACAGACCTGGATCGGCTTCCCGATACCCGACAAGATCGGCCCGATCACTGTCGCCCCCGCCATTTCCTGCATCAACTTGACAGAGATGGACGCGGAGTGCCGTGCAGGCACGACAAGGACATTGGCAGGCCCGGTCAGCCGCTGGAACGGATAGTTCTCCTGCGCCTGCGTATTGAGGGCGACATCCACCGTCATCTCACCCTCATACTCAAAATCCGCCTTGCGCGCGTCCAGCACGAGGGGCGCTTTGTGCATCTTCTCGGCCCGTTCCGAGACCGGATAGCCGAAGGTGGAAAAGGACAGGAAGGCCACGCGCGGCTCTAGTCCCAATTCGCGCGCCACAAACGCGCCACGCTCGGCGATGTCTGCCAAGTCGTTTTCGTCGGGCCATTCGTGCACCAACGTATCGGCAATCAGAACGATCCGCCCATTATGCAACACCGCCGTGACGCCTACGGCGCCATCATGAGGCTGCGCGTCAAAGACATGGTTGATCAATTCCAGAATATGCGCCGATTTCCGGGTCGCCCCGGTGACCATCCCATCGGCATGTCCATGTGCCAGCATCAAGGTTGCAAAGACATGCCGGTCGCGCGCCGCGAGCCTGTGCACATCCTGCGCATCAAATCCCTTGCGCTGCAAACGCTCATAAAGAAACGCCTTATAGGCGTCGAGATGTTCGGTATTGGCCGCATTCACGATCTCAAGCTCGTCAAAAGCCTCTGGCAACCCTTCTGCCGTCAGCTTTTCACGCACATCCTCATCGCGGCCCACGACCAGTGCCTTACCCATGCCCGACCGCTGATACAGCACCGCCGCCCGCAGCACACGTGGATCGTCCCCTTCGGCAAAGACCAAAGTCGACTGGTTCGCCCGGGCGCGGGCGTTCAGGCTACGCAGGATGGATTGCGTCGGGTCCATCCGGGATTTGAGCGACAGCTCATACGCATCCATATCCACAATCGGTCGCCGCGCGACGCCGGTTTTCATGCCCGCCTGTGCGACGGCGGTCGGAATCCGGTGGATCAGGCGCGGATCAAATGGTGTCGGAATGATGTAGTCGCGGCCAAAGGTCAGCTTTTTGCCGTAGGCCATGGCGACCTCGTCCGGCACATCCTCGCGGGCGAGTGCGGCCAAAGCCTCGGCACAGGCGATCTTCATTTCTTCGTTGATTGCGCGGGCGTGGATGTCCAAGGCACCACGGAACAGGTACGGAAAACCCAACACGTTGTTGACTTGGTTCGGGTAGTCGCTGCGCCCCGTGGCCACGATCGCATCCTCGCGCACCGCATGGGCATCTTCCGGCGTAATCTCCGGATCCGGGTTCGCCATCGCAAAGATCACCGGGTTCTCGGCCATGCTCTCGACCATCGCGGGCGTTACGGCACCCTTCACCGAAACCCCCAGAAACACGTCACAACCCTTCATTGCCTCTTCGAGGTTGCGCAGGTCCGTTTTCACCGCATGGGCCGACTTCCACTGGTTCATCCCCTCGGTCCGGCCCTGATAGATCACGCCCTTCGTGTCACAGACGATGCAGTTTTCATGCCGCGCGCCCATGAATTTCAGAAGCTCGATGCAGGCAATGCCTGCCGCCCCCGCGCCATTCAGCACGATCTTCACATCCTCGATCTTCTTGCCCGACAGATGCAGTGCGTTGATCAGCCCCGCCGCGCAGATCACGGCCGTCCCATGCTGGTCGTCGTGGAAGACGGGGATGTCCATCTGCTCTTTCAGCGTCTGTTCGATGATGAAGCATTCGGGGGCTTTGATATCCTCAAGGTTGATCCCGCCAAAGGTCGGCCCCATCAGCTTGCAGGCCTGAATGAAGGCGTCGGTATCTTCGGTATCGAGCTCAATATCGATCGAGTTCACATCGGCGAAGCGTTTGAAGAGGACCGATTTGCCTTCCATCACTGGCTTGCTGCCCAGCGCGCCGAGGTTGCCGAGGCCGAGAACGGCGGTGCCGTTTGAGATCACCGCGACCAAGTTGCCCTTGTTCGTATAGTCGTAAGCCGTGGCCGGGTCCGCCGCGATTTCTTCGCACGGGATTGCCACGCCGGGGGAATAGGCCAGCGACAGATCGCGCTGGGTTGTCATCGGGACAGTTGCATTGATCTCCCACTTGCCGGGGGTTGGTTGCATATGAAATTGCAGTGCGTCTTCACGCGTGTGTTTCGCTTTTGACATGCGGTCCCCCCGATCTGTCCACAAGACATAGCGGGGAATGAATTGAAGGCACAAGAAAGAGTTTGAGGCCAGCGGCCTGGGCCCAGATGCGGAGGAGATCAGCGCCTATTTTTTCTTCAAAGACCGCGCATGACGCAGGCATGTGGCAAAGGCCTCTTCCAGCGCATCCGGTTCGACAAGCCGTTCATTCGGGATCGCCACGTATCCCCGCATGATCGCACCGTATTGTTCGACCGGCTCGGTGCCAAAGCTTTCGGCAAACCGCGCGCGATCTTCCTCGGCCATACGCAGGCAAATACGGCCCGCAGGGTCAAGCAAGCTATACATGTTGCCATTCATGGACGTGTAAGGGTTGGCCTTGCCCTTGACCTTGTCATCAAAGAACCGTGCAACGAGGTCGCGATAGATGGCCAGGTTTTTTATTCTCTCAGACACGACCGTTCCCCATGTGCCAACGCGCTAGCATTCCGCACGCAAATACATAACCATATTGTTATGGATTCGCAAGAACTCGACCTTGTCTTCAGCGCGCTCGCTGACCCGATCCGGCGGGGCATCCTCGTCAATCTGTCCACGGGCGAAAAGAATGTCTCGCAACTCACCGATGCGTTCGATGTGTCGCAGCCCGCCATCTCGCGCCATCTGCGCACACTTTACGACGCCGGGCTGATCGAAAAGCAAAAGCGCGGACGTGAACAATTTGTCCGCGCACGCGCTGAACGCGCCGAAGAGGCAGCCCGCTGGATCAGGCATTACAGCACCTTCTGGAAAGAACACTTTGACGAGGTCGACCGCATTCTCAGCCAAAAGAAAAGGGATCAACATGACGACAAAGACCAAGGTTGAGGGCGACACCCTCACAGTCGAACGCCTTTATGATGCTTCTCAATCCAGCGTGTTCGACGCGTGGATTGATGCTGCCAAGACAACCCACTGGTGGGGCTGCGGGCAAACGACCAAGGTGGTTTCGACCATCGAACAGGAAAAGGACGGATGCTACCAACATCTGATGACCATCGACGGGCATGGCGAGTATCTGATTGACGGGCGGTTGATGGAATACAAACCGCCAGAGCTTCTGTCCTACACGATGCCGGGCGTGGACGGCGGTGCTGATATGGCGGTGCACGTAACCTTCACCGCCGTTGGCGACCAAACTAAAGTCACACTGGTCCAATCCCCCGTGCCCGATTTCCTGCAAGATACTGTCGTAGCCGGGTGGACCGCATCTTTCGAACGCCTCGCAAACTTCTTTACCGGCGCACGGCGCGCAGCCTGACAAAAAGCACCACAGCCTTAGCGCTGACGCCGCAGATAGATGTAATAGGCACCATGCCCGCCATGTTTCAGATGCGCGGGCGTGACCTGCAAAACGGCCTTTGACAAAGGTGGCAGTGCCAGCCATTGCGGCACCTGATGGCGCAACACACCCAATCTCGTTGGGATCGGTCCGCCATCGTCGCGGTCCTTGCCCTTGCCGGTAATCACCAGCACCAGACGGCGCCCCATCTGTTGCGAGCCCATGATGAAAGAGATCAAGGCCGGATGCGCCTCGGCCAATGTCATGCCATGCAAATCAAGCCGCGCTTCCGGTTTCAGCTTGCCGCGTTTGAGCTTGCCGAATGACTTGCGGTCCATATTGACCGGTGCCTCTGCCATCCGATCGGCAATGCCGGGCAATACATCACGCCGCTCCCGACCGTTGACGGCTTCACCCACACGAAAAGTTGGGATCGGCTCCTTTCGTGGCGCGGGCATGTCCTTCTTTGGCGGCTCCGGCAGAGGATCGGCGCGGCGGCCATTCATCGGCGTCGTGCGTTCCGCCACCCGGTCCCACAGGGCGCGCTCCTCCGCCGACAGATTGCGGGGGCGACGCATCAGTTTTCCGCCAACAGGCGCTGCGCCATGGCGCTGGGCATCAGCACAACCATGCGGCCATCATCCTTGATCCGCCCGGCAGCGCGACCCGCCTCTTCACCCGTTCCGAAAAAGATATCGGCGCACTGCGCCCCCTTGATCGCCGATCCCGTATCCTGCGCGATCATCAGGCGGTTCATCGGTTCCGCACCGGCTTTCTCAATCCAGACCGGCGCGCCGAGCGTCACAAAGGCCGGATCAACAGCAATCGACCGAAACGGCGTAATCGACCGGTTCATCGCGCCCAATGGTCCCAACTCAGCAGGTACCTCGCTCACCTCGCGGAAGAACACATAGCTTTCGTTCTCCCACAAAAGCTCTCGCCCCTCTGGTCGGTTCTTGCGCACCCAGTTGCGGATCACAGCGGCCGAGACCTGATGCGGCTCAAAAATCCCGCGCGCGACAAGCGCCATGCCGACAGACGAATATTCCCGGCTGTTCTTGCCACCATAACCTACGCGCATGACCGTCCCATCCGGCAGCCGAATGCGACCCGAACCCTGGATCTGCAGAAAGAACAGATCAACCGGATCGGTCAGCCACGCCAGTTCCAGCCCACGACCGGCAAGAGGCTGATCCTCATCAATCTCACGCCTTGTGTAATACGGCTCTCCCGGCACCAGATCGTCCGGCACCGCATAGATCGGAAACTGATAGCCATCGCCACGTTCGCGTGACCCCGGTAGTTCCGGCTCAAAATAGCCGGTGAACAACATCGGATCGCCGTCCTCGATCAGGATAGGGGTAAAGAAGCGTTCAAAGAAATGGCGCGGATCGGGATCGGTCTTCAGGAAATCGCACACGACCTCCCACTCGATCCCGCGCAGATCACGACAAGTGTTCTGAAAAACGGACAAGGCGGCGTAATGATCATCCGCCGCCCAGCCATTCAGGTCGTCATATGTCAGCTGCGTATAGGTCGGGTCCGCCATCGCATGCCCCGCTGATATCAGTGACAGCGCAATGGCACCAAGGCCCTCACGGATCATTCGCCGGTGGCGACAAGCTTCCAGTTCGGGTCGCCCGAATCCATCCTGCGCGAGAAGGTCCAGGTATCTTTCTGGCGCTTGATCTCCTTGTCGCTACCTTCGATGATATCGCCAGCGTTGTCACGCACCACCGATGTCATCTCGCTCTTGAACCGGACGGACACTTCACCCTCTTTGGTGACCTCATCGAATTCGGCCTCAACAAGGCTCATGTCGCTGATACCGATAAAGTTCGCCTCCACAGTCAGCCCCTGTCGCTGGCGATCATCCACGACGCTCGCGAACGCCTCATACACATCTTCCGAGATGAACGGCACAATCTGGTCCAGATCACCTTTTTCAAACGCCATCAGGATCATTTCATAAGCGCCACGCGCGCCGCCCAGAAACTCACCCACGTTGAATGACGGGTCCACACGCTTCATCGCGGCCAAGGCCTTGGCCTGATCGGAATCCTCTGGGACATGATCCGTGATATCAAGATCAGGACCGCCCTCGATCACATCAAATTCCGGCGCTGACCTGCGTGCTGGGTCAGGGCGTGTCACCGCAGGTTTTTCATATCCTTCACGCGTACCAAGCACACCGCGCAACCGCAGGATCAGGAAAACAGCAATGCCAGCAAGCACCAAAAGCTGGATAATCGGAGAGTTCATTCGCGCCTCGTTTCAGGGTGAGGCATGGAAACATGCCCGGTCGGTCCCTATGTAGGTCGTGGGCCGGGGCAAGTCCACCTTACCCCCGAACAAGTTACGAAAGGCGCCGACCATGTGGCTGTTACTTGCTTTTATTGCCGTTCCGATGATCGAAATCGCCCTGTTTATCCAGGTCGGGGGCTATATCGGGCTGGGTTGGACCCTATTGATCGTGCTGATGACTGCGATTGCCGGGTCTTATCTGGTGCGCAACCAAGGCATACGTGAACTCAGCAACCTGCAGCGGTCGTTTTCGGAACTCAAAGACCCGACAGAGCCTTTGGCCAATGGCGCAATGATCCTCTTTGCCGGGGCACTGCTGCTCACGCCCGGTTTTTTCACCGACGCGGTTGGCCTTTCGCTTTTGGTGCCTGGCATCCGCCGGGCCGCATTCCTGTGGGCGCGGTCTCGTATCAGGGTGCAGACCTTTACCATGGGGCAACAGCATCCGCAGTCGCATCAGCCCGATGATCAGGTGATTGATGGTGACTTTCAGGAAGTCCCCCACGACAAAAAGCCCACGCATCGGCCATCCGGCTGGACCCAGCATTGAGCCTTTTCAAAGGGCCTGCTAGGAACGCGCGAACCTGAAATTATTGGAGCACGTTCCCATGTCCGACGCCCCCGAAAACGGCGCCCAGCCCGCACAACCCCAACAGCAAGCCAGCAACAAGATCATGGCGCAGTATATCCGCGACATGTCTTTCGAAAACATCCTGGCCCAGAAAGGTGTTACCGGTGATGCGCAGCCTGAAATTCAGGTGCAGGTGAACCTTGATGCCCGCAAGCGCAACGCCGACAATCATTTTGAGGTCATCACGAAGCTCAACATCACCAGCAAGACCAAGGAAAAGGGCGAGCCGCTTTTCGTGCTGGAGCTGGAATATGGCGGTGTGTTCGAAATAAGCGGTGTTCCTGACGAACAGATGCATCCCTATCTTCTGATCGAATGCCCACGAATGACATTCCCATTCGTGCGCCGGATCGTCAGTGACGTGACCCGCGACGGTGGCTTCCCACCGCTGAACCTTGAAACCATTGATTTCCTTGCGCTTTACCGGGCCGAACTCGCCCGCCGTGCAGAAGCTGAAAAGGCCAAGGCAAACTAAGCCAGCTTTTTCCACACAGCATCGTCGCCCAGTTCCGCCACAAAGGCGGCATGGGCGGCGGCTTCCTCATCGGTCAATCGCGATGGCAAAGGCGTGGGCCGCTTGGTTGGCCGCCATGCGTCTTCGGCAACTCCGTCAGACGTGACCTGCGCGGCGCTCGACAGCGCGAAGTCAGGCTGCCTGCCGCCGATCAATTCCAGATAGACTTCAGCCAGGATTTCACTGTCGAGCAACGCGCCGTGCAGGGTGCGCGATGAGTTATCGATGTCAAAGCGACGGCAAAGCGCATCAAGTGAAGCGGGCGAGCCCGGGAATTTCCGCCGCGCGATGGCCAGAGTATCAATGGCCTGATCCATCGGCAAAAGCGGGCGGTTGACCCAACCGAGCTCTGCATTCAGGAACTTCATGTCGAAGGCAGCATTGTGGATGACGAGCTTCGCATCGCCGACAAAATCCACGAAATCCTGCGCGATATCGGCAAAAACAGGTTTATCCCGGAGCGTCTCCTGACCGGGTTTGGGCTCTTGCGGTGGGTCGAGCAGATCCGGACCAATCCCGTGCACGCCAAACGCCTCTTCGGGCATGGAGCGTTGCGGGTTGATATATTGATGATAGGTGCGGCCCGTCGGCACATGGCCGCGCAGCTCGACCGCCCCGATTTCGACAATCCGGTCGCCCTCGCCGGGTTCAAACCCTGTGGTCTCAGTATCAAGAACAATTTCACGCATCGGCTGCACCTGTCAGTTCACCAATCAGATGTCGCACAGCAGCGCGGGTGTCGTCCATATCCAGCGTCTCAATGATATGATCAGCCCGCGCGCGTTTCTCGGCATCCGGCATCTGTTTTGCCATCATTGCCTCAAACTGCGCCTCTGTCATGCCCGGCCGGGCCATGACACGTTGCTTCTGCACATCCCCTGGGACGGAGACAACGAGGACGGAGGTCAACCACGCGTCAGCCTTGGTTTCGAAAAGAAGGGGAATGTCGAAAACCAGCAAGGGGGCTTTGTTGTTTTTCAGGAATTCCTGGCGATCTGCGGCGACAAGAGGATGCACAATCGCCTCAATCGCTGCCAGCACCGCCGAATCCTCCGCGATCAGGTGTTTCAGGACATTTCGGGATACGGCGCCATCGACAATCGCATCGGGAAACTTCGCGCCGATTGGGTCAACGGCTGCACCGTCTCGATCATAAAGTGCATGAACACAGGCATCTGCGTCCCAGACAGGCACATCTTCATCGCGGAACATCTGCGCCGTTGTCGATTTTCCCATACCAATCGACCCGGTCAGGCCCAGCAGATGCCTCACGACAAAACCGCGCTGCGCGTCGCCTCATCCACTTCGGGTCGCGTTCCAAACCAGCGTTCAAATCCGGGCACACCCTGATGCAGCAACATGCCCAGACCATCCACCGTGCGGCAGCCGCGTTCCGCGGCCGCATCAAGAAACGCAGTGCGCAGCGGCGTATAAACAATGTCGGTCACAATCGCGTCGGGGCTCAGCTCATCAAGCGGTACCTTGAACGGTTGCGCGCCCTTCATACCAAGAGAGGTTGTATTCACCGCGAAAGCCACCTCATCCAGCATCGGCCCCGCCTGCACCCAGTCATAGACCTGGATGCGCGCGCCAAACTCGGCCTTAAGTGCTTCGGCCTTCAGACGCGTGCGGTTGGCCAGGCGAATCTCGGGGACGCCCGCATCGGCCAAGGCAACGATAATCGCGCGCGCTGCACCGCCCGCGCCGAAGATAGCAGCGGGACCTGCCTTTGGATCCCAATCGGGTACACCTTGCCGGATATTGGCGGCGAACCCGTAACCATCTGTATTATCTGCAAAAATACGGCCGTCGTCAGTAAAGATCAGCGTGTTCGCCGCACCGATCAGTGTTGCACGGTCCGTCACATTGTCAGCCAGTTGGAGCACCGCGACCTTGTGCGGTATCGTGACATTCGCGCCGATAAAGCCCTGCTCTGGCAAGGCTCGTAGCGTGTGAGCCAGCGCATCCTCTGCCACCTGCAACGCCTCATAGTGACCAGGCAAACCATAGCGCTGCAGCCAGTAATTATGCAGTTTTGGCGATAACGAGTGCGAGACCGGGTTACCAATCACAGCCGCGCGGGGGACATCCTTCATGAGGTCAATGTTCCGCGAAGCGTGAGATATGACAAGAGTTCAAGCAGCGGCAGACCCAGGACATTGAAATAATCCCCTTCAATCCGTGTGAAAAAGCGCACACCTTCTTCTTCCAGCTTATAGGCGCCAACGCTGTGTTGGATACCGTCCCAGTTTCGCGCGACATAATCTGCGATATATGTGTCAGAGAGATCACGCATATGCAGCCGCACGACGCCCACATGGCGCCAAAGCGGCCGCCCCTCACCGTAAATCACAGCCGCAGACAGAAGCTGATGCGTCTGACCGCGCAAAGACTGCAATTGCGATATAGCATCGTTCTCGCTTGACGGTTTGGAGAGGATTTGCCGGTCAAAAGCAAGCACCTGGTCGCAGCCGATCACAAGAGCGTCGGGATGCTTCGCCGCCACCCGTTGCGCCTTGAGTTCGGCCAGAAGATCGCCAACATCGCGGGGAGGTGCATTTTCGGCCTGCAGGGACGATTTTACGCTCTCTTCATCGATCCGTGCAGGGACAACCTCATGCGGGACGGCTGCGTTTGTAAGCAGCTGGCTCCGGATCGCGGAGCCGGAAGCAAGGATGATCCGATCGGTCATGTGGATAACCTGGCGGAGAAATCGTGTATCTGCCGCTGATCGAAGCGGGGGCAGTTTAGCTGGACGGCGCGCATGACGATAACATCCGGATTTATTCAGGTTTTGTGCCATATTATCCACGGTGGGTAAGGATAACAGTGCCATGTGGAAAGTTTGGAACGACGTGAGGTTCTTTCACGCAGCTACTATAATCTTGGCAGAGGTGGATAGGGATTAACATACTGATTTACAATGCTTTTTATTGATCTCGGTAAGAAACCCAAACATAGTCACCATCATTTGCAACGCTGGATAAGTCTGAGGATGGAAAACTCACCCACAGAAATCCACCGACCAAAGATCATCATCATCTTTTCTTTCTTCCTATATTTATTAAGAACGCAAAGAGCAGGGAGAGGATAAGATAATATGGGTATGCTTGCCGCCTACTATGATTGGATCAAGGCCATCCATATCATGGCGGTGATCGCATGGATGGCTGGGTTATTCTATCTACCACGTCTGTTTGTCTATCATGCTGAGCGGGCAAGCGTAGGGTCAGAGCTTGATCAGACCTTTCAGGTGATGGAAGAAAAACTCCTGCGTGTGATCATGAACCCGGCCATGATCGTGGCCTGGGTGGCCGGGCTGACTCTGATCGGGCTTGGGGCGTTTGACTGGGGTGCGATCTGGTCCTGGGTCAAGATCATCTGCGTGATCCTGATGACAGGCGCACATCATTGGATGAGCGTGCGGCGCAAGGAATTTGCGGCCGGTCAGAATACCCGCAGCGGACGCACTTATCGGCTGTTTAACGAAGTACCCACCGTGCTGATGCTCTTTATCGTGATCGCGGTTGTCGTCAGGCCGTTCTGATCCTGAGCGTTGACTCCGCTTCACAGAATCCTTAGTTGGGTATCGCTCCCGTCCGGGAACGCGATTTTCCTTTGCTACTTAGAATGACAGTGCCTGATGCGGTGCTGCTGGATGCTATCATGTCGACACATCGTCTGAACCTCGCTGATCTCAAGGCACAAAGCCCCAAGGATCTGTTGTCTCTGGCCGAAGAGCTTGAGATCGAAAACGCCTCGACCATGCGGAAGGGCGACATGATGTTCGCCATCCTCAAAGAGCGGGCGGATGAAGAATGGGTCATTGGCGGCGATGGCGTTCTTGAAGTGCTGCAGGACGGATTTGGTTTCCTGCGCTCGCCCGAGGCGAATTACCTGCCCGGTCCGGATGACATTTACGTCTCGCCCGACATGATCCGCCAGCATTCGCTGCGGACCGGCGACACGGTCGAAGGGGTGATGAAAGAGCCCAACGACAATGAACGGTACTTCGCGCTGACATCCGTTGAGCGGATCAATTTTGAGGAACCGGAGCGGGCTAAGCACAAGGTTGCATTCGACAACCTGACACCGCTTTATCCCGAAGAGCGGTTGAATATGGAGATTGAGGACCCAACGATCAAGGATCGCTCAGCCCGGATCATTGACCTGGTCGCGCCCATCGGGAAAGGACAGCGTTCGCTGATCGTGGCCCCGCCGCGGACTGGTAAGACGGTGCTGTTGCAGAACATCGCGAACTCCATCGAGAAGAATCATCCGGAATGCTACCTGATTGTTCTCTTGATTGACGAACGGCCTGAAGAGGTGACGGACATGCAGCGCTCCGTCAAAGGTGAGGTTGTCTCCTCGACCTTTGATGAACCCGCATCGCGCCACGTGGCTGTGTCTGAGATGGTGATCGAAAAGGCGAAGCGGCTGGTGGAGCACAAACGGGATGTTGTGATCCTGCTCGATTCCATCACGCGATTGGGTCGGGCGTTCAACACGACGGTACCATCATCTGGGAAAGTGCTGACGGGTGGTGTGGATGCGAATGCGCTGCAACGGCCCAAGCGGTTCTTTGGCGCCGCGCGGAATATCGAGGAGGGTGGGTCGCTGACGATCATCGCGACGGCGCTGATTGATACGGGCAGCCGCATGGATGAAGTGATCTTTGAAGAGTTCAAAGGGACGGGTAACAGTGAGATCGTGCTTGACCGGAAGGTGGCTGACAAACGCGTCTTCCCGGCGATGGACATCCTGAAATCCGGGACACGGAAAGAGGAATTGCTGGTGGACAAGGCAGACCTGGCGAAGACCTACGTCTTGCGTCGTATTCTGAACCCGATGGGGACGACGGATGCCATTGAATTCCTGTTGGGTAAGCTCAAGCAGACCAAGACAAATTCGGACTTCTTTGATTCGATGAACACCTAACTTATTGTTCATAAACAATGGGTTAAGCACATGGATACAGTCTTTGCGCTTGCGACGGCGCGCGGGCGCGCGGGCGTCGCTGTCATACGGATTTCGGGCGATCAGGCGTGTGCTTCGGTCGCGCGGCTGACGGGTGATGTGCCCGAGATCAGGGGTGTGCGGCTTCTGAAAGATCAAGCGGGTGATCTGTTGGATGAAGCGCTTGTCCTGCATTTTCCAAAGGGGAAAAGCTTCACCGGCGAACAGGTGGTTGAACTGCATTTGCATGGTAGTCCGGCTGTTGTGGCGGCAGTGCTGCGTTGCCTTGGTGAGGATGATGATCTGACGCCCGCTGCTCCGGGTGAGTTCACGCGACGCGCGTTGGAAAACGGACGACTGGATCTGGCACAGGTGGAAGGCCTGGCCGATCTCATTGATGCTGAAACAGAAGGCCAACGCAGGCAGGCGGTGCGGGTCTTTTCCGGTGGATTGGGCGCATTGGCAGAAAGCTGGCGGGCGCGGTTGATACGGGCGACGGCACTGCTTGAGGCGACAATCGATTTTGTTGATGAGGACGTGCCGGTTGATGTGGCACCGGAAGTGATCGCGCTGATCTCGGGCGTTGTGGCCGAGATGGAGGTTGAGGCAGCTGGTGTAGGTATTGCAGAGCGGCTGAGGGAAGGCTTTGAGGTGGCGATCATCGGTGCGCCAAATGTGGGTAAATCGACGCTCCTTAACCGGTTGGCCGGGCGTGAGGTGGCGATTACGTCACAGATTGCGGGGACCACGCGTGATGTGATTGAGGTCCAGTTTGATCTTGACGGGCTGCCGGTGACGTTGCTCGACACTGCCGGTTTACGGGAAACCGATGATGTTGTTGAAGGGATTGGTGTTGCGCGGGCAAAGGAGCGTGCTACGCAGGCGGACCTTCGGGTGCATATCATGGATGTCAATGAATTACCGACGCAAGATATAGTGAGCGGGGACCTCTATTTTCGCGCCAAGGCAGATCTGGCTGTGGATGAAGAATGGGGCATTTCTGGTAAGACGGGGTTGGGTGTCGATCTGCTGGTCAAACAGATCGGTGATATCCTGCAGGAACGCGTTGCCTCTATTGGGACGGCGATGCGGGAAAGACATCGTATCGCATTGCTGCGTGGTGTCGGCGACCTTAAGACGGCGTTAAGTGGATTGGAAAGCCCACACGGTATGACGGATTTGACGGCGGAAGAGTTGCGATCTGGGATCCGTGCGGTGGATAGTCTTGTAGGCCGTGTTGATGTAGAACATGTCTTGGATGAGATTTTTGCCAGCTTCTGTATCGGCAAATAGGAGTGTTTCACGTGAAACATCTTGATTACGATGTCATCGTCATTGGTGGCGGGCATGCAGGTGCGGAGGCTGCGCATGCAGCCGCGCGTATGGGTGTTCGGACGGCGCTCGTCACGCTTACGCGTGCCTCAATTGGCGTCATGTCCTGCAACCCTGCGATTGGTGGATTGGGTAAGGGGCATTTGGTCCGGGAGATTGATGCTCTTGATGGCGTCATGGGCCGCGTTGCCGATAATGCTGGCATTCAGTTTCGTCTGCTTAACAGGAAGAAGGGTCCTGCGGTTCAGGGTCCTCGGGCGCAGTCAGACCGTGCAGTCTATCGTCGGTCCATGCTGGCTGAGCTAGAAGCATTGCCTGATTTGACGATCATCGAAGGTGAAGCGACCGATCTTGTGATGAATAAGGACCAGGTCACTGGTGTTCAAATCGCGAGTGGCGAAACGTTGTCAGCACAGAGCGTGATCCTGACGACTGGCACGTTTTTGCGCGGTGTGATCCATATCGGACATGTGTCGCGACCCGGCGGTCGGATGGGGGATAAACCATCCCTGCGTATGGCAGAGCGATTGGATAAGTTTGATCTGCCGCTTGGCCGCCTTAAAACAGGGACTCCGCCACGCCTGGATGGACGCACAATCCGATGGGATGCTCTGGAAAAGCAACCAACGGATCCTGACCCGGTCTTTTTCTCGTTTCTGTCGACACGAGTTTCGGCACCGCAGGTGGATTGCGGCATCACACATACGAACGAAGAAACGCATGACATCATTCGCAAAAATCTGTCACGGTCTGCTATGTATGGAGGGCAGATTGACGGTGTTGGCCCACGCTATTGCCCATCGATCGAGGATAAAATCGTCCGATTTGCAGATAAACCGTCTCATCAGATTTTTCTGGAGCCCGAAGGGGTTAACAATGATACCGTTTATCCGAATGGGATATCTACTTCGCTGCCAACGGACGTGCAGGAAAGCTATGTACGGTCCATCTATGGCCTTGAAAATGCAGTCATTTTACAGCCAGGCTATGCCATCGAATATGACTACGTCGATCCTCGTTCTTTGAAAGAGACTTTGGAGCTCAGAGACGTGCCCGGCCTTTACTTGGCGGGTCAGATCAACGGGACGACAGGTTATGAAGAAGCCGCGGCGCAAGGCCTTGTCGCTGGCCTGAATGCCGCCGCTGCGGCTCAGGGGCAAGCGGAAGTCATATTCAGCCGCCGGACTTCTTACATTGGCGTGATGATTGATGATCTGATCACGCGCGGCGTTTCCGAGCCGTACCGGATGTTTACGTCACGCGCAGAGTTTCGTCTGTCACTTCGGGCCGATAACGCCGATCAACGGCTGACCGAATTGGGGCGCAACATCGGGTGTGTAAAAGACGAAAGATGGTCAGCGTTCTCCGAAAAAATAGAGGCTCTTGCTGCGGGAAGAAGCGATTTGGAGGCGCGCGTTTTTTCCGCCCGCGATATTGCGGCTTTGGGCGTCAAACTCAACGTGGATGGTGCGAGACGGACTGCGCTTGAGGCCCTATCTCTTACAGATTTTGGCTTTGACGAGCTTTCGCAGCTTGTACCAGACGCGATGGATATCCCGGCGCCAATCCGCGATCAGATCAAAAGGGACGCACTCTACGTGCATTACATTGAGCGTCAGGCCCGTGATATTGCCGCGATGGAACGTGATGAGAAGCAGGTGATCCCCGACAATACTGCGTTTTCCGAGATCAGCGGCCTTTCAAATGAACTGGTCAACAAACTGAACGCCGTCCGGCCACGCAGTATTGCACATGCCAGCCGAATCGAGGGCATGACGCCAGCTGCGCTGATGCTTTTGATCAGCGCGATCAAGCGATCACAGCAAGCCCAGACAGGTACGTGATCGTGAATACGCAAATGGTCGCCGGCCAAAGTGTTTCACGTGAAACATACGATGATCTCGTGACGTTTCGCGATCTGGTCACAAAGTGGACCCCGAAGATTAACTTGATTGCCCCAAGCACCGTCCCAGACATGTGGGAGCGACACATCGTCGATTCGGCGCAGCTCTATGCATTTACATCTAAGTCTTTCGCTCATTGGGTCGATTTGGGCAGCGGCGGTGGATTTCCCGGCATCGTTATGGCTATCTTTGCCAAAGTGGATGTTGCAGATGCGCGATTTACGCTCATTGAAAGTGACCAACGCAAGGCAACTTTCCTCCGCACCGCGGCCCGGCAACTGTCGCTAAACGTCACGGTCATCAGCGAACGCATCGATCAAACGGCGCCACAGGAAGCAGATATAGTATCAGCCCGCGCGCTCGCCCCACTATCTGCCCTGTTTCCAATGACGTCGCGCCACCTGAAAGAAGACGGCAAAGCCCTATTCCACAAAGGAAAAGGCGCTGCCACGGAAATCGCGGATGCACGCCGGGACTGGTCCTTTGCGCTTGAACAACATGATAGTATCACCGATCCTGCAGCGCGGCTTCTTATTATCCAAAGGATCTCTCGTGTCAGCGAATAGCACTTCCCTTGGCCCGAAAATCATCGCGATTGCCAACCAGAAAGGCGGGGTGGGAAAGACGACCACCACGATCAATCTTGGCGCAGCATTGGCGGAAAGAAAGAAGAAGATCCTTCTGATCGACCTCGATCCCCAGGGGAACGCCTCCACCGGTCTTGGCATCGATCAGGATCAGCGCGAGGCCACAACCTATGATTTGCTCGCCGGTGACGCGACACTGACTGAAGCCGCACAGAAAACAAGTGATGCAAACCTCTCCATCATTCCAGCGACGACCGATCTGAGCTCGGCCGACATTGAACTCATTGACAATGAACAACGCAGTTTTCTCTTGCGCAATGTCTTGCGTGACCATGCGGATAGTATCGCAAATTATGACTACATATTGATCGACTGCCCACCATCCCTCAATATATTGACAGTCAATGCGATGATTGCGGCCCATTCGATCATTGTCCCGCTTCAAAGTGAGTTCTTCGCTCTCGAAGGTTTGTCGCAACTCATCCTGACCGTTCGGGACGTCAGACAATCAGCGAATCCCGACCTGCGGATCGAAGGGATCGCACTCACCATGTATGACAGCCGCAACAACCTTTCGTTGCAGGTGGAAGATGATGCACGCGAAAATATGGGCGATATGGTCTTTCAAACGGTGATTCCGCGAAATGTCCGGGTCAGCGAGGCGCCGTCATTTGCCATGCCCGTGCTAGCCTACGACACGCATTCCAAAGGCAGCGCGGCGTATCGGGCGCTGGCCGATGAGGTCATTAAGAAATCGAAGAAGGTAAAGGTGTAGTATGGCGCGCAATCCAAAGAAATCGCGCGGATTGGGGCGCGGCCTGTCCGCCTTGATGTCGGACGTGGCGCAGGACGAACCCACGGATTCCGCTCCAAAGCGGCCCGACATGGTTGTGCCGATTGAAACGGTCCAACCGAACCCAGACCAACCACGCCGCACCTTTGCCGAAGATGCGATGGAAGAGCTGGCGCAATCCATTGCGGAACGCGGGATCATTCAGCCGCTGATCGTCAGGTCATCCCCGGCAAAATCAGGATCCTACGAGATTGTTGCAGGAGAGCGGCGTTGGCGTGCAGCACAGGTCGCTCAGCTTCACGAAGTGCCTGTTGTAGTCCGCGATTACAACGATACAGAGATGCTGGAAATCGCCATCATCGAAAACATCCAGCGCGCCGATCTGAACCCAGTGGATGAGGCGGCAGGATATCGCCAATTGATGGACAGGTTCGGTCACACCCAGGAACAACTCGCCACTGCCTTGGGTAAAAGCCGCAGCCATATCGCCAATCTGTTGCGCCTTCTCAGTTTGCCAGAAGAGGTGCAGGAATACCTGATTTATGGGGTGCTGTCCGCCGGTCATGCGCGGGCCCTCGTCGGCCATGCCGAGGCCGTGCGGCTGGCGCGTGAGATTGTGCATAAGAAACTCTCGGTTCGGCAGGCAGAAGCCCTGGCCAAGACCGGTCTGCCCAGCAAACCGAAAGCGGCGCCAAAAGCCCCGGCAAAAGACGCTGATACGGTCCAGATCGAGAATGAGCTTTCGGCGACTTTGCGCATGAAGGTGAACATCAGCCACAAGCCCGATGCCGAGGGCGGTACGCTGTCGATCAGTTATAAATCGCTCGACCAACTGGATGATCTGCTGCGCGCTTTGTCGAACAGCTAAGACCGCTCTAATTCGCCAGAAGCTGCCGCAAAACTGCGTTCAATACGGGACGTCCCTTTGGTGTGAGGCGCAGGTGTGAGTTGTCTGTATAGACTATACCCACATCAGTTAAATAATTGATATTAATACGTAATTCATCCAAAGAGCTACCAAACCGCTCCAGGTTGACCCCTTCATGCAGCCTGAGACCCATCAACATCATCTCGGCAAACTGATCTTCCTCGGACAGCGGACTGCGCAGGCTTTCTCCATTCCCGGTCTCTTGCAACTGTGCCATCCATGCACCCGGTGCCAGCGGCGTTTCGGTGGCATAGCGCTGGCCATCCAGTGTCAGCCGCCCATGCGCGCCGGGGCCGATGCCTGCATAATCACCGGAACGCCAATAGATCAGATTATGCATGCTTTCGCTGCCGGGTCCGGCGTGGTTAGAAACTTCATAGGCACCAAAACCGGCATCGCTGCAGATGTCTTGCGTGGCAAGATACATATCGGCTGCAGCATCGTCTTCCGGCAGACCGCGTAGTTTGCCAACAGCGTAGCGGTCCCCGAACGCCGTACCGTCCTCGATTGTCAATTGATAGAGGGAAAGATGGTCCACCGCCATTGATAGTGCCTGCCGCAATTCCTGCTCCCAATCGGCCTGGCTTTGGTTTTGGCGCGCATAGATGAGATCAAAGCTGACCCGGTCAAAGACGTCTCTGGCGATGTCAAAGGCCGCCATCGCTTCCTTGGCTGAGTGTAGGCGGCCCAGCGCCTTCAGGTCGGTGTCATTCAGTGCTTGAATGCCCATCGAGACGCGGTTGACCCCAGCATCGCGGTAACCTACAAAGCGCCCCGCCTCGACCGAGGTGGGATTGGCTTCCAAAGTGATTTCGATGTCGTTGGCACAGTTCCACGTCGCGCGGACTTTCCGCAGCACAGCGTCAACAACATCCGGGTCCATGAGGCTTGGCGTGCCACCGCCGAAGAAGACAGAGCGCAGGATGCGGCCATGGGTCTCTGCTCCAACGCGCTCAATCTCGCTCAGATAGGCCTGCTCCCAGGCTTTCTGGTCAATCTGTGCGACGACATGGCTGTTGAAGTCGCAATAAGGGCATTTTGCCTGACAAAACGGCCAGTGGATATAGAGGCCAAAGCCCCCATGTTCCCAATCTTCAGGCAAAGCAGCCCGCGATCAGTTTCTGCACGGCACGGCCCCGGTGGCTGATCTTGTTTTTCTCCCAGCGGTCCATTTCGCCGAATGTGATGTCATAGCCATCGGGTTGAAAGATCGGGTCATAGCCATGGCCCTGATCGCCGCGCATGGGCCAGACAATCTGGCCGGGCATGATGCCTTCGAACACTTCGTCATGGCCGTCGGGCCAGGCGAGCACCATCGTCGCGCGGAACTGCGCGCCGCGAGGGAAGGGCGCGTTTGCCGCTTCAAGTTCGCGCCAGGCCCGTTCCATCGCGATGCTGAAATCGCGTCCCTTTGGCGTTTCCGCCCAGTCGGCGGTGTAGACACCCGGCGCGCCATCCAGACCGTCAATCGTGATGCCACTGTCATCAGCTAGCGCGGGCAGACCGGTTGCATTCATCGCGGCATGCGCCTTGATCCGTGCATTGCCGACGAAGGTGGTTTCGGTCTCTTCCGGCTCCGGCAGGCCATGATCGGCGTTTGAGGTCAGCGACACATCATAAGGCCCCAAGAGATCGATCATCTCTTCCAGCTTGCCCTTATTATGCGTGGCGATGACCAGTTCCTTGTCGGTGAACTTGCGCATCAGCCGACGGCGGCCAATTGGGCGGCGGTGAGTTCGGCCACGCCTTTCTCGGCCAGATCAAGCAGCCCGTCCATCTGAGCGCGGGTAAACGTGGCACCTTCGGCTGACATCTGCACCTCGATCAATTTGCCGCCAGTCATCACGAAATTCCCATCCACGCCAGCTTCGCTGTCTTCGGGATAGTCGAGATCGAGCACTTCTTGCCCGGCATAAATCCCGCAGGAAATCGCCGCGACGGGGTCAACCAGCGGGTCGCTGATCACGTCACCTGCTTTCATCAGTTTTTGCACGGCCAGCTTCAACGCGACCCAGCCGCCGGTGATCGACGCGCAACGCGTGCCGCCATCGGCCTGGATCACATCACAATCGACAACAATCTGCCGCTCGCCCAGCGCCACGCGGTCCACGCCTGCCCGCAACGACCGCCCGATCAGGCGCTGGATCTCTTGCGTG
Organism: Cognatiyoonia sp. IB215446; assembly: GCF_033963825.1. Classification (NCBI taxonomy): domain Bacteria; kingdom Pseudomonadati; phylum Pseudomonadota; class Alphaproteobacteria; order Rhodobacterales; family Paracoccaceae; genus Cognatiyoonia; species Cognatiyoonia sp. IB215446. The sequence continues at coordinate 60,291 of NZ_JAXBMD010000003.1, read as the reverse complement.
CGCCCCGATTGGCCATTCTTTGCCTCACGCCGCATGCGCGTATTCGTCGCGCGCGGCAGCATGCCGTATTCCGCCGTCACCCAGCCGAGGCCTGCATTCTTCAGGAACGGCGGCACCTTTTCGTCAATCGTCGCGGTGCACAGCACATGCGTATTCCCGCATTTGATCAGGCAAGAGCCTTCGGCATGCATCGTCACGCCTGTTTCGATCGAGACGGGGCGCATTTCGTTGGTCTGACGGCCGGATGGGCGCATGGGCTTCCTCCTGTTGATTGCAGCCCTCCGATACGCTGCCCATATCTGAAATCCAACCCCGATTGACGCAGGCAACACTTTCGATTTAATTGCCTCGCCCCGTGCAGAGGATGCGATGAACGACCAGACGCCCAACATCGAAGAGATGAACGACCGCTCGCGCGAAGTGTTTCGGCGCGTGGTCGAAGGGTATCTGGAAAGCGGCGCGCCTGTCGGGTCGCGCACATTGACGCGCAGCCTGTCGGAAAATGTCAGCGCGGCGACCATTCGCAATGTGATGCAGGACCTCGAATTCTTGGGGCTTCTGGATAGTCCGCACGTGAGCGCTGGGCGTATTCCCACGCAGTTGGGTTTGCGGATGTTCGTCGATGGGCTGCTCGAGGTCGGTGATCTGGAAAGTGAGGATCGCCAGAAGATCGATCGCACCTTTGGCAGCAATGATCAGGATGTCGCATCGGTGCTGGATCATGTGGGTGAGGCTTTGTCGGGCGTGACGCAAGGTGCGAGCCTTGTGCTGACGCCCAAGCATGAAGCGCCGATCAAGCATATTGAGTTTGTGTCGCTGTCCTGTGAACGCGCCCTGGTTGTGCTGGTCTTTGCCGATGGTCATGTGGAAAACCGTATCTTCACACCGCCCCCTGGCCAAACTCCGTCCTCCATGCGCGAGGCGGCGAATTTCCTCAATGCCGTGGCCGAGGGTCATACCTTGTCGCAACTTGGAGAAGTGATCCGCCGCGAAATCACCGCACGTCGACAAGAGGTGGATAAACTCGCCGCCGAACTTGTGGAAAGCGGTGCTGCCATTTGGGAAAACGAAGGCGAACCGACTGAGCGGTTGATTGTCCGCGGGCGCGGCAACCTATTGTCGGACAGCGAGGATGAGGCCGATCTGGAACGGATCCGCACGCTTTTTGATGACCTGGAACGCAAGCGGGATATCGCGCAATTCCTCAACCTGACGGAAGAGGGCGAGGGCGTGCGTATCTTTATTGGCTCAGAGAACAAATTGTTCTCACTTTCGGGTTCCTCTCTGGTTGTTTCTCCTTATATGAACGCGGACCGGAAAATTATCGGGGCGGTGGGGGTGATCGGGCCCACCCGCCTCAACTACGGGCGAATTGTGCCCATCGTGAATTATACTGCCAAGCTGGTGGGCAAGATGATTGCCGACCGTTCTTAAAAGGAACAAGCATGTCCGAAAAAGAAGAAGAGCTGCAAAGCCTTGATGAACTCGCCGCCGAAGCGGATGACCCTGATTTTGATCAGGCCGAAGCCAGCTATGACGAGATTGAGGCGCTGCGGGCTGAACGCGATGAGTTTCGGGATAAGTTTATGCGGGCCTTGGCGGATGCTGAGAATACGCGAAAGCGTGCAGATCGCGACCGGCGTGAGGCGGAGAATTACGGCGGCTCGCGTCTGGCCCGTGACCTGCTGCCGGTTTACGACAGTATGAGCCGCGCGCTGGATGCCGCCAAAGAGGGTGAAGAGAAGGTGCCGGAGGCACTGCTCGAAGGTGTTGAGCTGACAATGCGCGAGCTTCTGAACGTCTTCAAAAAGCACGGGATTGAGCCGATCCAGCCTGAAGTTGGCGACCGTTTCGATCCGCAACAGCACGAGGCGATGTTCGAAGCACCCTTACCCGGCACGAAGGCGGGCGAGATCATCCAGGTTTCGGCCACTGGTTTCATGCTGCATGATCGCTTGCTGCGCCCCGCGCAGGTTGGGGTGTCTTCGACGCCCGCGTCGTAGGATGTGTGATTTCACCCATCTGTGCCGCATAAGATGAGCCAGGACATCGGTGACAAAGACCTGTCATTCCGGACCCCGGACGAACTGGCACGCATGCTTGAAGCGCTTTCCCGCTCCCTGCATGCCAAAAACAGAATATCGGGCGGTGAAAGCGGCTTTAGCTGGCACATCGCGGTCTTGCTGCAAAAGATCGCGGTGCTGGTTGCGATGATCGAAGACGCCGATATGTGGGCAGAGGGTGGTGATCTGAGCGGTTTCGAGGATCTGTCACGTGATGCGCAGGCTGCCTTCCTCTTGGATTTTCTGGCGGGAAAGCGCGGGCTAAAGTCGGAACTTGTCAATTACAGCGCGCCGAAGCAGTAAGAGGCTGGGAAGGATGACTCGGACAAGTGACATCACCCGTCCGCCAGTAAATCCCGCAATTCATAGATCAGCGACAGCGCCTCTTTCGGGGTGAGTTCATCGGGCAGGATGTCCTTCAGTCGTGTTTCAACCTCCGACTCTTTTGCCGTCACCGGTGGCGCTGTTGCGGCGAAAAGCGGCAGGTCGTCGATGACGGCCTTGCTGCCGCCGCCTTCGCGCTCGCCCTTTTCCAGTGCGTCCAGCACGACTTTGGCACGTTCCACGACGACTGGTGGCAACCCGGCCAGCCGCGCGACCTGGACGCCGTAGGACCGGTCGGCGGTGCCGCGCCGCACCTCGTGGAGGAAGATCACGTCTCCTTCCCATTCCTTGACCGCGACAGTCGCGTTTTCCACGCCGTCGAGCTTGTTCGAAAGGGCGGCCATCTCGTGATAATGCGTGGCAAAGAGCGCGCGGCACCGGTTTACGTCATGCAAGTGTTCAAGCGTCGCCCAGGCGATGGAGAGGCCGTCATAGGTCGCCGTGCCACGCCCGATTTCGTCAAGGATCACCAGCGCCCGGTCGTCTGCTTGATTGAGGATTGCGGCGGTTTCTACCATCTCGACCATGAAGGTCGACCGCCCCCGCGCGAGGTCGTCGGATGCGCCGACACGGCTGAAAATCTGGCTGACAAGGCCGATATGGGCGGCTTCTGCGGGCACGAAGCTGCCCATTTGCGCAAGGATCGCGAGCAGCGCGTTTTGGCGCAGGAACGTGGATTTACCCGCCATGTTGGGGCCAGTCAGCAGCCAGATATAGGCGTCTGAAAGCGTGCAATCATTGGCGATGAAGGGGGCGCCGTCCTTTTGCAGCGCGGCCTCCACCACCGGGTGCCGCCCGCCGGTGATCGCAAAGGCGCGGCTGTCATCAACGCGGGGCCGGGTCCAGTTTTCAGTGGTGGCGAGATGGGCGAGGGCGGTGCTCAGGTCGATCTCGGCCAAGGCGCGGGCGAGCGCGCCAAGTGGGCCGGCCTGAGCGATGATGGCCTGTCGCAGCGACTGGTATTGCTGCTTCTCGATCTCCAACGCGCGACCGCCTGCGTTCAGGATACGGGTTTCGATCTCGGAGAGGTCGACGGTGGTGAAACGCACCTGATTGGCGGTGGTCTGGCGATGGATGAAGCGGTCATCGGCCAGCATCTTTTCGGCATGGGTGGCGGTCGTTTCGATGAAATAGCCCAGCACGTTGTTGTGCTTGATCTTCAGGGACCCAACCCCGGTCTGATCCACATATTGCGCCTGCATACCAGCGATGACGGAGCGGCCTTCGTCGCGCAGCTTGCGCACTTCGTCGAGTTCGGAATCATAGCCCGGCGCGATGAAACCGCCGTCACGCGACAGAAGCGGTGGTTCGGCGATCAGTGCCTGATCGAGAAGGTTCAGGAGGTCGTCGTGACCGGTCAGGTCGGCGGCAGCCGCAGCGAGCAGGGCGGGCAGGTCGTTCGGCAGGGCTTGGGCCAGCAGTGCCGCCTGTCCAATAGTATTGCGGATCGCCGCCATATCCCGCGGCCCGCCTCGGTCGAGCGCCAGGCGGGATAGTGCCCGGTCAAGATCATGCACGCCTTTCAGGTGGTCGCGGATATCACCGGCAAGGCGGTTATTGTCGATGAGAAACGCGACAGCATCCAGCCGGTCGGCAATGATGGTGAGCGTGCGGGAAGGTGAGGCAAGCCGCCGTTCCAGCAGCCGCGCGCCGCCAGCAGTGACTGTCCGGTCAATGCAATGAAGCAGCGACCCTTGCCGTCCGCCGCCCATGGCTTGGGTCAATTCCAGCGATTTGCGTGTGGCGGCGTCGATCTGCATGGCCGCGGATTGCCCCTCGCGCACAGGCGGGCGCAGAAGCGGCAGGTTCCCGCGCTGCGTGATGTCGAGATATTCGGCGACGGCAGCCATCGCCGCGATTTCGGCGCGGGTGAAGCTGCCGAAGGCATCCAAAGAGCCGACCTTGTAAAGCGCGCAGAGCCGCTTTTCACCTGCGGTGCTGTCAAAGGCGGCGGCACCAAGCTTGGTCAGGGTCGCGCCTGCTTCGGAGACGGTTGCCGACCAATAACCCTGGGACCCATCGACGACAATCACCTCTTTGGGTGTGAGCCGCGCGAGTTCTGGCCCCAAAGCGGCACCGGCACAGGGCATCACGTGGAACGCGCCGGTGGAGATATCGACCCAGGCGAGCGCGCCTTCATCGCGCACGACGTGATATGCAGCAAGGAAGTTGTGGCGGCGGGCATCAAGTAGGGAATCCTCGGTCAGCGTGCCGGGGGTAACAAGGCGGACGACCTCGCGTTTCACGACCGCCTTGTAGCCACGCTTTTTCGCCTCCGCCGGACTTTCCATCTGTTCACAGACGGCGACGCGGAAGCCTTTGCGGATGAGGGTCAGAAAATACCCTTCGGCGGCATGATGTGGGACGCCACACATCGGGATGTCTTCGTCCCCATGTTTGCCGCGTTTGGTGAGCGCGATGTCAAGTGCCTCGGACGCCGCGACGGCGTCGTCAAAGAACATCTCGTAGAAATCGCCCATCCGGTAGAACAAAAGCGCGTCGGGGTACTGCGCCTTGATCTCAAGATATTGCGCCATCATGGGCGTTGTTTTGGTCATGCATCCCCCGGGAGTTGTTGGCGCAATTTATCAGCCCGGCAAAAGGGTGAAAGGGCGAAGTTGGAGTGCTGCTTCTTGTGGTCCTGATCCGACCATGGAAAGGTTGGGTATGGCATTGCTTCATCTGTCGATTTCAGCACGTGCGCCGGAACGCGTCGCGGCGTTTCTTGCCAATATTCTGGGTGGTCGGCATCTGCCGTTTCCACCCTTTCCCGATAGCTGGATCGCCTTTGCTGAGCAGGACGATGGGACAGCGATAGAGGTCTATCCGTTGACCCATCGTCTAGTCGATGGCGGCGAGACGATCGCCTGCGAGGTTGGTGAGGCTGATGCGCAAAATACGTCTGTGCATGCCGCCATTGGATCGCCCTTGTCGCGCGATGCGATTTTGCGCCTTGCCGATGCCGAGGGATGGCTTGCGCGCATTTGCAACCGTGGCCCCTTTGAATGCGTTGAGGTCTGGCTGGAAGGTCGGTTGCTGATCGAGGTACTGGACCAGGAGATGCGGCGCGACTACCGGGCCAATATGACGATGGACAATTGGCAGAAGATGTTTGGCATCTGACATCTGGTGCTTGAGCGTTCTTGATGCCAAGGTCGGGCGTAATGGACCTTTGAACGGGATCTGATCATGCAGCTTCTCATCTCTCCCGCGTCGCCATATGTGCGCAAGGTGCGCGTCCTTTTGCGCGAAACGGATCTGTTGGATCGGGTGGAAGAGGTTGATGTTTCGACAACGCCGCTCGCCTCGGACCCAACCGTTCTTGCAGCCAATCCTGCGGGCAAGATCCCGGCACTTGTGCGTGGTGATGGGCCGGCGCTCTATGACAGCCGGGTAATCACGCGGTTTTTGAACGATTATGCGGATGCGCGGCTTTATCCCGATCATAGCATCTGGGATATCCTGACGCTTGAGGCGACGGCGGACGCGATCATGGATGCGACCGTAGCGATTTCATACGAGAAGCGTTTTCGCACCGAGGCGCAACAATCGCCTGAATGGATTGAGGCGCAATGGGGCAAGGCCGCCCGTGCCGTCGCGGCGATCAACAATCGCTGGATGAGCCATCTGGTGGGGCCGCTGCATATTGGGCAAATCGCTGTGGCTTGTGCGCTGTCATACATCGATCTGCGGCATGACGAACGTGGTTGGCGGAACGGCAATGCGGCCCTGGCGGACTGGCATGCCAGATTCGCCGAACGCGACAGCATGCAGGCGACGCAGGTTGAAGGTTAGAAGTTGAAACTGACGCCGAAATTTACGGCGTTGGTCAGAATATCCGTTTCCAGCGTACCGCCATCCTCCAGATCGGCGGTGTTGGACGAAAACGTGCCCTTGTATTCACCGAACACGGCCCATTGATCGTTGATCGCATAAGAGGCACCGGCAATCCAGGTCGCTGCCGGCCCGGTGATCTGGTAGCCGAAGGTCTCTGACCCGCCATTGGTTACTTCAACATGAGGCAGTGCCACACCCAAGCCGCCGCCAACATAAGGTGTGACCTCTCCAAAGAGGCCGCTCCAGCGGCGATAAGCGTTGACCGTCAGCGTGTTGATGCCATCCGTGAACTCCAGGACGTCGTAGCCCGCCGGCAGTTCATCATCCTTGGGGTAGACCTTGTTATGGGCGAAATCCAAGCCGTAGCCGAAATTCGGCGAACGCCAATGGGTGGCGCGGATCCCGTAATAGATCGGCGCCTCGCCCGAACGGCCTTCCCAATCCTGCTCGAAATCGTCGTCAGGGATCACATCATCGCCACGAATCGTGATGTCTGACGGTGGCGCCGATTGCACACCGCCATAAAAGCTCAGCTCCACCTCCGCGGCCGCGGCGGCAGGCGCAATCAGGGCGCACAGGCAAAGCAAGCGTAGCGATGTCATTCAAGGATGTCCAAGTGGGCTGACAGTATCTAACAGCTAATCCCACAACCAAAGGCTGACAACAAAACATTCGGTGAGGTGCGATTGCCGGCGAAATAATGTGTCGCCTTCGTCACAACCTACCGGTTTTACAGGGAAAAACCGGGGATTTCCGCCGATGCGGTAAATTATGGATGATTTTTGAGCTTTCGACTGGCTCGGCGGCCGCCAAGGTGCCGCAACTGATTCCCTATCGTCTTTACGCTCTCTTTGGACTTTTGAGGCATCAGCGCGTGTCAAGTGGGGCTGCGCCCGATTGTCCGCTGGACGTTGTAAAGTTTGATAGCTAAACAGCGGCCAAATGGACGGATGGGAACATCGGTCTAATTGTTGTGCGGGCGTGATGCCCAGGTAATATCGGAGATGCACCCAGTGTCACATGCAGACGACCACCAGGGCACACGCCGCGACTTTCTATATTATGCTACCGCCGGTGCCGGCGTTGTGGTGACGGGCGCTGCGGTTTGGCCATTGGTCAACCAGATGAACCCCTCAGCGGATGTTTTGGCGCTTGCCTCGATCCGCGTGGATGTGAGCGATGTAGGGCCCGGAACGCAGTTGACGGTCCTTTGGCAAGGCAAGCCGGTCTTCATTCGACACCGCACCGGCGCTGAAATTCAAGCCGCACTGGCCGACGATGAAATTGTCGAGTCGCTCCCTGACAGTGACTCTCGGAACTTGAACCTCAGCGGAGAGGCGTTGGCGACAGACGAGAATCGGACGCTGGCCTCGCCCGAAGGCGAAGGTGCCGGCGCCTGGATCGTTCAGATGGGCGTATGTACGCACCTTGGCTGCGTGCCGCTGGGCGACGGTGCTGGCGATTTCGGGGGTTGGTTCTGCCCATGCCACGGATCACACTATGATTTGTCTGGCCGTATTCGCAGAGGCCCTGCGCCGCAGAACCTGGAAATTCCGCCCGCTGCGTTTATTGACAATACAACGATCCAACTCGGTTAAGGAGAGCGATCCATGGCTGGTATCCCCCACGACCATTACGAACCAAAGACCGGCGGTGAAAAGTGGCTGCATTCACGCTTGCCCATCGTCGGGTTGATGTATGACACATTGATGATCCCCACACCCAAGAACCTGAACTGGATGTGGATTTGGGGTATCGTGCTGGTTTTCACGCTGGTCCTGCAGATCGTCACGGGCATCGTGCTGGTGATGCATTACGTACCGCATGTGGATATGGCCTTTGCTTCGGTCGAGCATATCATGCGTGACGTGAATGGCGGCCACATGATCCGCTATTTCCACCAGAATGGCGCATCGCTCTTCTTTATCGCGGTTTATGCACATATCTTCCGCTCGCTTTATTACGGCTCGTACAAGTCCCCGCGTGAGGTGACGTGGGTCGTTGGCATGCTGATGTATGTCCTGATGATGGGCACGGCCTTTATGGGCTACGTGCTGCCATGGGGGCAGATGTCGTTCCACGGCACGGCGGTGATCACCGGCCTCTTTGGCGCGATCCCGTTCATCGGTGAATCGGTGCAAGTGTGGCTTTTGGGTACGCCGAACGGCGCGATTGACCAGCCTGCGCTGAACCGCTTCTTCTCTTTGCACTACCTGCTGCCCTTCATTCTGCTGGGCCTGACGATTGTGCATGTCTGGGCGTTCCACACGACCGGCAACAACAATCCGACTGGGGTTGAGGTGCGGCGCACATCAAAAGAAGATGCTGCCAAAGATACGCTGCCCTTCTGGCCTTATTTCGTGATCAAGGATCTGTTCGCGCTTGCGATCATCCTCGCGCTGTTTGTGGCAGTTGTCGGCTTTATGCCGAACTATCTGGGCCATCCGGATAACTACATCCCGGCCAACCCGCTGGCGACACCATCGCATATCGTGCCCGAATGGTACTTCCTGCCGTTCTACGCGATCCTGCGCGCCTTTGACCAAGACGTGTGGCTCGTGATCGCGGTGAACTGGATCACCTTTGGCATCATCGACGCAAAGTTCTTCGGCGTCGTGGCCATGTTTGGTGCTATCGTTGTGATGGCGTTGGCCCCATGGCTGGACACATCCACCGTGCGGTCGGGTCGCTACCGTCCGATGTTCAAATGGTGGTTCTGGGTGTTCGTGGCAAACTTCGTCCTGCTGATGTGGGTCGGCGCCCGCCCGGCTGAAGGGATTTACCCCTATATCGCACTGATCGGTTCAACCTACTGGTTCGCCTACTTCCTGGTGATCCTGCCGATCCTGGGTGTGATCGAAAAGCCCGATACGCCGCCGGCCACCATCGAAGACGACTTCAACGCGCACTATGCGCCGAAAGGTGACGGTGCCAAACCTGTTGCCAGCCCGGCCGAGTGAGAAAGGACAACAAGAGAATGTTCCGCAAACTATCACTCACTGCTGCGATGGCTCTGGCACTGAGCGCCGGGCACGCGACCGCCGCTGAACTGGAAACCGAGATCACCGATTATGCGTTCTCGTTCGAGGGCCCGTTCGGCAGCTTTGACCAGATGCAGTTGCAACGTGGCCTGCAGGTTTACACCGAAATCTGCGCGGCCTGCCATGGTCTGGAATATGTGGCGTTCCGCAACCTCTCTGATGATGGCGGCCCCGGCCTGCCGGAAGATCAGATGCGGGCCTATGCCGAATTCTATGAGGTTTTCGACCAAAGCCTCTTTGATGGCGAAGGTGATTTCCGCCTTGCGACGCCTGCTGACCGGTTCCCCGGCTCCAACGTTGAAAATGCGCCTGACCTGAGCCTGATGGCCAAAGCGCGCGCTGGGTTCAGTGGGCCGTATGGCACCGGGATCAGCCAGTTCGTTAACGGGATGGGCGGTGCGGAATACATCGCCTCACTCATGACCGGCTACCATGAAGAGCCTGAATGCGCGCTGGAAGGCGAACCGATGGATGGCTTCTATAATGCGGCCTTCGCCGCTGGCGGTTTCCCCGACAGCTGTAAGGATGAAAACGGCAAGCACAAAGTTCCCGGCAGCTGGATCGCCATGTCGCAGCCGCTTTGGGGCGATGATGTCGACTATGCTGACGGCACCGAAGCCAGCCTTGAACAGGCTGCACAGGATGTCGCAGCATTCCTGATGTGGACCGCAGAGCCAAAGCTGATGGCCCGCAAGCAGGCTGGCCTGACCGGCGTACTGTTCCTGACGGTGTTGTCCGTGTTGCTCTACCTCACAAATAAGCGTCTCTGGGCGCCGCACAAAGGCAAGGACTAATGCCACCGGAATGAACGCATACAAAGGCCCGCGTCATGCGCGGGCCTTCTGCGTTGGGAGGATCAGCCCGCCCCCAAATAATCGGCCAGCGCTGGCGGTGGGTTTGTGAAAAGGGCGTTGGTCTCCAACGGTTTTGTGGCAACGCCGTCGGCCACTAGCACCACCTGATTGGCAATCCGCTTTGCATCCGCCGGATCATGGGTCACCATGATTAGCGTCTGCCCGGCGGCGCGCAGATGTCGCTGCACAAGGTCGAGCATCTCGTCCTTCAGACCAGGCCCAAGGGCTGCGAAAGGTTCGTCGAGCAGAGTAACAGGCCTATCCGCCAACAACACACGGGCAAGGGCCGCGCGGCTTTGCTGCCCGCCGGACAGGGCGGCGGGTTTGCGGGTTTCGAAACCGTCCAAGCCGACTTGCTTGAGAACATGCGACACTTTTCCATTGTCATCAGCGCTTAGGCGCAGATGAGGCCGGAGTGCCAGCCCCACATTTTGCGCGATAGTCAGGTGCGGAAAGAGGTTGTTGTCTTGAAAAAGTACGCTGATTGGCCGTTCTCCGGGGGCCGTCTGGGTCAGGTCGTGCCCTTCCCACATGACCTGGCCTGATACCGGCGCGAGGAAACCGGCAAGGGCCGCCAGCAGCGTCGATTTGCCAGCTCCGGACGGGCCGATCAGGGCTGTGACCTGACCGTCAGCAAAAGTCAGGTCTGCCCGCAAGGCGAAATCGCCCTGCCGGAGCGTCAGAGCTTTACAAGTCAACATCCGTACGACCCCCGCGATCACAGATCCAGAATAGCGCGAGGCTCAGCGCAACGAGCAAGAGGGCCGCACCTGCCGCCGCTTCCATCCGGTAAGCGCCCATGAGGCGATACATTGCAAAAGGCAGCGTCTCTTGCGCCTGACCTGCAAAAAGCATGATGACGCCGAGATCGCCCATCGACAAAGCCGCCGCGAGCCCCGCCGCAAAACCAAGCGGACGACGGATACGCGGGATGACGACGATGCGCAGCCAGGCCCATCCGGTGAGGCGCAGTGACAGGGCGAGCCTGCCGAAATCCTCCCTCACCGCCGCAACCGCCGGTGCGATGGCGCGCAGGGCAAAGGGCAACGCCAGTGTTGCATTGACCAGCATCGTCACGAGTAGTGCGACATCGGCGGGTCGGATGAACGGAAACACGATCAGGAACGCGCCGGTGCCGACCACGAGGCCCGATGCGGCCAAGGGTAGGACGCCGATGATGGCGACCAAAGCGCCGCCGCGCAGTGAGAGGGCGAGCGCCATGGCCACGCATAGGATGGCAGAACCGGTTGCAACTAGGACAGAGCGCAGCGCGGCATCCCAGATGCTCCGCGGCAAATCCGTCAGGCCTGGCAGGCCGCGCAGAACCACCATGGCCAAGGGAACCAGCAGGAACAGGGCCGCCGTGGCGATCATCGCGTAATCCAGCGCAGGCCAGCGTAAGTCCCAGCGTTGTACCACGCGATCAAGCCCCGCCCCCATTGCGTCAATGATGCTGACCCGCCATGCGATAAAGGCGGCGAGCACGCATAATCCGAACTGGATGCAAGCCAGTAATGCCGCGCGGCCGAGATCGAAATCAAACCGGAGCGCCTGATAGATGGCAAGCTCGACGGTTGTTGCGCGCGGTCCGCCGCCCAGTGTCAAGGCCACCGCAAAGCTCGTCAGGCAGATCAGAAAGATCACCAGAAATGCGCTCGGCACGACGGCTCGCAGCATTGGCCATTCCAGCATGCGCCAGACCGATGCATTGAGTGTGGCGGCGAGCCGGAACCGCTCTGCCGGGATGGCGAGCCAGCCTTGCAAAATTAGCCGAATGGCGAGCGGGAGGTTGAAGAAGACATGGGCGAGGACGACGCCGTGAAACCCGAAGATGGAGATGGGCTCAAAACCTAAGCTGGCTAGTGCGCTGTTGAGGATGCCGCCACGCCCGAAGACGGCCAAAAGGCCAAGGACGGCCACGATCACCGGCAACAGGAATGGCGCACCGAGGAGCGTGATCAGGAGTTTGCGTCCAACAAAGCGCCGCCGCGCCAGTGCGCGGGCGACGGGGATGGCCAGAAGCACGCTCAGAGCTGCTGAGACAAGCGCTTGGCTCACCGTAAACCGGATCGCCGCCCAGTCAGCGGCTGCCAACCCGCCCTGCCATTCGGCGCGCCATGCCACGGCGGCCAGCGTGCCCAGCGTCAGCAACAGGACCAGCGCCGCCGCAACGGCGCCGGGCCAGACGGGTGTTATCGCGACAAGGCTGCGCGCCATTCGTCCAGTGCCGCATCACGCTTAGCTGCTGCGTCTTCCGGCGACAGAAGCAGGGATTTCGCGGGTGTCAGCAGGGTGTCAAAGCCGTCCGGCAACCCCTCTGCCGGGGTTACTGCCGGGTACATCCAGTTGGTGGTGGGGATGATGCTCTGGAACGCGTCCGAGACCATGAAGGCCAAGAATTCTGCAGCCAGTTCGGGTTGATCCGTGCCCGCGACCTTTCCGGCCACTTCGACCTGCATGTAATGCCCTTCGTCAAAGCCCCAGGCGACCTTGCTCGCGTCATCCTCGGCGATCAGGTGATAGGCGGGGGAGGTCGTGTAGGACAGAACCGCATCCGCCTCGCCATCAAGGAACATGCCATAGGCCTCGGACCAGCCGGGGGTGACGGTGACGACGTTGTCGGCGAGGTCGGCCCAGAGGGCGTCGGCCTCTTCGCCATAGGCGGTTTTGACCCACATCAGAAGGCCGAGGCCCGGAGTGGACGAGCGGGGGTCCTGAATGACAACCTGCACGTCGCTGTCGGCAAGTGCCTGCAAGGAGGTGGGTGCCGCGTCACCCGCATTGCCGACAAAGGCGAAATAGCCCCAGTCGAACGGCAGGAAGTCGGGGTCGTTCCAGTCGATCGGCAAGCTGAGATCGGCGGTAACACCATGCGGTGCGAAAAGACCCGTTTCGCGAGCAGCTGCGGTCAGGTTCGTATCAAGCCCAAGCACGATATCAGCATCGGTGCGTGGCCCTTCAAGCTGCAGGCGGGCCAACAGGGCGGCCCCGTCACCGGCGCCGATAAACTGCAGATCGCAGGCGCAGGTTTCCTCAAACGCGGCCTCGACCGCCGGGCCGGGCCCCCATTCGCTGACGAAGCTGTCATAGGTCATCACTTGCAGCACCGGGGTCTCGGCCCATGCGACTGAGGCAGCAAGGGCAAGTCCCGCGACAGCTGGCAGATAGATCGGTCTTGGCATCTTATCCTCCAAAAGCGACGGGCGGATTGGGGGTAAGCGGGATTGCCATACCTTCCCTCCGCCGGTCTTAACCGGTTCAGGTTCAACGGGTCCGCTTGCGCATCTCAGCCGGAATGGCCCCCCGAGGTGGCACCCTTGCTATGCCGGATCACGAGCGGCTGCAAGGGAAAGGTCTTGAGCCTGATTGTCACGCCCGCTAGACCCGTCCGGCAAAGGAGTGGCCACCATGTCGATCAACAGCTTCGGTCATCTGTTCCGGTTCACAACCTGGGGCGAAAGCCACGGGCCCGCGCTGGGCGCGACAGTGGATGGCTGCCCGCCGCAGGTACCGCTGGAACCGGCAATGATCCAGCAATGGCTCGACAAGCGGCGGCCGGGGCTGAACAAGAACACGACCCAGCGGAATGAGCCTGATGCGGTGGAGATCCTGTCGGGCGTGTTTGAGGGGCAGACGACCGGCACGCCGATCCAGCTGATGATCCGCAACACCGATCAGCGGTCAAAGGATTACGGCGATATCGCGAACACGTTTCGCCCCGGTCATGCGGACATCACGTACCACCAGAAATACGGAGTGCGCGACTATCGCGGTGGGGGTCGGTCCTCAGCACGCGAGACGGCATCGCGTGTCGCTGCAGGCGGTGTGGCACGCGAGGCGATCAAGGCGATTGCGCCGAATGTGCAGATCAAGGGTTACATGACCCAGATGGGCACCAAACAGATCGACCGGTCGCGGGTGGATTGGGCGCAGATCGATCAAAACGATTTCTTCTGCCCCGATGCGGAGGCCGCGAAAGAGTGGGAAGCGTATCTGCAGTGGCTGCGCAAGGATGACCATAACTCGGTCGGTGCGATCATCGAGGTGGTGGCGCGTGGCGTGCCAGCAGGCATTGGCGCACCGGTTTATGCGAAGTTAGACACCGATCTCGCTGCCGCGATGATGTCGATCAACGCAGTGAAGGGTGTCGAGATTGGTGAGGGGATGGCCGCCGCCGCGCTGACCGGTCGGGATAACGCGGATGAAATTTTCATGGGGCAAGGCGGGCCGGAATATAGTTCTAACCACGCGGGCGGCATCCTGGGCGGGATCAGCACGGGGCAGGATATCGTCGTGCGATTTGCGGTGAAGCCGACATCATCGATCCTCAGCCCCCGCAAGTCGATCCGCATGGATGGGACCGAGACCGAGGTGATCACCAAGGGCCGCCACGACCCGTGCGTCGGCATCCGCGCCGTCCCGGTGGGTGAGGCGATGATGGCCTGTGTGATCCTTGACCACCTGCTCTTGGATCGCGGGCAGACGGGTGGGGTGCGTGGTCAGATCGGCTAGGTACTCCGCAGTCCTGGACTTGATTCGGGACCTCTAACTCGCCCCGCTCGCCGCCAGCGCCGTATCCATCAGTGCCTGAATGTCACCGCGCGAAGTGCGTGCCACCACACGGCCCAGCTCTTCCTCGCCTTTCATCACCACAAGCGTGGATCGGCGCGGGATGTTTAATTCGGTCGCTAACTCACCGCGCCCATGTTCGTCCCAGTCGACATTGATGAATGTGATCGCTTCATCATAAGCAGGGTTATCGGCGCGCAATTGGCCGATCACGCGTTCCTGCGCACGGCAGGTGGTGCACCAGGAGGCTTTGAAATCGACAAAGACGGTCTCGCCCGACGCAAGCCGTTCGCGGACCAGGCCGGGGGTGTAATCGAGCGTTTCGCTGGCTCTTGCGGCCATCGGTGCCACGGCCATCGCCGCTGACAGCACCATAAACTCACGACGTTTCATCAATCTCTCCTTTGTCAAAAGCGGACCGACAGGTCCTGTAGCCAGAATGGCAGACGGTCCAGCAGCCAGATTTCGGCCATCTGGTGTAGACCAAAGAATAGGGCGGTGCCGAGCGCGATAAAGATCACGCCGGTGATCATGCGGACCCGGCCAGAGATGGCTTGCAGCCAAGCCTTGCGCGCCCGGATCGCGTTTTGTGCGCCATAGGCCAACACCACGATGATGGTTGAGATGCCCAGCGCGAAGCTGAGCATCGTGGCGGCGGCCCAACCAAGGTTTTCACCGGCAGAGGCCAGCGCGATGGCACCACCCAGCGTCGGCCCGACGCAGGGCACCCAGACTGCGCCCAAAAGTGCGCCACCCACAAACTGCCCGCCCAGCCCGTCGCGGTTCACGCCGTCCATGCCTGCATCAGCACGGGCGGACATGCCTGCCGTCGCCGTCGCGAAGCGCGCCGAAAATTGCGGGACGACGAGCACGATCCCGAAAAGAACCATCATGAAAGCACCGGCGCGAGCGATCATCAGGTCATCAATGCCCAACGCGCGGCCAAAGACCGCGACGCTCATCCCGACGATGACGAAAGACAGGCTCATCCCCGCAGCCAGCACCAACGGCCCGGCGCGGCCTGCCTGCAATGCGGTGGCCAGCACGATGGGCAAGATCGGCAGGACGCAGGGATTGATCAGGGTCAAGAGCCCCGCCAGATATCCAAAGAGCAAATCCATGGCGCTATCTGCGCGCATGGTGCGCCTTCTGTCAGCCCCCTTTTGTGTGACAGCTGGTCACTTTGGCGTGGGCTGTTTGGCGATTTGCACCGCCAGAATCCCGCCCGCGATGATGGCCACGCCCAACACATCCAGCGCGCCGACCCGCTCACCCAAAAGCACAGCGGCAATCGCAACGCCGAGGAACGGGTTAAGGAAATGGAAGGTGGACGCCTTGACCGCCCCGATCCGGCCCACCAGCAGGAACCAGACCAAAGTCGCGGCCAAACCGGGCACGAGGGTGGTATAGATGAAGGCCACGATCAGCTGCCAGTTCCAAGTGACGGCAAAGGTCTCAAAGGCGAGCGCAGGTACCCACAGAACCGCACTGCCCACCAGCATCTGCAGGCCCACGATCATCAGGACATTGCCGCCGGACGAGGCACCCAAGACGGCAAGTGTCGCTGCGGTCAATGAAAAAACCCCGATCACGCAGAGGATCAGACCATAAAGGTCAACGCCACCCTCGATCCGTGCGCCCATGATTAATGCGACACCGATGAACCCGGCCACCAGCCCCGCAATCCCCAGTGGCCTGACTTGCGTGCCGAAAACCAGCCATCCGGCCACCGCCACCAGCAGTGGCATGGTTGAGGCGATGATCGCCGCCAATGACGCAGGAATGGTCTGCATCGCCACGAAATTCAGGCCCAGATAAAGCGCGTTCTGGCAGATGCCAAAGACGACCACGCCGATCCATTGCTGCAGCGTCAGGCGCGCCGACTGGCCAAGCGCCCACGCTATCGCCACCCCGATCAGCCCGGATATCAGGAACCGCAGCGCCAAAGCGCTGAGCGGCGGGGCATATTCGACGATCACCCGGGCCGAGGTGAAGGCCGACGACCACATGAACGCGAAGGCGAGGCCCATCAAGATCGCTTTAATATCCATGACCGCGACCTAAAGGCTTTTTGCGGACCACCGCATCACAAATCGACACCGCGCTGCTTGGATCGGGCGATAGGTAAGGACTTCCTGACTTCGAATGCTGCGCGTGCGAAGGTATTGTTGCTGCATTCGATACAGTATTTCAAATCGATATTTATTGACTTTGGTCCGCCGTGACGGGCCGCACGAAGACCCAAGACATTGGCCAATTTTCCGGCCATGACATGTGCCTTTGGCACAAAACAACAAAGTTCATTCTTTTCAGATTTCCAGTTTTTTGGAGACCAAAATGATTTTGCCGAGCAACAACAGATTTGTATTCGCTTTCAGTACGTTAACCATCGCGATGACCTCGCGTGCGCATGCACATGAAGCATGGCTTTTGACCCCAGCCGAGATTGCGGCGCTCGCCCAGGAACCGATCCCGGCGATCTTTACGAGCTACGGTATTCTGGGACTTGCCGCTGTGGTGGGATGCGTCGCGACAATGGTCGCGCTTCTGGTCGAAGAAAGATTGCGCCCGCATTTTCAACCGCTTGGGCCCCTGCTGCAATCGGTTGCCGCGAACTGGGGGCCAGCCCTTTTGCGCATCCCCTTGGGGGTGATGCTGGTACTGGCTGGCACCGGCGGCCTGCCCCGTCATGGCACCGCGCATTGGGTGGAACCGACGCTGTTGGTGCCAGACATGCAATTGGCGCTTGTGCCCGGGTGGGACTGGCTGGCGCCGTTTCAGATCACGCTGGGGCTGTGCCTGATTGCGGGCCTCTTCACCCGGGTCGCCGGGCTGGTTCTGATGGCGCTTGTCGTGCTGGGTTGGAGTGTCTTTGGCATCAAGTTCATCGATTACGCACCGCATTTCGTGGCACCTGCCATCGTGCTGACGCTGGTCGGTGGAGGCATCTGGTCCGTGGACCGGCTGCTGCAGGCGACCGATTGGTGTGCGCCTCCGGCTGACATCATGCCCGCCTTTTGGCGCACGGCGCAGATCCTCGTCGGCTTCGGCTTTGTCTATCTCGCTGTCGCCTACAAGCTGACCCAACCGACACTGCTGATCGCGATCCTGCAGCACGGCAATCTGCCGACATTCGGCCTGCCCTATGCAGTGATTGCGCTGATCATGACAGGGGTGGAGATCATCTGCGGCGCGCTCTTGATCGCAGGGCGGTTGGTGCGGCCGGTCTCGGTCGTGATCATCCTGGCAATCACATTCCTGGCCGTCACGCTGGGGGAAACGCCGCTGTTTCACGCCAATCTTTATGGGGTGTTGGCCATGTTCGTCATCATCGGCACGCGCTGGCACGCACCGAGAACCACTATCGCGACAGGAAAGGTACTGGCATGAAACGCAATGCTCTTTCACAAATCGGACCGGTGGCCTTGGTGGCAGGGCTGCTGGGGAGCCTCGCCATCGCGGCCCCCGCCTATAATGCCGCGCATGAGGCACCGCGCGCCGTGTTTCTGACGCTGCCCGAGACGTCGCCGCAGCCGGACCTGGCGTTCAGCATCACGCAGGATCACAGGGGCAACTGGATCCTGCGGATCGACGCGACATCGTTTCAGTTTACCGAAATCTGTACCTCGGTGGCAGAGGCTGTGCCTGTCGGCCATGCCCATGTCATCGTGAACGGGGAGAAGGTCGGGTCTGCCTATAGCCCGGTCTACGATCTGGGCCCGTTGCCTGCGGGGCGGCACCATATCGCGGTCACCTTGCGCGGGCAGGATCATCGGGCGCTGATTGGCACGGATGGCCTGATCGTCGCCGAGCAGACGCTGACCGTCACATAAAGCAAAAGGGCCGCCGGAGGGGCGACCCTTCACACAAAAACGCGTGTCGCGACTTTAGCCGTTCACGCTGTCCTTCAGCGCCTTGGCGATCGTCATCTTGACGACCTTGTCCGCGTCTTTCTTGATCTGCTCACCAGTGGCAGGGTTGCGGACCATCCGCTCTGGGCGTTCGCGGCAGTAGATCTTGCCGACGCCGGGCAGGGTCACGGCACCGCCGCCGGACACTTCCTTGGTGATGATGCCGGTCACAGCGTCCAGAGCTGAGCCTGCGGCCTTCTTGTCCATACCTGTTTCTTCGGCCAATGCAGCAACCAGCTGCGCTTTTGTCATTGGTTTTGTCGCCATTTTACTGGTCTCCCTCATTCGCCCAATCTCTAGGGCCTCTTATCCGCCCATATAACGGGATGTTGTGGGAAACCACAACGTTTAGTGCAAGTTTACAAGGGAAAAACGCGCCTTTTGGGCAGTTTTCGCGACGTTAAAGGAAAGCTGTTTCCTCAAAACTACGCAATTTGCGGCTATGTATGCGTTCCAGCGGCATTTCGCGCAACCGTTCCATGGCCCTGATCCCGATCATTAGATGTGCGGCCACCTGTGTTTTATAGAATTCAGAGGCCATACCGGGCAGCTTCAATTCGCCATGCAGCGGCTTGTCGCTGACGCAAAGGAGCGTCCCATAAGGCACGCGGAACCGAAAGCCGTTGGCGGCAATCGTGGCGCTCTCCATATCCAGCGCGATGGCGCGGGATTGTGAGAGGCGCTGGACGGGTCCTGCCTGTTCGCGGAGTTCCCAGTTCCGGTTGTCAATCGTGGCGACAGTTCCGGTGCGCATTATGCGCTTCAGCTCATAGCCCTCCAGCTCGGTCACATCCGCCACCGCGCGTTCGAGCGCGATCTGGATTTCGGCCAGCGCCGGAATGGGGACCCAGATCGGCAGGTCGTCGTCCAGCACGTGATCTTCGCGCAGGTATGCGTGGGCGAGCACAAAATCCCCCAGCCGCTGCGAATTGCGCAGGCCCGCGCAATGCCCGACCATCAGCCAGGCATGCGGGCGGAGCACGGCGATATGGTCCGTCGCGGTCTTCGCATTAGACGGGCCGACACCGATATTCACCAACGTAATGCCCGCGCCGTTCCTGCGCTTGAGGTGATAGGTCGGCATTTGCGGCATCTTCGCCGGTTGCGGTAATGGCGCGTCGGCCTCGGTGATCTCGACATTTCCGGTGCTGACAAAGCTCGTATAGCCGCTTTCGGGATCGGCAAGCATGTGGCGCGCATAGGCCTCAAACTCTTCGACATAGAACTGGTAGTTGGTGAACAGGATGTGGTTCTGGAAATGCTCGGCCGCTGTGGCGGTGTAGTGCTGTAGTCTGGCCAGTGAGTAATCAACGCGCTGGGCTGTAAACGGGGCGAGAGGCCGCGCGCCGTCGGGATAGGTGAAGCTTTCGCCATTGACGATGTTGTCATGGGTCGTTGTCAGGTCCGGCACGTCGAAATTGTCGCGCAGGTTGAAATCCATCGAGCCATCCTGCGGCACGGTCAGACCCGGATCGTTCGCGGCGGCAAAATGCACGGGCATCTCGGTATCTGACACACCGATAATGACCGGCACGCCGTGGCTTTTGATCAGCAACGCGATCTGTTGCTCCAGATATGCGGCGAAGAGATCGGGCCGCGTGATCGTGGTTGCGTAAATCCCAGGCTCGGCCACATGGCCAAAGGACAGGCGCGTGTCGGTCTTGGCATACGTGGTCGTGGTCAGACGGATCTCTGGATAATAGGCGCGCACCCGTGCTTCGGGCTGGCCGTTCTTGAGCGCGTTGGCGAAATTGTCGGACAGAAAGCGCACGGCGATCTGATAAAGCTCTTGCAGGCGCGCAACGGCCTTGGCCGCGTCCGTAAAGGCCTCGGCCTTGGGAACATCGGGGTTCAGAACAGTAACTTTCTGCGCGACATTCATGCGTTTTCCTCAAACAGTTCCGTGATTTCGAATTTGTCCACGTCCACCAAGCCTAAATCAGAGATGCGCAACGACGGGATGACAACAAGCGCCAGCAGAGAATGCTGCATATAGGCGTTGTTGAGCGTGCAGCCGCATTCCGCCATCGCCGCGACCATGCGGTCGGCCTTGGCGGCGACCTCTGCTGCAGGGCTATCGGACATCAGGCCCGCGATGGGCAATTCGACCAGCGCCAGTTCCGCGCCGTCTTTCCAGACGGCCACGCCGCCCCCAACCTCGCCCAGCCGGTTGGCGGCTTTGGCCATCATCTCTCGATCCGTACCGACGACGATCATGTGGTGGCTGTCATGGGCAACGGTTGAGGCCATGGCCATCCGGCCCTGATAGCCAAAGCCGGACACGAAACCATTTGTGACTTGCCCGGTGGCGCGGTGCCGCTCGACAAGGGCGATCTGATAGGTGTCGCCCTCCCCCTCAACCAGCCCGTCCACCACGGGCAGTTCGGCGGTCAGCGCCTTGGTCGGGGCCTGGTTTTCGACGACGCCGATGACCTTTGCTTTAACCTTGTTGGCCCCGTCAGGGGCGGCGACTTCAAAGTTCGTAGCGGTGAGCGGCTTCATATGCACTGTTTGCCGTGCCGCGACGGGCCAGTCGTAATGCGGGCAATCCACGGTTATCTTGCCGTCGCGGGCGACGGTCTGGCCGCGCGCGATCACCTCTTCAATTGGCAGTGTCGTCAGGTCAGAGGTCAGGATCATATCCGCCCGCCGCCCCGGCGCGATTGAGCCGAGTTCCCGCTCCAGCCCGAAATGCGTGGCTGTATTGATTGTCGCCATCTGCAGGGCGATCAACGGGTCGCAGCCACAGTCAATCGCATGCCGCACCACCCGGTTCATATGCCCGTCATTCACCAACGTCCCCGAATGGCAATCATCGGTACAAAGGATGAAGTTGCGCGGGTCAAGCCCCTTTTCCGTGACCGCCGTGATCTGGCTTTCCACGTCATACCACGCGCTGCCCAGCCGCATCATCGACCGCATCCCATTGCGCACCCGCGCAATCGCGTCAGCCTCGGCGGTGCCTTCATGATCGTCGGCGGCACCCCCGGCAACATAGGCACTGAATGCAATCCCCTTGTCGGGCGAAGCATAATGCCCACCCACTGTCTTGCCCGCATTCATCGTGGCGGCCATCTCGGCCAGCATCTGGGGATCACCGTTGATCACGCCGGGAAAGTTCATCATCTCACCCAGCCCGATGATGCCGGGCCAGGCCATGGCCTCGGCCACATCTTCCGCGCTGATCTCGAACCCTGTGGTCTCCAAACCGGGGGCCGAGGGCGCGCAGGAGGGCATCTGCGTGTAGATGTTGATGGGTTGCATCAGCGCCTCATCATGCATCATCCGCACGCCTTTGAGGCCCATCACATTGGCGATCTCATGCGGGTCGGTAAACATGGTCGTGGTGCCATGGGGGATGACGGCGGCGGCGAACTCAGCCGGGGTCAGCATGCCGCTTTCGATATGCATATGCCCGTCACACAGACCGGGGATCAGATAGCGGCCATCGGCCTCAATCACCCGCGTCTGGGGGCCAATGCAATGCGCAGCATCCGGCCCAACATAGGCAAAGCGCCCATCCGCAACAGCCACCTGCCAATTGAGGATTTCGCGGGATTGGACATTCACCAGCTTGCAGCCGCGAACAACCAGATCAGCCGCCTCCCGCCCCGCAGCCACAGTGACCAAACGGGGGGCCGACTCAGCCCATGATTTGAATTGGAGTTCCATCCCCAATGGTTTCACCGTTTTGGGGGAGGTGCAAGAGGTCAGGTCGGATCAGATTGCTCTGCTTAAAAGGTCTGCTTTTTTGACTTCGATCACTTCAACCAGCGATGCAAGTGCAGTGCTTTCGATTTGCGGCCAATGCATTTCTTCTACGTCTCTGGATTGAAAGCCTTTAATCGCTCGAAAAATTGGCAAAACCACCTCTTTAAAGCTCCCTTCAATCTCGTGAGGCAGGCCGTCCGCCGAAGCGCCTTGAGTTGTTACAGAAAGCGAGAAAACGTCGGCTTCTTGGTTTAGTAACAAAGTATGGTAGCCCGGCTCCAAACTCAGGCTGACGGTCTGCGGACCGCCAATCGTCAGGAGCCTCAATAAAGCATCAATCGCTTCGTTGATGAAGTCGCTTGGCACATCGGATACATCTGCTTCCAAGCGAAAATCACCATCACCAATTGTGAGATTCACCCAGCCATGCTCAGGTTGCCCAATTTCAAAAATCATTAAGTTATCTCAATTTAGGTGGCATCAAGTCGCAATAAATTCAAGCCTTCCCCGCCTCCAACGGTGGCACATCCGGGTTCAAACGCACCATCGCAAGGTTCAGCACTCCCGCGACTGTGACCCATGCCAGATACGGCACAAAGGCCAACCCGGCCCAGAAATCCAACTGCCAATGCGTCACCGTGCAACCGAGCACGGATAGCCATAGCATCGCGATGACCGGTAACGCCCCTTTCATCCGCCGGAGACCGAAGAAGACGGGCGTCCAGAGTGCATTGAACGCGATTTGCGTGGCCCAGAACGCCATCGCATAAGCGTTGCCGTCCAGCACCGCAACGCGGGCGGCGGCGAAGGACATCAGGAGGTAGATCGTTGTCCACGCCACGGGGAACAGCCAGTTGGGTGGGACCCATGAGGGCTTGTTCAGCTTCTCATACCACTCCCCAGGCGGAAAGACGGCACCGGTCGCGCCTGCCCCGAAACAGGCGGTCAGAAAGATCAGGAAAAGCCAGATATCCATGGGCCTGACTTAGGCCATTGGGCGGTCAGTTCCAATGCTGCGCTCGCGCGCCTTCAGTTCGGCCAGGATATCAAGGACCGAGGCGGAGCGCCCGGCATCGACCCGACCCTGACTGGCCGCATTTACGAGAAACGCCACCTCGTCCAAAGGTTGCGCGTAAATCACCGCCGATCTGGGCATGATCAGCGAAAGGCCTGTGCGGGCCGCCGATTGTGCAAGCCAACCCAGCTTTTGCGTGGTCGAGGTATGGGCCCGCATCGAAATACTGTCATAACCCTGCCGCTTGAGCTGTTTGCCGATCCCCGCATAAATCAGCCGTGCCGCCCAGATGCCCGTGCGTGCCTGCAGGGGCAGCACGTCGATCCCTGCCTCGGAGCGGCGATACAAGCGATCCGCCTCGTGCAATAGCCGCTTGACCAGCTTGCGCACGTCATCGGTGGGCAGTGGCTCACGCAGGAAGTTCACCGGGTCGATCCCGGCTTCGTGCAGCCAATCGAGCGGCAGATAGATCCGGCCCATCCGCGCATCCTCGCCCACATCGCGGGCGATGTTGGTGAGTTGCATCGCCACGCCCAGATCGCATGCGCGGGCCAGGGCATCCGGATCGCGGACGCGCATCAGGACGCACATCATCGCGCCTACGGCTGCGGCTACACGGGCGGAATAATCCCGCACACCGCTCAGCGTTTCATAGCGTTTTTCGGCGGCGTCCCAGGCGAGACCTTCCAGCAACGCCTCCGGCAAGGCGCGTGGCATCTCGAAATCCGCGACAATCGCGGCAAAGGCACGGTCTTCGGCGGCATTCTTTGGCTTGCCCGCATAGGCTAGTTCCAACCGCTCTTGCAGGCGGAAAACGGCGCCGGCCTCATAATCACCCTCATCCACCTCATCATCGGCCAAGCGGCAGAACGCATAAAGCGCCAGCGCCGGATCACGCACGGAGGCTGGCAACAGCTTCGAGGCCGCATGAAACGACAGCGACCCGTGGCGGATCGCCTCGCGACAATGGTCCAGGTCTTTGTGGTCAATCATTCAGCGGCCATCTTCAATTCAGGTTGGGCGGGCGCGTCTGGCACCAGTTTGCTCAGCACCTCCGCGCTCGAAATCACCCCCGGCACGCCCGCGCCGGGATGGGTGCCCGCGCCGACCAGGTAGAGGCCCTTCGCCTCTTCGCTGACATTATGCGGGCGGAACCAGGCGGATTGCAGGATGCGCGGCTCAATCGAAAAGCCGCAGCCATAGGGTGAGAGATACCGGTCGCGGAAATCCTCAGGCGTCAGGGTCATTTCGGTGGTGATGTGATCAGCAAATCCGGGCAGGTACTTGTTGACCTCGGCCTGCACCTTGGCCTTGTAGCGGGCGGTCTCTGCCGTCCAATCGACCGGATTATCAAAGCCCAGATGCGGCACGGGGGACAGGACATAAAACGTGTCATCCCCGTCCGGAGCTACACTAGGATCGGTCTTGCTGGGCCGGTGGATGTAAAGGCTCATGTCGTTGGCGAGCTTGCCTTTGATAAAGATATCCTTCAGCAGCCCCTCATAACGCGGGGCGTTGGTGATCGTGTGGTGCCCAACATCAGGCCAGCGATCCGCGGTGCCCTTCGTGCCGAAATACCAGACGAAAAGGCCCATGGACCAACGACGCGAGCGAAGCTTGCGGTCGGTCCAGCGTTTGCGCGGCTTGCGCCGCATGAGATGCCTGTAGGTATGCCCCGCATCCGCGTTGCTGACGACAAGCGGGGCCTGCAGGACCTGACCATCTTTCAAACGCACGCCGCGGGTGGCCTCAGCCTCGACGAGGATTTCATCCACCTCGGCGCCAAACCGCACCTGTCCACCCTGACTGCGAATGACTCGCACCATCGCATCGGCAATCGCCTGCACGCCGCCCATCGCGTAATGCACGCCGAACTCCTTCTCCAGATACGCGACCAGCGCGTACATCGAGGTTACGTGCATCGGGTCCCCGCCGATAAAGAGCGGATGGAAAGAAAGCGCCATGCGCAGGCGCGGGTCTTTCACCCGGCGCTTGGCAAGGCCGAGGATCGATTGATCTGCACGCAGCATCGCGAAAGTGGGCAGGACCTTCAACGTCTCCCACAGCCGGTGCATGGGCTTGGCGACCATGCCTTCGAAGCCCACGACATAGCGCCGCTCGCTGTCTTTCAGGAACTGCTGGTAGCCTTTGACATCACCGGGGCTGAGCCGCGCGACCTCGGCCATCATCGCGCCGGTATCCTGCCGCGCGGTGAAGGTTGAGCCATCGGGCCAGCGCACCTCATAGAACGGATCCATCGGGTGCAGTGTGACGTCTTGGTAAAAATCGCGCCCGCACGCAGCCCAGAGGCTTTCGTAAACCTGCGGGACGGTGATGATCGTCGGCCCAAGGTCGAATCGGTGTCCATCCTGGCTGACAGAGGAGCCGCGCCCACCGGCCCGATCCAACCGATCCAGCACCGTCACGACATAGCCTTTAGCCCCAAGCCGCATGGCCGCCGCGAGGCCACCAAGCCCCGCACCGATAACAATTGCAGCGTTTGAGTCGGTATCCGGATGTGTCAGCATAGCTTCACAGTAACATGTAAACTCAAGTTGACAATTCCTAACGTCAACATCTTCCCAAAACGGGTCTGATATGTCAGGATTAATTGACACTCTTCGCCAAGGTGCGCTTTTGACCCAGATCGTCAGCCTTTCGTTCTACCGCTTTTCCGGGTTTGCCGGACGGGCCTGGGCGCTGATGATGATGGGCGGGGCGAGGTGGCCCTTGGCGCGGATGCCGGATATCGGGTTCTGGAAGCTCTGCGGGTCCGGGACGGGCGAAGGATTCACGCCGGTGCCGAATACCGGGGTCTATGCGATCCTGGCCACATGGCCCGATGCGGCAACCGCCCAGGCACGGACGCAAGAGGGTATTTTTGCGCGTTACACCCGGCGGGCGGCTGAGAATTGGACCGTGTTCCTCACCACCCAAACCGCGCGCGGGCAATGGTCGGGGCAGGCGCCATTTGAGGTCTCAACGCCAGAAACGACCGGGCCGCTTGCCGCGCTGACACGGGCGACGATCAAGCCGCGTATCCTGACCCGGTTCTGGGGGCGGGTGCCCAATATCTCGGCGATGATCGGCACCGACCCGAATGTCGCCTTCAAGATCGGCATAGGCGAGGTGCCGATGCTGCATCAGGTCACTTTTTCGATCTGGCCATCAGAAAAAGCCATGGCCGCCTTCGCCCGCACCGGCCCCCATGCCGAGGCCATCCGCGCCGTCCGCGACGAAGGCTGGTTTCGTGAAGAGCTTTATGCCCGCTTCGCCGTCCATTCCGACCGGGGCACATGGAACGGCAGCTCCCCCCTGAAAAAACTGGAGGCCGCATGACCCCCTTCCCCTTCTCCGCCATCGTCGGGCAGGACGAAATGAAGCGCGCGATGATCCTGACGGCCATCGATGCGAGCATCGGCGGCGTGTTGGTTTTCGGCGACCGGGGCACCGGCAAATCCACTGCCGTGCGGGCGCTCGCCGCGCTTTTGCCGCCGATCAAGGCGGTCAAAGGCTGCCCGGTGAACAGCGCGAAGGCGGCAGAGGTCCCGTCATGGGCCGAGCTGAAAACCAAGCGCACGCATGAGATGCCAACCCCGGTGGTCGACCTGCCGCTTGGCGCGACCGAGGACCGGGTAACCGGCGCGCTCGACATCGAAAAGGCGCTGACCAAGGGCGAAAAGGCGTTTCAGCCCGGGCTGCTGGCGAAGGCGAACCGGGGGTACCTTTACATTGATGAAGTGAACTTGCTGGAGGATCACATCGTCGACCTCCTGCTCGACGTCGCCCAATCCGGCGAGAACGTGGTGGAACGTGAGGGCCTCTCGATCCGTCATCCCGCGCGCTTCGTGCTCGTGGGATCCGGCAACCCCGAAGAAGGCGAGTTACGCCCCCAGCTGCTCGACCGGTTCGGGTTGTCGGTTGAGGTCGCCTCTCCCACCGACATCACCGAGCGGGTCGAAGTGATCAAACGCCGTGATGCCTTCGAAAACGACAATGCCGCCTTCATGCTGCGCTGGCAGGCCGAAGACGCCGCGATCCGTGATCGCATTCTGACCGCGCGCAAGGCGCTGAGTGCTTTGAAGACCTCCGACAAGGTTTTGCAGGACGTGGCCGCGCTTTGCCTCGCCCTTGGTTCGGACGGGCTGCGCGGCGAGCTGACGCTGCTCAAAGCCGCGCGCGCCTATGCGGCCTGGCGCGACGATACCGCGCTGACCCGCAAGCATATCCGCGCGGTGGCCCCCATGGCCCTGCGCCACCGGTTGCGGCGTGATCCGCTGGATGAGGCCGGCAGCGGCACCCGCGTCGCGCGGACCGTGGACGAAGTTCTTGGATAGCTGGCACCGGGCCACGCTGGCACTGAAATTGCTGGCCATTGACCCGGGATTGGGCGGCATCACGATCCGTGCCCGATCTGGTCCAGTGCGGGACCAGCTATTGCAGCGCGTCGATCCAGCAGCGCGCAAGATCCACCCGGCGATGGGGGATGAGGCGCTGTTGGGCGGACTTGATCTGTCGGCCACGCTAAGTGCCGGGCATCTGGTGCAGAATGCAGGGTTGCTCGCCGAACCGGGGCCCTTGATCCTGACCATGGCGGAGCGCGCGCCTGTGCGGCTGGCCGCGCATCTCGCGATCACGCTGGACCGACATGCGGGGCATACGCTGATTGCATTGGACGAGGGGGCGGAGCCGGATGAGGCCGTTGACCCGAAAATTTCCGAACGTTTGGCGTTTCATGTCGATCTGTCCGATGTCTCGTTGCGCGATGTAAGCCCTCTTTCGCCCGGCATCGCCGGGCAGCCCCCGACCGCCCCGTCGCACCAAAGGTGCGCCGATGATAAACGGCATGCCTCTGGCATGACGGGCGGGGGCTTCACCCCCACCCGCGGTCGGGGACTACCCTGTGTTTCGCCAGAGACAGTTGAACAAATCACGCAAATCGCCGCCCAACTCGGTATCGACAGCCTCCGCGCCCCACTTTTCGCCCTGCGCGCCGCCAAGGCCCACGCGATGCTCAACAACCGCACCGACATCACTGCAGACGATATCGAAATCGCCTGCGCCCTCACGCTTGCCCACCGCGCCACGCGCATCCCCGCGCCGGAGGAACCTGAGGCACCGCCGCCAGAGCAATCCAAGGAACCGAGCGCGGAAAACCCCCTCAAGATCCCCGACGAACTGCTCCTTGATGCCGTGCGCGCGCTTCTGCCTGATAACCTTCTGGACCGTCTCGCGGCCCAAAAGGCGCGCGCCGGACGTGGCAGTGGCTCAGGTGCTGCGCGCAAGGGCAATCGGCGCGGCAGGCCGCTGCCGTCACGCCCCGGACGCCTTAGCGATGGGGCGCGGATTGATCTGATCGGCACGCTCCGCGCCGCCGCACCCTGGCAGACCATCAGGCGCAATACGACCGGGCGCGGTGGCCTTCATATCCGGCCCGGCGATTTTCGCATCAAACGGTATGAAGAGAAATCCGACCGGCTCTTGATCTTCACCGTCGACGCCTCCGGCTCTGCCGCTTTGGCGCGTCTGGCCGAGGCGAAAGGGGCCGTCGAACTCCTCCTCGCGCAGGCCTATGCCCGCCGCGATCATGTGGCTTTGGTGTCGTTTCGCGGGACAGAGGCGGAGCTGATGCTGCCACCCACACGCTCGCTCGTGCAAACCAAGCGTCGCCTCGCGGGTCTCCCCGGTGGTGGTGGCACGCCATTGGCTGCCGGATTGCGCACTGCGCTGGATCAGGCGATGCAGGCCGGGCACAAAGGCCTGACGCCAACGATTGGCATTCTGACGGATGGGCGCGCGAATATCGCGCTCGACGGCAGCGCCAATCGCAAACAGGCGGCCACGGACGCCCAACAGATGGCCCGGATCGTGCGGGCGCAAGGCATCGACGCCATTGTGATCGACACCGGCAACCGCCCCGAACCCGTACTTCGCAATCTCGCGCAAACGCTGGATGCGGCCTATTTGCCCCTGCCCCGCGCCGACGCGGCGCGACTGTCGCAATCTGTCGCGACCGCGCTGGGCGATTAGGCCATGCGCTGGCCCGATGACGCCGAAGACTGGCCGCTGGCGGAGTATTCGCGCCAGATCCTGCATCGCCCGCATAAATGGCACGTGCAGGAACATGGGGTCGGCGACACCATTCTGCTCATCCACGGCGCGGGCGGGGCGACGCAGAGTTTCCGCAACCTCTTTCCGCAACTGACCAAGCAATATCATGTGGTCGCCGTCGACCTGCCGGGTCAGGGTTTCACGCAGCTTGGCGCGCAACAGCGCTGCGGGCTGGATCATATGGCGCAGGACCTTCTGAGCCTCATTCGCCACGAAGGCTGGCGGCCCACGCTGATCATCGGCCATTCCGCCGGTGTCGCCATCGCATTGCGCCTCTGGGAACTGGGCCTGCGTCCCGCTGAAGGGATCGTCGGGATCAATGCCGCGCTGGGCAATTTCAAAGGGGTGGCGGGCTGGCTGTTTCCGATGATGGCCAAGGCATTGGCGATCTCACCTTTCAGCGCCAGCTTTTTTGCGAGCACGACCACACGCAGCAGCGTGCGCAGCCTGATCAGCGGGACCGGTTCGACGCTCGATCAAGAGGGGTTGGAGCTTTACTACCGTCTCGCGACGGATCGCGGACATGTGGACGCGACGCTTTCAATGATGGCGCAATGGTCGCTGGACGGGCTTCTGGCGCGGTTGAGCCGTATCGACACCCCGGTACACCTGATCACGGGCGCGCGCGACATGGCCGTGCCGCCGGAAGTGAGCGAGGATGCAGTGGCGCAACTGCCCAACGGACGGCTGAGCAAACTGCCCGATCTGGGACATTTGGCGCATGAGGAAGATGCGGAATCCATTGCGGCCCTCGCATTATCCTGACAAGTCTTTCCCACGACAAAAAACAAGAAACATGCGTTGCAGCATGTTGGTGAACCAGTTGATGCGTTAGTTGCCGCTGCGCGCCAGAACACATCGAGGCATATCATGACAGGGTTGAAATCCATGGCGCTGTGGGTGCTGTGCAGCATGGCCGTGGGCACGGGCACGTTTGCCGACGACAGATCCGCAGCACTTCTGGAAACGTTAACGCAGGTCGAAAGCCGCATTGGTGGACGGATTGGTGTCGCCGTCAGTGACAGTGCGTCAGATTGGGGCTGGCGCTACCGTGCTGATGAACGGTTTCCGATGAACAGCACGTTTAAATCCTTGCTTTGTGCTACAGTTCTGGGCCGCGTTGACCGACAGACACTTGCTCTGGATGAGACGGTTCGGATCGATGCCGAGGCACTGCTGTCTCATGCGCCTGTCACCCGTGAGAAAGCTGGTCAGGACATGACCATGGCAGAGCTGTGCTATGCCACGCTGGACAAGAGCGACAACACGGCGGCAAACCTGTTGATCGACCGTCTTGGCGGAACAGCGGCGGTGACAGGTTATCTGCGTGGGATTGGCGATACCGTGTCGCGCTTGGACCGGTTGGAGCCGGACATGAACAACTTCACGCCCGGTGATCCGCGTGACACGACGACGCCCGCCGCGATGATCACGACGTGGGAGGTGCTTTTTCGCGGTGAGGTCCTAAGCCCCGCGTCACGGCATATGCTTGCGTCATGGATGGCGGATGGATGGGCCACGAGTGGTATGATCCGGCCAAGCCTTCCTGACGGTTGGGAGATTTCGGATAAATCCGGGGCGGCGCGCCATGGCTCGCGCAGCATTGTGGCGATGATTACGCCGCCAGAGGATGATCCGTACTTTGTCGCGATCTACATCGCCGAAAGCCCGACCAATTGGGTTGGGCGTCTGGATGCCATCGCCGAAATTGGGGCGGCTGTGACCGCTGCAATCCAGACGCACCAATAAAAAGGCCGCAGGCATTGCTGCGCGCGGCCATGTTTGGTTTCTGTCGCTAGGGCTTAGGAGCCTTCGTCAGCGAAGGTCGCCAGATAGGCGAAGAGGTCATAGGCCTGCTCTTCTTGGCGGACCTGATAGGCCATCTTGCCGCGTGCGCGGCGGTCATCAAGCGTTTCGCGCAGCCAGCCAGTTGGGTCCTGCACGTAGCCAACAAACGCCGCCTCGGTCCAGGCTGTGCCGCCTTCGCCCAGTTCGATGATCGCGTCACTATAGCGGAAGTCTTCGACCGCACCCAGCGTGCGCCCGGCGATGCCGTAAAGGTTGGGGCCCGTGCGCGCGTTGCGCCCTGCCAGCACCTCGCCCGATGCGTCAGCCACCACGTGGCAAGCCACACATTGGCGGTTGAACTGCTCTTCCCCGGCAGCGACATCACCTTGCGTGGACGCGTGACCATCTGCAAAGGCGGGCGCCGAAAGAACAGCCAGAGCTGCTGCAATTGTAAAACGTTTCATGATCGTATTCCTCTTCGATCTAGTTCTGTGACCGTTGCCCCAGTCGGAGCGCAATGTAATACATCCGGCAAACGGGTCCACCCCCGATGCCAAAAGTTTGTGCGGTTGGCATCAAGCCACCGCGTGGGCCAGGGCGCATTGCTTCCACAAAACGCTTAACGCTTTGACAAGATGATCAATATCCGCATCGGAATGGAGCGGTGACGGTGTAAAGCGCAGCCTCTCGGTCCCCTTTGGAACGGTGGGATAGTTGATGGGCTGCACATAGATATCCCATTCGCGCATCAGATAATCGGCCAGCATCCGGGTTTTGACCGGGTCCTTGATGAGGACCGGCACGATATGGCTTTCGTTGCGCATATGCGGGATGCCTTCACGGTCGAGCGCGGCACGCAGGCGGGCGACCTGACGGTGTTGGCGGGCACGCTCCATCTGTGATTCCTTGAGATGCGCAATGGAAGTGCGGGCCGCGGCGGCGACGGCTGGTGGCAGGGCCGTAGTGAAGATGAAGCCAGAGGCAAAGCTGCGGATGAAATCACATAAAGCCGCCGAGCCGGTGATATACCCGCCAACGACACCAAACGCCTTGCCCAGCGTCCCTTCGATCAGCGTAATGCGGTCGGCCAGCCCTTCGCGTTCGCTGATCCCGCCGCCGCGCGGGCCATACATGCCCACGGCATGCACCTCATCCAAATAGGTCATGGCGCCGTATTTTTCGGCCACTTCGACAATCTCGCGCATTGGGCAGATGTCGCCATCCATGGAATAGACGCTTTCAAACGCGACGATCTTGGGGACGTCCTTGGGCAGGGCGCGCAGCTTCATCTCAAGGTCATGGACATTGTTGTGTTTCCAGATGACCTTTTGGCATTTCGAATGCCGGATGCCTTCGATCATGGAGGCGTGGTTGCCTGCGTCGGACAGGATCACGCAATCCTTCAGGCGTGACCCAAGCGTGGAAAGCGCGGCCCAGTTGGACACATAGCCGGAGGTGAACAAAAGCGCGGCTTCCTTGCCATGCAGATCGGCCAGTTCGCGTTCCAGAAGCAGGTGATCATGGTTGGTGCCAGAGATATTGCGCGTGCCACCTGCCCCGGTGCCGGTCCGCTGGACCGCCTCGCACATGGCATCGATCACCTTGGGGTGCTGGCCCATGCCCAGATAGTCGTTTGAACACCAGACGGTGACATCGCGCACGCCATCGTCGTCATGGTTTGCGGCCCGTGGAAACTTTCCGCATTTGCGCTCAAGTTCGGCAAAATAGCGGTAATTGCCTTCCGCTTTCAGCGCATCAAGCTGTTGGGTGAATAGGGCATCAAAGTCCATGTCTTCCGTCCTTATTGGGCAGTGTATTGGGCGCAGGGAGCATCCAGCGCCAGAGTTTTGCGTCAGGCAGTGGGACCACCATCAGCCAGTGTTCGAGAAGGGCGAGCGCAGAAAGCGCGGTGAGTAATGCAAAGCCGACGATGGTCACGTCAGATTGTGCGTGCCAGAGCCGCTCGGCGCAGACCACGGTGATGGCGGTCAGCACGGTGATCGATGCGGGAAAGGCCCAAGTGATGGAGCCTTTGCGGAAATACGATTTCAAGTGCGCCAGACGGCTTGGCACAAATTCGGTGTTGATGCGGGGGACCCCGTAAAAGAGGTTCAGCTTGGCCGAGATGCGCGCGAGGAACAGGATCAGATAGGTGACAAGCGCCATCTGGTTCGGCGCACCTTCTGAGGCCAGGACGAGCCCCAGAAGGCCCAGAACAAGGGCCAGTTCGTGATAGGCAATGGTGGCAAAAGCGCGGAAGAACCGCGCGCGCTCATCCAGCCCTGGCGGGCAGTCTTCTCTGACCGGGCCGGTGATGATGCCGGTCAGGAAGGCCAGTTCGATCCAAGCCCAGATGGCCAGCGCCCCGGCAAAACCCAGATAGGCCCCCACCACTGTGACATCAGCGAGGGATGTTTGCGCGGCCCAAAGTCCGAATAGCAGGATCGGCAAAGCTCTGATAACGACACTCAGATGGTTGCCGATCCGATCCGCCCGGCGTACCGCCACCAAAATCGCCCCGGTGGCGAACCACCAGACGAAAATGGCAAAAAGCGATACGATCCAGGCGGAGGTCATCAGTAGGCAGGCTCCAGTCTGGGGCTGTCGGGCACTTTGTTGCCTTTGACCGGGATGGTCATGAGCGAGATGAAAGCGACGGCAGCTTTCATAGACCCCGTCATGCGCTTGAGGAAACCACCCACGCCGCCTTGTTTTTTGCCTTCGGCAATCTGCGCATTGGCGTCGCCCATTCGGTTCAACGTCGGCACCCAGCGGGGGTGATCGATGTCGAGCACCATCGGGAAGACCTGTCGCGAAATCTCGGAGGTCTTGCGGAACACTTCCTGCCCATACCATGCTGGATCAACGCCCAAAGCCTCGTGGAAGGCGGGCCGCTGATGGTCGCGCACCCACATGGTTGAGAAGACGGCTGTCAGGAAGAACTTGATCCACATCCGGTTGACCCAGGTTTCGGTCAGTTTGGGATCTGTTTTCATCAGCAAGGCAAAGGCCTCGCCATGGCTGAACTCGTCATTGCACCACTCACAAAACCACTTGAAAATCGGATGGAACCGCTTTTCAGGGTTACTCTCAAGATGGCGGTAGATCGTGATATACCGCGCATAACCGATCTTCTCTGACAAATATGTCGCATAATAGATGAACTTTGGTCGGAAATAAGTGTATTTCTTGGCCTGTGTCAGGAAACCAAGGTTCACCGCGATCCCTGCCTCGCGCAAAGCGTCGTTGATGAAACCGGCATGCCGCGCCTCGTCCCGTGCCATCAGCTGGAAGAGCGTTGTGATGTCAGAGTTTGACCCGCGCCGCTTCATTTCCTTGTAAAGGACGCAGCCCGAAAACTCAGCCGTGCAGGAGGAAATCAGGAAATCGATGAACTCGGCCTTCAGGCGCGGCTCCATCCCGTCCCAATCGATGTGGTCCCAATCCTCATTCTTCTTGAAATGTCCCTTGTTGGGGTCGGCCTTCATCGCCGCGATCAGCTTGTCCCATTCCTCGCGCACGGGGGTGACATCGATCGCGTCCATTTCGTCAAAGTCGGTGGTGTAGAAGCGCGGGGTCAGTAGCGTGTTTTGCAGAGCCACATCAGTCGCGGTCTTGCTGTCGATGACGGGATCGTAGTTGCCTGCGGCCAGCGCGTCTTCGACGGTGCTTGCGTCGGCGGAATGTGTGGGGCGTTGGACGTTCATGACATCACCTCCTCACTGAAAGAGAATTCGCAAAGCTCCATGAACTCCAGATCACCTGTCGCGCGGGTCCAGAGCTGTTCGAGCTTGGACGCACGCGTAATGATCGCGGTGCGCTTCTCCTCGATCATCTCACCAAAGGCGGCCATGATCTCGGGCCCCTGCACCTGCACGGTGTCGCCGGGATGGATCACGGCACCATTGTCCAGGCGGACATGTGCGGAAAGCTCTTCAAAGCGATGGGAAATCGTCACCGTGCATGGCGCGGTTTCCTTTTCTCGAAACAGTAAACCCATGTGTGTTCCCTTTCACATTTCAGGCGCGGGGTGGCTGGCCTCGCGCGGTTTCAATCCAGTAGCTGCGCGAAGGCCGCTACGTTGTCTTTGCCGTACCCAATCAGCTCGACCGCCAGGTCGGTGCTGTCATCGATAATCGCGATATTGCCATTGTCGCGGCGGACCACCTGAACCGGTGGATTGCCTGCCACGTTGTTCACCAGCCGCTCCCGCGCGATGACGCGGCCCATCACGCCGATGAACCCGGCCTTTTCATCAGCCGATGTGACTAGAACTTCACCCGTCGCATTGGTGACGGTGTAAACATGCTCCCGCTCGCCTGCGGTGAACGTGATGTCGAGCGATTGGACGATGGGCGCCTCGACCAGCACGCCACGGTTGGGCACGTCAAACCACTGGGCGTAGGCCACGATGCCAAGGCTGGCGAGCATCAGCGCAAACATCGCCTGCACAAGAATCCGGGGGACCATTTCCTTGTCGCGGTGGCGCATTTGTTGTTCAAGCTGTGGCATAGGCTCTACTCCGCTGCGACGGCATCGCCGTCATGGGTTTCGACACGCTCAACACGGGGCTGGGAAATCCGTGTTTCGGCAGCGTCAGCGAAAATCCGGGCGACATTCTCGGCATCGGGGATGCAGCGCAGCGCGGGCTGGGTCCGCGCGACGTACCAGGGCCGGACATGGGGCCAGGACATCAGGTAAGAGATGCGTGTTTCACCAATAAGCTCAAAGGCCAGCGTGCCATGGCCGGACGATTTCAGGTCCAGTTTGGCCGTGCCGATGCAGACATAGGGCAGGTTCAGCGTCATCGTAAGGGCCGCGCCGATCCGCATCGCCACACGCTTGTTAGTCAGCGTGTAGACGGTCGACCGTGCCTGGACATAAGCGATGCCGTAAAGGATGCCGCAGGCGATGATACCTGACACCACAAAGGGAAGCCCATGCATCAGAGCGATGCCAAACGGCACATCCGCTGATGAGACACCGACCCGCCAGACAGTCAGCAACGCAAAGTAACCCGCCACCCAACGCAGCGCCAAAGCTTCGCGCGCAAGGCGGCGCGGATCGGGTGCGCCCTGCCACAGGATATGTTCGCCTTCGGGCAGCGCCTCAGGCAATCCCCTGACGGGTTCAAAGTTGAAATCATCGTGGCTCATCGGCAGGTTCCCTCTGCTGTGGTATCCGCCCCGGTGGCTGGCCGGGGCGGGATGACTGGATTAGGGCAGGACGGTCTCGGACCGCGCGGGCGTGGCGTACATGGTGCCGCCGGCGTAGTAGGCCATGATCTTTTCCTCTTCGAGGAGCGTGACCTCATCCGCCTTTTTGATGCGCGGCACGTCGGCCCAGTTATGGGCGTAAAGCGAGCGCACGGTCACACGGTCGGTCCCGATCTTGGCCAGGTTCATGGGGATCAAGCGAGTATTACCGGTCCCTTCGGGGTTCAGATCGACGGTCAGGAAACGCACCATCTGTTCTGGCACATCCACCCACATGTCGATGCAGCGGCCCACGACCTCGCCATCACCACCCACAACGGCCTTGCCGCGCGGGTCGCGCCCAGCGGAAATCTTGAAGTCCGCCAAAGTCGACATTGGGCGGATTTTCACATGGCCATGCGCGTCAAGCTCAGGATGATCCGCGCGCGGTGTCCAGGACGCAGGACCCACGCCATCGACCATCGGGTCGCCCGTGGGGATCCATGGCGCGCCCGACCCGCTGGACGGGGCAAGGGCAAGATCCGTGCGCATCTTGCTGTCTTCGTATTCAAGCGATGGCACGGTGACCTCACCCCGACCATCGCGCAGCTTGAAGGTTTTGGGCTTCGACAGCGGCCAGGTCTCGGTGCCAATCGGCTTGTCGTCATTGTCACGCAAAGGATAGCCTTCGCGCATATTCTCGGTCTGCAGGTAGTAGACCAGCCCTGCAAAGAAGATCCAGAACAGCCAGATCGCCGCGCTCGCCAGATCGAAGTTTCCAAAGAATTCTACACCAACCATGTCTTTTTCCTTTCGGTGGTTAGGTCGGGAAATCCGGCAATCCCAGCTTGCCGGAGGCCCTGTTTGGCACGGCCATGACCCGCACAAGCGGACCAAGGACGACCAAGGTGATGAAAAGAAGGCCAATTTCGGTGTGGTAGACGACCGAATAGCCGGTGGCAGGCGTGGCGAGCGCCTCTCCCAAGATGCCGTTCCCAGCGGCGTGGTTCACAAGGTCACGGATCGTGCCCCCGATAAAGATGGACAGGCCCGCGCCTGTTGCTTGCGCGGCACCCCATGCGCCTAAGGCAAGGCCGCGCCCGGCGGCACCTAACGTCGGCATGGTCATGGCGGCAGTGAGGGTGGAAACTCCGAAGAGCCCGCCGCCAAAGCCGATGAGGGCTGCCCCGATATAGAACAAGAATGGCGATCCCATGGGCGCCGAAAAGATGACGGCGCAGAAAGCCGCAACACCGGTCAGGATACCGCGCGCGCACATCCGGTAGGGGTCGACCCCCTGGGCGAGCCAGCGCGCGGCGATGCCAAAGCCGACAAGCGCGCCACCAGCCCACATGGCCGTAAGCAGCGTTGTGGCCGAGACCGACAGGCCAAGGATTTCACCCCCATAAGGCTCCAGCAGCACATCCTGCATGTTAAACGCCATCGTGCCCAGGAACACGACGGCGAGCAGTCTTCCCGCATCGCCGCCATCTGCCAAGTCGCGCCAGGCATCACGGAAGGTGGGGCTCGCCTGCGCACGTTCGGCCTTTGACATGGGCCGGACCTTTTCCTGCCGCCAGAGCGCGACAAGGTTCAAAAGCAATGTCACAACGGCGGTCCCTTGGATGACCTGCACCAGACGCAGCGCCGAATAATCACGCAACAGCGCTCCAATAATGATCGCCGCAACCGCCATCCCGATCAGGTGCATCACATAAAGAAGTGCCACGACCTTGGGCCGCGTCTCTTCCGTCGCACGGTCAGCCGCCAGCGCGAGGCCCGCCGTCTGCGTCATATGCATGCCGATCCCGGTCATCAGGAACGCGAGCGCCGCACCGGCATACCCGGCCCATGGCCAGTCAATCGTGCGATCCCCTGACAAAACCAGCAGCGCCATCGGCATGATCGCCAAGCCACCGAACTGCCACATCGTGCCGAACCACAGATACGGAATGCGCTTCCAGCCAATCGCCGATTTGTAATTGTCTGATTTGAACCCCACCAACGCCCGAAAAGGAGCCACCAACACCGGGATCGCGATCATCGCCGCCACCAGCATCGCGCCGATGCCCAGTTCCACAATCATCACCCGGTTCAGCGTGCCCAGCAGCATCACCGCTGCCATCCCCACCGACACCTGGAACAGCGACAGACGCAAGAGTTGGCCCAGCGGCAGATCATCACTCACCGCGTCGCTGAACGGCAACAGCGTGGTCGAGACCTTCTTGAGGGCAGAGGCGCGGAAGATCATGAGGCTGCCCCCTCAAACACATGTGCGGTGGAGATGTAAAAGCCGGACTTGATCCGCTCGATCTCCGTCAGGCTGCCGCCATGGCCAACGTCGCGCAGTGCCTTTGCGATCCCCGCTGTCGTGTGCGGCACCATCACCGGACTGCGATCCGCACGGGGGAACAGCTTGCCCACCCGCCACATCGCCATCAGCGCGGGCGTGCGCGGTGGCAGGGTAAAGACAAACTTGCCGCTCACCCGCTCCGCCGCGCGGGCCAAAAGCGTCGCGATATCCGGCGCGCTGTAATAAATGAGCGAGTCCATGGCGAGCGCGTGGTCAAACGCGCCTTCCGTCGCCTCTAGCATGTCGCCCGCCACCCACGAGATGCGTCCGGGCAGGTTCTCAGGCATCCGCGTTTGTGCGATCTCCACCAAGGCAGGCGAGATATCAACCGCCACCACATCGGCCCCACGCTGAGCGAGTTCCACCGCCATCGCGCCTGTGCCGCAACCCGCATCCAGAATACGTGCGCCCTGCAGATCATTCGGCAATTGCGCCAGCATCAACTCACGCATCCGGTCCCGCCCCGCACGCACCGTCGCCCGCACACCCGAAACAGGCGCGTCCGACGTCAGCCGCTCCCAAACCTTGGTCGCGGTGCGGTCGAAATAGTGCTCGACCCGGTCACGTGTGGCGGCGTAATCGGTCATCCACGCCCACCGCAGCCCCGGACCTGATCCGGGGCCTCCATGTCAGGACGACATATATCCGTACGTACAGGTTCTGTACGGGTTCTGTACGGGTTCTGCATCAGTCAAACCCCAAGAGTTCAAAGATCTCACGATCCGGCAGCGGCGCAGGCGCCAGCGGCTCCGTCCCGTTCCACAACGTCTCCGCAAGCCGAATGTATTCCTTGCGGACCTGCACGATCTCCTCGTCATCCGGCATCTCGAAAAGAGTTTTCTTTTTCAAACGGCTACGCCGGATCGCATCCAGATCCGGCATATGCGCGATGCGGTTGAACCCCACAGTTTCGCAATACCGATCCACCTCATCCGTCTCCCGGCTGCGATTGGCCACACAACCCGCGAGCCGCACCTTATAGTTGTTTGACTTCGCTTGAACGGCGGCAATAATCCGGTTCATCGCATAGATGGAGTCAAAGTCATTTGCCGTGACAATCAACGCCCGATCCGCATGCTGCAAGGGCGCTGCAAAACCCCCGCAAACGACATCGCCCAGCACGTCAAAAATGACCACATCCGTGTCTTCCAGCAGGTGATGCTGCTTCAGCAATTTTACTGTCTGGCCAACGACATAACCCCCACAACCGGTGCCCGCAGGTGGCCCCCCAGCCTCCACACATTTCACCCCATTGAAGCCTTCAAAGATAAAGTCTTCGGGCCGCAACTCCTCCGCATGGAAATCGACCTCCTTCAGGATGTCGATCACCGTTGGAACAAGGCTGCCTGTCAGTGTAAAGGTCGAGTCATGCTTCGGGTCACATCCAATCTGCAATACACGTTTACCGAGCATCGAAAACGCCGCCGACAGGTTCGAAGAGGTCGTCGACTTCCCGATCCCGCCCTTGCCATAGACCGAAAACACCTTCGCGCCTTCAATCCGCGCGTCCTCCGGCTGGTGAACTTGGACCGACCCCTCACCATCTAACTCCTTGAGATCAGGCACATTATCCTTGGGACTCATGAGGCCCTCCTATCAGTTCCAAGCCCACGGGATGGTGGGCGGGGCGATGCGCCAGAGGCGCGAGCGGCGCACGACATCCTCATTCTGCAGCCACTCCTTCCATCGCGTCCTCCAACGCATCCGCCGCATCCTGCAGCGCCTCCAAAGTCGCCTCATCTGGCGACCAATACTCACGATCCGACGCCTCCAAGAGCCGGTTCGCCATCCGCATCGACGCCTGGGGATTCAGCGCCGCCAACCGCTCGCGCATTGCGTCATCAAGCACGAAGGTCTCCGACAACCGCTGATAGACCCACGGCTCCACTTCGCCCGTGGTCGCCGACCAACCCAGCGTATTAGTCACCTGCGCCTCGATCTGGCGGACGCCTTCATGGCCATGGTTGAGCAAAGCCTCATAGAATTTCGGGTTCAGCGACCGGCTGCGCGTCTCCAGCGCCACCTGATCCTGCAGCGTCCGCACCTTGGCTGATCCGCGCGTCTGGTCACCGATATAGACCGGCGCCGCAGACCCCTTGGCCCGCTTCACGGCCCGGGAAATCCCACCCAACGTGTCGAAATAATGGTCAACCGTGGTGACGCCGAGTTCGACCGATTCAAGGTTCTGATAGGCCAGATCGACGTCCTTCAGTGCCTTCTGCAACAGCGCCGGGTTTTGCGCGGCCTTGCCGTTCACCCCATAGGCAAAGCTCTTGCGCGCCTCATAGGCATCGGCCAACTCATCCTCATCGCC
This sequence comes from Cognatiyoonia sp. IB215446, assembly GCF_033963825.1. Classification (NCBI taxonomy): domain Bacteria; kingdom Pseudomonadati; phylum Pseudomonadota; class Alphaproteobacteria; order Rhodobacterales; family Paracoccaceae; genus Cognatiyoonia; species Cognatiyoonia sp. IB215446. The sequence continues at coordinate 19,145 of NZ_JAXBMD010000003.1, read as the reverse complement.
GAAGGCCGAACTGTCGACCAGCTGGTTCACATTAGAGCCATAGGCCCCTTCCGCATTCGAGAACACACGCAAGGCGGCGGTTTCGAGATCAAAGCCCATCTCCTCAGCATAGGCAAGCGCGTGGGCGCGAATGTAGTTCTGGTCCAGCGGCTCATCGGCCTGAGCACATTTCAAAGAGGCCTCGGCCAGCATGCGGGTCTGCAGGGGCAGGAGGTCACGGAAGATGCCCGAAAGGGTCATCACCACATCGATCCGGGGACGGCCCAGTTTTTTCAGCGGGATCAGATCGGCGCCAGATAAACGCCCAAAATTGTCGAACCGCGGCTTTGCGCCCATGAGCGCAAGCGCCTGCCCAATCGGGCCACCATCGGATTTGATATTGTCCGACCCCCAGAGCACCAGCGCCACGGTGCGCGGCAGCTTGGCATGGGTTTCCAGCAGCAGGTCGGCCTGTTTCGCGCCTTCCGCGATGGCAAAGGCCGTGGGCATCCGGAACGGATCGAAGGCGTGGATGTTCCGCCCCGTTGGTACGATCTCAGGCGAGCGGATCAGATCGCCGCCCGGCACCGGCGGGACATAGTGCCCCGACAAGGCGCGCATCAGTGCGGGCAATTCATGATCCTCGCGCAGGAGTTCCTGAGCCTGATCCCGCGCCTCACCTTCCGGCATCAGCCGCATCATGTCGGCCTGCGCCGCACGCGACAAAGGCTCACCCACCACATGTAGGCCTTCTGTGATCAGCGCGCCTTCGGTCTCGGCGAGCTTCAGCCAGAGCGCGTCGATATCGCGGGCATTCATATCCACAGCATTGGCTTGGTCGCGGATGAGTTGTTCGAGATCCGCCCGCTGATCGTCATCCGCGCCCATCTCGCGCCAGCGGGTCAGGCTGTCTTTCAACTCCGCCAGCCCCTTGTAGAGACCCGCCGTCGTGAGCGGTGGCGTGAGGTGCGTGACTGTCACAGCGTTCGACCGGCGCTTGGCCAGCGTCGCCTCGGACGGGTTGTTGGCGGCATAGAGATAGACATTCGGCATCTCTCCGATCAGCCGGTCCGGCCAGTCCCGCGCACCAAGGCCTGCCTGCTTGCCGGGCATGAATTCCAGCGCGCCATGCATGCCGAAATGCAGGATCACATCGGCAGAGAAGGTGTTCCGCAGCCAGAGATAGAATGTGACGAAGGCGTGGGTGGGGGCGAAGCCTTTTTCGAACAACAGCCGCATCGGGTCGCCTTCATAGCCAAAGGCGGGCTGTACGCCGACGAACACGTTGCCGAAATGCTGGCCCAGCACATAGACGCCACGGCCATCTGATTGGTGCTTGCCGGGGGCTGGTCCCCAGACAGACTCAATGGCGGCAAGTGGTGGCGTGTTCCGCACGATGGTGTCCGCATCCACATGGGCCGCGACATTGGCCTGCTGGCCGTATTGCGCAGCGTTGCCTTGCAGGATGGCGGAGCGCAGGTCGTCTACTGTTTCGGGGAGCTGGACGGTGTAGCCATCTGCCTGCATCTTTGTGAGCGTGTTGTGCAGGCTTTCAAAGACACTCAGATACGCGGCAGTGCCAACGGCCCCGGCATTGGGTGGGAAGCCGAAAAGGACGACACCGACCTTCTTCTCAGCGTTCTGTTTCCGGCGCAGTTTGGCGAGGCGCAGCGTTTTTTCAGCAAGGCTTGTAATGCGTTCGTGGCAGGGCGCCATGGCCTTGCAATCGGATTGTGCGCCACAGCCGTTGTTGCAACCTTTGCAGCCGTCAGGCCCGTGGCGACCCGCAAAAACGGTTGGGTTTGTGGCCCCGTCGATCTCTGGTAACGCCACAAGCATGGTTGTTTCAATGGGGCCAAGGCCCTGGCCGCTATTTGCCCATTGGCCGAGCGTCTGGAATTCCAGCGGTTGGGCCGCGACGTAGGGAACGTCGAGGTTCTGGAGCACATCGACGGCCGCATCGCTGTCGTTATAGGCCGGGCCGCCGATGAGCGAGAAGCCGGTGAGCGAGACCATCGCGTCGACGCGGCCCTGGAAATAGGTCTCAATCGCTGGGCGCCCGTCGAGGCCACCGGCAAAGGCTGGGATGACGCGCATCCCGCGCGCCTCGAACGCCCGGATCACCGCATCATAATGGGCGCAATCCGAGGCGAGGATATAGGAGCGCAGCATCAACAGACCGACTGTGGCCACCGGTTTGGCAGGTGCAGGTAGGTCGGTTAGGTCAGTGACGATGTGATGGCCCGGCAGGTCGGGGTGGTAGAGGCCCATATCGGGGTATTCGATCGGCAGATCAGCCTTGACCCCCTGCCAATCGGGCCTGGTGGCATAGCGACCGATCAGGAAGCGGATCATTTGCTCCACATTGTCGTCCGACCCGCCCAGCCAATATTGCATGGACAGGAACCATGCCCGCAGATCCTGCGCCTTGCCGGGGATCAGCTTGAGGATCTTGGGCAGGCGGCGCAGCGTCTTCATCTGCTTGGCGCCGCTATCGGCGGATGGTTTGGACGACCCGCGCAGCTTTTTCAAAAGCGCCATCGCGCCGCTGGCGGGTTTGGCCATATCGAGGTCACCCATCCGGGTGAGCTTCACGATCTCACCGTCGGCAATCATGCCGATCATGGCGTCGCAGCCGTCGCGCCGCGCCTGCAGGGCGGGTAGGATCGCGCGGATATGTTCCTCAAGAAACAGCAGGTTGGCGATGATGATATCGCCCTCGGCAATGGCCGTTTTTGCCGTTGCAAGCGCGTCGGGGCATTCGCCCCATTCGGCGGATGAGAGGACCTGTACTTCAAGCCCCGGAAAGTCCGGTGAGAGGCGTTCGGAGACGCGCAAGGCTGGCCCAGCGGCATGGGCATCCAGCGTGACGATGACCACGCGGTAAGGTTTATGCATCACCTCATCGCGCATAATGGGCCTTTGCCTCGTAAAGCGTGTCCAGGCTGATTTCGTGCAGCCCTTTTTCCAGCGCGAAGGTTTCCGTGTTCCGGCGGGCCTTGCCGCGGACGAAGAAGGGGATTTTCTTGAGTTCCTTTTCGGCATCGGAGAGCCAAATGACGTTGTCATCGCTGGGCTGGGGCCGCTCATCCGGCGTGTCCGCCGTCTTCGCTTTGGCTTTGCCGCCGTGATGGCTGGGGCCCGCTTCGTCGTGGAATTCGAAATCGTCACGGAACATGGTGAGGAGGTGTTCCTCTAACCCCATGACAAGCGGGTGGATTAGGGTGTCGAAGATGACATTGGCACCCTCAAAACCCACTTGTGGTGAGTATCGGGCGGGGAAATCCTGCACGTGGACGGGGGATGAGATTACCGCGCAAGGGATGCCCAGACGCTTGCCAATATGGCGCTCCATCTGCGTGCCGAGGATCATTTCGGGGCTGAGGCGCTCAATCGCGGCCTCGACCTCAAGATAGTCGTCAGTGATCAGGGCCTCGACGCCGTATTCCTTGGCCAGCGCCCGGATGCCGCGCGCCATTTCGCGGTTGTAGCAGCCGAGGCCGACCACCTCGAACCCCATCTCGTCGCGGGCGATACGGGCATGGGCGGCGACATGGGTGCCGTCGCCGAAGATGAAGACGCGTTTGCCGGTCAGATAGGTGCTGTCGACCGAGCGCGACCACCATGGCAGGCGCAGGCGGCTTTCGTCGGGTTTGCCGGGGATGCCCGAGAGGGCGGTGACCTCTTTGATGAAATCGCGTGTGGCGCCGACACCGATGGGGACCGTTTTGGTGAAGGGCTGGTCGTGGTTGCGTTCGAGCCATCGTGCGGCGGCCTCGCCTGTCTCGGGGCACAGGAGCACATTGAAATGGGCGGCAGGAAGGCGCGCGATATCAGCCGGCGTTGCGTTGAGCGGGGCCACGACATTCACGCCGATGCCCATATCTGACAGCAAGCCGGTCAATTCTTCCACATCGTCACGGGCGCGAAAGCCGAGAGCCGTCGGCCCAAGGATGTTGCAGGTCACCCGTTTGGTCCGCTCCCGCGGGCGCGCTAGATGTTTGACGATCTGGTAGAAGGTCTCATCCGCGCCGAAGTTTTCCTTGCGGCTGTAGCTGGGCAGTTCCAGCGGGATGACGGGGATGTCGATCCCCATGGTTTCGGCCAGACCGGCGGGGTCATCCTGGATCAATTCAGCGGTGCAGGAGGCGCCGACGATGATGGCTTCGGGGTTGAAGCGTGCGACCGCATCGCGGTAGGCATCCTTGAAAAGCGTCGCGGTGTCTGCGCCAAGGTCGCGCGCCTGAAAGGTGGTGTAGCTCACCGGCGGGCGGTGATCGCGGCGTTCGATCATCGTGAAAAGGAGGTCAGCATAGGTGTCGCCCTGTGGGGCGTGCAAGACGTAGTGCAGGCCTTTCATTGCTGTGGCGACACGCATCGCGCCGACATGCGGTGGGCCTTCATATGTCCAAACGGTGAGCTTCATGGCAACGTCCTGGGGCTCTGCCCCAGACCCCGAGGTATTTGGAAACATGAGAAGTGGGTCATTCCGCTGCCTCCAGCTGAAGGACGGATTTGCGGCGGAGGGGTCTTGAGAAGAGACCAGCAAGGTCGCCGGCCTGTTCGTAGAAATGGACCGGCGTGAAGACGAGTTCGATGGCCCATTTGGTTGTAAGGCCTTCGGCCTCTAGCGGGTTGGCGAGGCCGAGGCCGCAGATGGTGAGGTCAGGACGCGCGGCGCGGGCGCGGTCGAGTTGTTTGTCGACATCCTGCCCTTCGGCGATTTGCGGGCCTGCGGGCAGCAGGTCGAGGTCAGGCCCGTGCAGCGCGTCGTGCACGTATGGGCTGCCCACCTCAATCGCGGTCATGCCGCATTCGCGGGTCAGGAAGCGGGCCAGCGGGATTTCAAGCTGGCTGTCGGGGAAGAAGAAGACAGATTTGCCGCTAAGCGTCTCGGCAGATTGTGCAATGGCCTTGCGCGCGCGGGCGCGCGGGGCGGTTGTCACGGCCTCGAACTGTTCGTCACTGACGCCGAATTCGGTGGCGATGGCGCGCAGCCAGGCAGTTGTACCCTCTTCGCCAAAGGGGAAAGGGGCGGGCAGGTGCCGGGCGCCGCGCCGTGTGAGGGCGGCATGGGTTTCGCCGAGGAACGGCTGGGTCAGCGCGAAGACGGTGTTGGGGCCAATCGCTGTCGTCTCATCAATCCGACGGGCGGGAAGCAGGCGAACGGGGCCGATGCCCATCTCGGACAGAAGGCTCAGCATTTGATCCTCGACCACGTCCGGCAAGGCGCCGACCACCAGAAGTTCCAGTGCGGTCGTCTCTTTCAAGACAGGGACCATGGAGGCGAGGCAGGCATCCTCACCTTCGGTGAAGGTCGTCTCGATCCCCGAACCGGAGTAGTTGAGAACCCGCACATGGGGTGCATGCACCTGGCTGAGCCGTTCGGCCGCGCGGGCAAGGTCGATCTTGATCACCTCGGACGGGCAGGAGCCGACGAGGAAGAGCTGGCGGATGTCCGGACGCCGCTCTAAAAGGCGGGCGACTTCGCGGTCAAGCTCTTCGTGGGCGTCGGCCATGCCGGCCAGATCTGATTCTTCGAGGATCGCGGTGCCGAATCGTGGTTCGGCGAAGATCATCACACCGGCGGCTGATTGCAGAAGATGCGCGCAGGTGCGCGAACCAACGACAAGGAAAAACGCATCCTGCATTTTGCGGTGCAGCCAGATGATACCGGTCAGGCCGCAGAACACCTCGCGCTGGCCACGTTCCTTGAGGATCGGGGCGTCGCGGCAGCCGCCCTGGGCAGGGGGGTGCGGCGCGTTCATGCCCGACTCTCCGCATCCAGGCGCGCCATGCGCAGCTTCCACAGGAACTGGCCCGCATTCACGACGTAAGCGGCATAGGCGGCGAGCGCGATATACATCTGCGTCGTGGTCGCGAAACCATCGGCCAGCAGGGTGTAAATATATAATGAATGCAAGGCTATAACGCCGAAGCTGAACACATCTTCCCAGAAGAAGGCAGGCGCGAAAAGGTACTGCCCAAAGACTATTTTTTCCCAGATCGCGCCGGTGATCATGATGGTGAACAACAAGGCCGTTTTGATGATGATCGACAGCGTCGCCGCCTCATACCCCGCGCCTGTCCAGAGATAGCGCAGGACCAGCGCGAGCGAGATCAGAAAAACCACGAACTGTAGAGGAGCCAGAACACCCTGCACCAGGGTCCATTTTGTGGCATCCCGCCGGGCCCGCTCGGCATCGGAATACAGGCGTCTCTTACCCGGTTCAGGAAGCGCTGTGGCACCCTCTGTGTCGGTCATAGTCGCAGACATGTAAACTTTCCCTGACGGCCATATGTGTCAAGACTATGGCTCAAAAGGCAGAGGTGTCAACTTTAACTTACACTTAACACTGTACATATATTGTCGCAGATGGGCGGAAGTGCTCACGGATAAAATGCAGAAATTTTAATTGTTTAAGGAGATGTCATGAAACACGTCAGGTCGATATGTCAATTTGCTTTGACATTCACTGCCGCGCAAAGGACAATATCACCGATGCTGAACGGCGTATTGTCGCGCCAGACCAGCCAAAGGACATGCTGATGCCCGACCAGCCTAGCATAGACGCCACGGCGCCTGACGCGGCATCGACGCGTAAGGATCAGGCGCGCGTGGTCGGTTTTGGGCACAAGGTTGCGGGTGCCAAACCGGGCATTCTGGACGAGGATCTGCTGGAAAGCTTCGAAGCAGCTGCGATCAGCGAAGCGCGAGAGGCGTGTCGCATTGTTGTCCAGGATGCGCTCAACCTCGGCTTTTCTGCAGAAGAGATTGTTGATCATTACATACCTGAGGTCTCGCGCCGTATCGGTGAATTGTGGTGCGCTGACAATCTGGGCTTTGCGAATGTCACAATTGCGGTCTCACGACTGCAATCACTGCTGCGTGAACTGGGCCTTGATTGGTCGGGTGATGTGGCGGGTGACCCCAATGCGCCAATGGTGCTTTTGGTTGTGCCGCACGAGGTTTATCATACCCTTGGTGCGATGATTTTGGGCAGTCAACTCAGACGTTTAGGCATATCTGTTCGCATCTCGCTGGGCCTGCGTAACGAGGAACTTGCCACGCGTTTGCAACGGTCTAATTTCCAAGGGGTCTTCATTTCGGCTTCGTGCAGTGAAACGCTTGAAACACTTTCGCGGATCGTCGATGTTGTGAAGAATTCGACGGTAACGCCGCCACCTATTGTGATTGGTGGTTCCTTGTTAGATGTCGAAACAAAAGAGAATGTGACGGCACTAACGGGCGCGGATTATGCCACCAGAATACCGAGCGAGGCGTTAGAGCTTTGCGGATTATCAAAGACACTTCACGGCGAACCGCAAAGAACGCGCGGGAGCTAAGCGATGGTGATGAGCCCACATCTGGTGCGCCCAACATGACATCGCGAGGAACCAAATACTGGGACAGCGGTGCCATTCCCCTGATCGCACCAGAGATGCTGGGCGATATCATCACCGAAGTGGCCGATCTTGGTATTGTGATTTCCGAAAATGGCACAGTTCTGTCGGTGCTCGTCAATCCGGAGAACAAGGCGTTTGCCGTTCTCAAGCAGCTTGAGCAGAAGGATATTCGCAGCGCGCTGACGATTGAAAGCGTGTCGAAATTCGATGCGCGGCTGGGCGAATTTCTGGATGAGGCAGGCACGCCGCCGTCAATCGAGCTCAACCACACGGATGAGACGGGGCGGTGGGAGTTTCCGGTTCGTTACAGTTTTCACCGGATCGGCCCCGATGGTGTGGTGTTGCTCCTTGGTCGTGATCTACGCCCAGTTGCAGAAATGCAGCAGCAACTGGTCAAGGCGCAACTCGCGCTGGAACGTGACTACGAGACGCAACGCGAATATGACACACGGTTTCGCGTTTTGATGGAAAGCACGGCAGAGGCGGTGGTTTTTGTCTCGACCCAGACCGGTGAGATTAACGAGGCTAACCCGGCGGCATCGGCGATGCTGGATGAAAGCCGCGAGGGGCTGATCGGCACGTCGTTTTCGCAGTTTTTCGAAGGGCGCAGACGTGGTGATCTGGTTGATCAACTGGCCACGCAGGCGATTTCCGATCAGAATTCAAAGTCGGCGGCGCAAATCCAGGGCTCTGGCCAATCGGTTGAGATTGCGGCAACGCTTTTCCGTGCGGCGGGCGAGCGTGTTTTGCTGTGTCGGATCCTGCCAGCGGACAATGAACACACGACGGCGGATGATCTGGCGCATAACCTGCAATCCTTTTACAGCGCCGGGCCTGAGGCGATGGTGTTCGCCACAGCGGGTGGTGAGGTTCTGGCGGCGAATGACGCCTTCCTTGATCTGATCGATGTGGCCCATGATATCAATGTGCGCGGGCGCAACCTGTCGGATTATCTGCAGCGCGGCAGCATCGACCTGAAAGTGATGGTTGAGAATGCATCGCGCTCGGGCCGGATGCGGATTTATTCCACCAAGATTGCCGGTGACTATGGCAGCCCACGTGCGGTTGAAGTGTCGATCACAAAGGTCGAGGCGGGCCCGCATACGGTCTTTGCCTTTGTGCTGCGCGACGTCAACCATGCTGATGCGAGCCGTTCGACCGCAAATCCAACGGGCGATGACAGCATGCGCTCGGTTGTAGAACTTGTGGGTAGTGCGACGTTGAAAGACATCGTGGCCGAAACGACCAATGTGGTCGAAAAGATGTGTATTGAGACGGCGGTTGAACTGACAATGAACAATCGTGTGGCGGCGGCAGAAATGCTCGGCCTGTCGCGGCAGTCGCTTTACGTGAAACTGCGCAAGTTTGATTTGCTCAGCCGGGATGGTGAAGACGACGCTCAGTGATTGCTGTGATCGACGGCGTCGTCGGTTGAACGGGCTTCGACCTGGAAAGTCACCTCAAGCTCACCGGCCTTGGCAAAGACCAGGACCGCGTTGATCTCTTCGCCCGCTTCGAATGGATCGCCTGCCAGCCCCATAAACATCACATGCGCGCCGCCGGGTTCCAGCGTGGTCACCTCGCCCGCCGGAACGGGAATGCCGTCGATATCGGCCATTCTGGCGATGTCGCCTTCCATCACGGTCTGGTGCAGCATGACGCGCGGAAAGTCGGCGTGGACGGCGATGAGGACATCATCGGTGGTGCCGTTGTTGAAGATCGTCATATAGCCAGCACCGGCCTGCGCGGTCGGCGGTGTTTCAAACGCCATCGGATTCGCGATCACCAGATCACCCACGCCGTATCCATGCGCGAAGACCGCGCTGGGCAACATGAAAAGCATCGACAGGAATTTGCGCATCGGTCACCTCATGTCCTGATGGGGCGAGACATGACAGGCCCGCGCGCCAAGATCACTGCGCGGTATTGCCGCAACAGTGATTCCGGGAGGCGAGGTTCTGTTACTGCGTCGCGGTGAAGCAGTCGGTCTTCACGTCGATGCAGATCTGATTGGCCGCATCGCGCGACATTGGTCCGACCGTCACCATCGTCAGCCCGCCGGATTGGCGGAAGCTGGGGGTGAAGCGGCCAAGCGCCGTGCCGTTTTGGGACACAAGGGTGTTCCAGTGGTTCTGTGCCCCTTCGGCCGAGCGGAAGGAGCCGAGCACCGCAAGATGCCGCCCGCTGGCTTGCGGCGCTGTTGTCTCAAGCTGGGTGGCACCAGCCACTGCGCGTTCCACAATCGCGTTGTTGCTGATTAACTCGGAATTGCGCGTGCGGGTCGAAGGGACATTCACCTGCGTGCTCATCGACGGGCTGCTGGTCTGGATCGACTGCAACCGATCGCGCAACTGGGCGGTGACCCGGCGCGCATCCATGCGGTTGTTGACGATGCGTGGCGTGATCAGCACCAGAAGCTCGGTCTGCGCGCGGTTGCGCGACGAATTGCCAAAGAGGTTGCCGGCAACCGGCAAGTCCTTCAGCACGGGTATACCGCCATTGCCGCGTGTCCGACGATCCGAGAAGAGACCGCCCAGAACCACAGTCTCACCACTGTCGACGGCGATGGAGCTGTTGATCAGACGTTGCGAGATGACAGGGTTGCCTGTGGCAGGATCGGTTTCGCCCACCAGGCTCACCTCTTGCCCGATGTTTAGCAGAACGGAGCCTGAGGAGTTGATGCGCGGCGTGACCTCAAAAATCACGCCCGTGTCGCGGTACTCGACCGTTGAGACAAAGACCTGATCGTCTGCGCTTGAAGCATCCTGTGCGGTACGCACCGCCGTTGGCACCTGATCACCGACGACAAGGCGGGCCGATTCATTGTTCAGGATCATCAGGTTAGGGGATGAGATCACGTTGATCGAGGTGACCGCATCCAGCGCGTCGATCACTGCATTGGCTGGACTTCCGCCCAGTGTCACCGCAAAGCCGGGTGCGGATGGCGAGATATCGAAGTTCTCGCCACTGGTCAGTCCCAATGTTCCTCCGCCTTCTTCGAGGAAGTACTGGACGCCATAGCGCAAATCTTCGGTCAGTGAGACCTCGACAATCGTCGCCTCGACCAGGACCTGCCGCTGTGGCACGTCCAAGCGGTGCAGGATGCCCAGCACGCGTTCATATTCTTCGGGTGTCGCGTGGATCAGCAGGGTGTTGGTCGCCTCGCTGGCAACAATGCGGGTCGCGTTGAGCGTGCCCTGATTATTGAAGATGCCGCCGCTTGCCATTTCGGCGCTTGCCTCGATGACCGCGGGCTCTTCGCTCGATGTCTCGACCGAGACGCCGAGGATCTGGGCCAGCGTCGGCGCGATGGAACTCGCGCGGGCGTACTTCATGTCATAGGAGTAAACCTGCGCATCATTAGCACCGTCACGTGTCAGACGGTTGATCCAGACGGCCACGTTTTCAAGCGCGCGGGGTGTTTTGGCGACGGCGAGGATGGAATTGTTCTCCGGGATCACCTCAAACACGACCAGTGGCTGGAACCCTTCATCGGTCTCAACCACACGCTCCAACCCGTTCACGATGGATTGGGCTGACCGTCCGTTGATCGGGAAAATCCCGACAGAGCGGTTGGCGAGCCAGTCGACATCGAAGCTGTCAATCGTTTCCTGCCAGGATTGCTGGTCAACCGATGTGCCCGCCAGCACAAGGATATTGCGCTGGGCGTCGATACCGACGATGCCGTCCCCGGCAAAGGGCTGCAGGATCGCCGCCATTTCCTGCGCGCCGATATTGCGCAGCGGGATCACGCGGAGGGTGTAGCCGGGCAGGACGTCACGCGCGGTGGATGGCGCAATCGACAGATCGGCTGAGAGTGGCGAGATGGCGAAAATGTCGCCACGGCGGACAAGAACGGCGTTGTTCTGTTCCAGCGCCAGTTCGAAGACTTCAATCGCTGTGGTGCGGGTGACAGGCTGGGAAGAGCGAATATTGACCGTGCCCTGCACGCCGGGATCAATCACGTAGTTGATCTGCAAAAGCTCACCCAGGATTGCGGCAGCGGCAGATTCAATGTCCACATTCACGAGGTTGAGCGATACCGTCCTCTCACCATTTTCATCGACAAAGTCGCTGTCGATCAAAAGCGGCTGGCGTCCGGGGAAGATTGTACCTTGCCCTGCTTCGACACGCTGGCCGCCGGTCACGCGACCTTGCTGGCGTTGAAAGCCCTGACCATCGCCGCCGGTGCCGAAAATATTGGCCAATTGCCAGCGATTGAGTTCGGTTCCATCCTCGGCGCGATCAACCTGTGGTAGGTCGTCACAAGCGCTGAGAATCGCGGCGCTGGCCGCAATTGCAATCAGTTTCTTCATGCTCTGCCTCATTACCCACGCCCCAGATCTTGTGTCCGAGTACGCATTTTTTATATCTTTGACCGCACCTTAGCAGTCTAAGTTCAATTGATTTGCGGGAAACTTCGCAAAACCACAAAAACGACGCAAAGGTGTGTCCCGTAGGACACGGCGGCGGATTTTTGTCGATTTCCCGACAGAAGCCGCCTGATGGCAAGCTCGGCCAATCCCGAAAGCCCTGCAAGCCCGATCATTAGAAAGCTGAGCGTAGCGGGCAGAAACGCGCCCAGCCCGGCGATCAACCAGATATCGCCCAGGCCCAGCGGTGGTCGCCCCATCAATGCTTGCAGGACCTGTCGGATCAGGAGGATGGTAAGGCTCGGTGCCGCTATTTGCACCGCTGTTTGCAAGAGCGACCCCGCGATCAACCCGTCAAGCATGCCTAGTGATATGACCGCAAAGGTCCATTCAATCGGCAGCCAGCGCCATTGCCAGTCGATGACGGCAAGGAGCAGCAGGAGGCAGATCAAGACCAGATGGCGTGTTTGGGCTGGGTCAATAGACGTCATCAGAAGTGCAGCCAGAACCATACCGGTGGCCAGACCCAGCGTCGCGGGGCGAAACCAGCGGCGCACGTGATGGGGATCCAGAGCGCCACGGATCACACCGCGCAAAACGATGGGAAGTGGGCCGAAAAACAGCGCAGCGATCAGTATGCTAATCGGCAGAAGGGCCGTGAAAACGATACTGTCAGTCGGTATCAACGCAGGATTTCCACGCCCAGAATGTCATACCGCATGATGCCGCCGCGAAAGCTGATCCCTTGCGCGGCGACGGTCGCGATCATATCGACAGAGACACCACTTTGCAGGGTGCTGCGCGCCTCAATCGTGTAAACGGGGCCTTCGGTTCCGCTGAGCCAGACCGAGGCTGTGCCCAGACGCGGCATGGACAGGCCCGCAATGCGCCGCTGGACAATCCGCTCCACATCGCTGGGTCCTATGCCGGGGATTGCCGCCAGAAGGGCGGGTGAGGCAGTCACGGGATTCACCTGTGGCGTGCCGTTATATGTCGTCAGGACCTGCCGCGCGCGCAGGCTGACATCTTGCGGCAGGCCCAGGTCGGTCAGCAATTGTGGGATCGGACGGCTGAAATCACGAGAGTTTGCATCGGCCCGCTGCGTGACTAAAGCCTGTGCAATTGTGACCGCGTCAAACGCGTCGATCCCGCTACCTTCGCCCATGTTCTGCAGAACAGGGCCCAGGAGCTCAACGGGTGCTGCGTTGATGTCGAGCTTGCCGCCCTCATCCCAGATCCGGTAGGTGGCCTGTCCCTCGGCCATCGTGATGGTCACCGGTGTGCCGTCACGACTGCTGCGTGCCTCTTCTTCGCCAATTCGGCCCAGATCGGCCATGGCGACATTGATGGCGCTCCGCGCCAGTTCCACCGCACGGGTCGTCTCCACCTCGGCCCGTGTCGCGAGTGCTGTCTGGCGTTGCGTCACGAGATAACTTGATGCGGCCAGCAAAAGGCCGAGCGCCACCCAAAGCACGGTGATCAGGACAAAGCCGCGCTGGGCGCGACGGCGGGTGAGACCTAGCGCACGTTGCATTCAACCTCTTCCAAACCCAACTCGCCCCGGCGCGAGATGCAAAAGCCGCTGACTGTGACTGGCATCCGCGCCACGATCATCCGCTCTGCTGCGCGTTCGACGGATATCGCCAGGGGCAGGCCCTGTTCCGGGCGCGGTTCATACGTCCAGACGGGTGCGGCGCCTGCATTGACCGGGCGGACGAGGTAGATGAGGCGCAAAGGATCGTCGCTGACGATCACGGTGCTTTCGCGCGCCGTCTCCGTGGCCATACGGATGTCGCGGATGTCAAAGTGCCGCGATGCGGTGAGCCGGAAGAGGTCGTCTTCCTCAACGACCCGGAGCCCCACCATCATCGGGCGGCTGTCGCGGCTGGTGCCGTCGTCCAGGATCAGGCGCATGCTAAGTGGATCGCCGAAAAACCGGCCTTCGATCTGTCCGCGTGACGTTATGGTTGCCGAAGCTGCCCAGGATTGCAGGGCGCGGCGGGCGGTCAGCCAATCTGTCGCCGCCTCTTGCAGAACTTCGGGCTCCGCTGTTGTTTGGCGCAAACCCCATGTGGCACTGGTCAAGAGCGCGAGCGTCATGGCCGCAACGGTCAGCGAGACCAGCGCTTCGGCTAGTGCGATGCCGCGCGCATGTCGCCGCCTGCGGACCCAGCGCGTCTTCAAAGCGGTGTCTCGCGATAGCGGAGGCTCCGCAGCACAAGTGGGGCGCCATCGGGCCGCCCCGAAGTGACGGTGACATAGACAAAAAGCATCTCGTTCGGACGGGTCGTGCCAAGGCGCATATCGGCTGTTCCGGTTTCCGCGATGATCAGTTCCCATTCCATCCCGCGGATGATCCCGCGATCCTGTAACCCGGCACGCAAGGCCAGATCAGTTCCGACGCGGTCCATCACTTGTGTGGCGACCAGCATCTGTTCAGCCTGCACGCCTGACCTGCGTTCCATGAAAAGACCGGTCGAGAGTGCCTGATAGAAGCCGCTGATGGCCAGCGTCGCAATCGCCAGGGCTACGAGCGATTCCACGAGCGTAAAGCCCCGTTGCCCGCGCCGCCGGATCATTGGGAAAGCCGGATCTGGCCGGTCAGCCAATCGAGCTCGACCGACCGTTCATGCGCACCTGCGACAAGGACGAGATTTAGCCCTTCGTTTTCGCCAGAGGGGCGGATGGAGATCTGCGTGCTTTCTGTTGGGCTTGTGACGGCGCGGTCCAGCTCATGTGCTGTGAATGCGGTGCGTAAGGTTCGGTCGGCTTCTGAATATTCGACCAAGACCGGCTGCCCCGTTTCCGCCGCGCGCAGCCGCGCCTGTTGCAGAAGCAGTGCGATTTCCGCCACATCATTCTGGAGTGTGGCTCGATCTGACCGACCCAGTGCGAGGATCGAAATCGTGCCAATCAGCACCACGATAGCAACTGCCACCAACACCTCGACAGTGGCAAAGCCGCGTGTCTGGAGGGTGAGCCTTCGCCTAGCCCTCCACATCTGCATCCACGCCCGTGCCGCCCGGTTGGCCATCTGCACCCAGCGATGTGATCCGCACCTGACCCTGATCAAGACTGTAGAGGAAGGTGCCGCCCCAAGGGTCAGCAGGCAGGTTGCCATCGCGCAGATAGGGCCCGTTCCAGCCGGGGATTGTGCCCGCACCGTTGATCAGGGCATTCAGCCCCTCCTGCTCGGTCGGGTAGCGGCCAACTTCGATCAGAAAGATGTCGAGCGCGCTGCGCAATTGAGTGATCTGCGCCTCGGCTGTGGTTACGCGCGACGATTGTAGCTGGCGCATCGCGGCAGGACCGACGACGCCGATCAAGAGGCCCACAATTGCGACCGCCACCAGCATTTCGATCAGCGAAAAGCCGGCGGTGGCAGGACGCCTGCGGGTCGATCTGCGCCTAAAACGTGATGGCATTGACCGACACGATTGCTGAAAATAGGGCATAAAGGCTTACTCCGATCAAAAGGCCGACGATGACAATCAGGGCGGGCTGGAACAATAGCAGGAACCGTTCAAGATCACGATCTGCCGCTTCGCGCATATCGAGAGAGGTGCGGCTGATCATTGTTCCTAGATCGCCCGCCTCTTCCCCGATGCGGATCATCTCGATCGCGTCGCGCGGCAGCAGCTTTTCGTTGCGCATCGCGGTGGAGAGCGCAACCCCATTTTCGACCTCTTGCGTGACCTTGGTGATGCCTTGCCGCACGGGACCGGGCGGTGTGGATTTGGAAACGACACGCAACGCTCCGCTGAGGGTGATTTCGCGGCTGAGGAGCGCGCCCAGCACATGCAGCAAGAGCATCATCTGATTGCGCAAGAGCATGCGGCGGATCACGGGGATGCGGTTGCCGATGCTTGTCATGATCCGGCCCAGCACACCGCGCCGTGCTGCAATGATCATGCCGCCGATGAGGATAAGAAGCGCTGAAACTATGATCGGCCAAAGACCGGCCAACACGCCAGAGACGGCAAAGACGGCGCGGCCCATCAGCGGGACCAGGTCAATCCGGTCCGCGATCAGGGGCCGAAATTGCGGGATGATCGCGATCATTATCAGGCCAAGCGACAGAAGTGCCACGACAAGTAATATAGTGGGGTAGGTCAGGCCGGTGACGATGCGGCGCCGGATTTCCAGACGGTTCTGCATGATGTCCGCCGATGTTGTCAGCGCGCTGCCCATGTCGCCCGAAACCTCAGCGCCTTTGATCAGGGACAATGTGACGGGATCGTCAATGCCTGCCTTCTCTTCTAGTGCACGAGAGAGCGGCGCGCCTTCGCGAAGACTATCGCGCATGCGTATAGCGGCTTGCGAGATCGGATCCTGTCCGCCGTCGCCAATGATGGCCAGCGCACGCTCTGCCTGGATTTGCCGACTGGAGAGTTTTGCCAGACGCACAAGAAAGTCGCCGGTTTGTCGCGGGGTGAGGTGCCCCTTACCCCTTGCCCGACGCTTTGCCGTGCCGGGTTTGGCGGTGCCATCATCAACGTCCAGACTGATCGGAAACAGCCCCTGTGCCCGCAGGGCTCGTGTCGCGTCTTTTGTGTCAAGCGCGGATACAACGCCTGATTGACGTGCGCCCGAAGCGTCGCGGGCCACGTAGGCAAATGACTTTTGTGCTTGCTCCATCCCGCGTTACCTAAAAATACTTGACCCCCAGGATGCGCATGACCTCTTCCATCGTGGTCTCACCTTCGGCGACGAGGCGCACGGCTTCTGACCCCATGGTCTGGAGCTGTTGTGCGCGCGCACTCTCCTTGGTGGTGAAAACCTCATCGGGTTCCATGGCTTCAAATAGCGCGATCCGCCCCTGAAATCCGGTCTGGTTACAAGCGTCGCAGCCAACCGACTTTTTCAGCGTCCAGTTTGAGGGATCGGTCTGACCGCCAGTTCGCCTATCGAGTTTTGTAAATAGGTCCTTGACCTTGGGGCGCTTGGACAGATCAACAGGCTGCGCACAAACCGGGCAGACCCGGCGCACCAATCGTTGCGCTGCTACCAATCGCACAACCGAGCGGATCAGGTATTCCGGCACGCCCAGATCAACCAGACGGGTCGCCGCATCATGCGCTGTGTTCGTATGGAGGGTTGAAAACACAAGGTGTCCGGTCATAGCGGCGCGCACCGCCAGTTCCGCCGTTTCGCTATCGCGGATCTCACCCACCATGATTACATCGGGGTCGTGACGCAGCACGGTGCGCAAGGCTGCGGCAAAGGTCCAGCCAAGTTCGGCATTCACCTCGATCTGCTGCAGGCCCGGTGTCTGGATCTCAACCGGGTTTTCGATAGTCACGATCTTCCGGCGCGTTTCGTTGAGCGCGTTCATCGCGGCGTGCAGCGTTGTCGTCTTCCCGCTGCCGGTGGGGCCGGTGACAAGGATCAGCCCGTTGGGTTGGCTGATGGCCGCGTTGATGCGTTTGCTGACGTGGGCGGGCAGCGCCAGATCGGCGAGTTGCGACAAGCCTTCATGATTATCCAGAAGACGCAGTACAATGGTTTCGCCATGGATCATTGGTGCGCTGGCGACACGCATATCAATATCTCGACCTGCGAGGCGCTGGCGGATGCGCCCATCCTGCGGCAGCCGACGTTCGCTGATATCCATACCTGCTAGGATTTTCAGGCGAGAGATTACACCTTCATATATAGACTTGTCCGGCGCCTGTACCTCAACCAGCTCACCATCGACCCGCAGACGCACGCGGGCGAGCTTGGCCGTGGGCTCAAGATGAATGTCGGTCGCGCGCATCTCAACCGCCTGGTCGAACAATGTATCGAGATACCGCACCGTGGGTGCGTTATTGGCAAGTTCGGTCAGCTTGTCGGTATCAAGATCGATGCCGCCCTGCCGGGCGGTCACTATATCTATAGTGTCTGCACCTGCCGCCGCCGCCTCCTGACTGCGGGTCATGGCCAGTTCGATATCGCGATCCGTGGCGACGGCGAGCGCGAGCGAAGATCCAAAGATCATCTCAAGCGCCGCAGTTGCGTCAGGATCAAACGGATCTGCCACGGCGAAATAGGCGCGGTCGGCAGCAATCTCAATCGGGGCGATGGCGTTGCGGATCAGGTAGTCCGACGAAAGGCGTGGGTCTTCGGGCAGCCGTTCGGGAATATCATCAATGCTGACAAGCGGCAGGCCCAAATGCTCGGCACAGCTGCGCGCCCACTCCTTTTGCGAGATCAGTCCTAGGCGGTCGAGCACGGCACGCACCGGCTGCCCGGTGGCTGTGGCCGCTTCGGTGACCTTTGCAAGGTCCGCTTTGGACAGTCGGCCATTTTCCACTAATACATTCGGCAGCCGATCGGGCGCATTTATATCCACTAACATTCCGGACCGTCTCTTTCTGTCGCCGCTGATGTGATTCGTCCGCATCTCAATAACAAGCCGCGCGTTTAGACTTTATCCCAATTGAGGCACAAAACCACGCCTTGTGCCCAATGCACCCGTCTAAGTGGAAACACAGTCGGCATAATCACGTTCAATGTTCACCATTTGATAACGAACGTGGGCGTTTTGCCGCCGATTGTAAGCAAAAGCTGGATGCAGGTTGTTCGGCGGACACATTTTCGTCCAAATCCAATCAATAGTCTGGCGGGACCCAGACACTCATCAATGAGAGCGTGAATATGAACTTTAGTCGATCAAGCCTGTTGGTTGTAACGCCGCTGATCCTGTCAGCAGCGGCAGTTAGTGTATCTGCCCAAAGTATCCAAAACTCTGTCGCGTCGCAGACCCTCGTAGAGTCGGGTGCAAGTCTTACGTTGATTGCTGCTGAGAAAAACGGCTTTGCTGTTAATCTGGCCGTGCCAAGCAGCGGAACCTATGCTTTCACCGTACCTTCGGGTATCGCAGTATCGCTTCGCATCGGTGACACCGAAATTCTGAGCACTGATGGCAGCGCATCAACCACTCAGCGCGCTTTCACGACACTCGATGCGGGGACTCACACCGTTCACGCTACTGGGGATACTCTTACGACAGAACAGCTCGCGTCGATCACGGCAGGTGTTGTCGGGATGCCAGCTGCGAGCTTGGCATCATTGTCCACCAGTGAACCCTCGGATGGTCCTGTCTTTTCCAGCGCCCGGAGCGTTGAAAGTGTAGAAAGTGAAGCGTCGGCCGAAACGGTGACAGCCTCGGCCTCTCAGGCTGACAACGTACCCGCCGCAGCAGTTCGGTCGGTTCCGTTTCAGGCGCCAGCAGCAGAAGCGGCAAGCAACACGTCAGATAGATCCCGTGGCTCTATCCGCGATGCTGTCCGCGCAGCCGTAAAAGCTGCAGCTGCAGCTGATGGGTCTGATACGCCGCCACCGCCACCGCCGCCACCGCCGCCGCCGCCACCGCCACCGCCGCCACCGCCACCGCCGCCGCCA